>CP028150.1:336051-672102 GCA_003028315.1 Neisseria mucosa | reverse complement strand
GCCTGTACCAACCGCCGCCGCACGGGCAGGTTCATACGCTGATGGAAGCGGTATGCACGTTTGCCAACAACACTTATGACGGCTCAGAAAATCCGTTTATTCATCCAGTTGTCCAAGCAATTATTCTGCATTTCCTCATCGGCTATATCCACCCGTTCGGCGACGGCAATGGGCGGACGGCGCGGGCTTTGTTCTATTGGTTTATGCTCAAAAACGGCTACTGGCTGTTTGAATACATATCCATCAGCCGCCTGCTGAAAAACGCCCCTGCCCAATACGCCAAATCCTATCTGCATGCAGAAACCGACGATTTGGATTTAACCTATTTTATCTATTACCAATGCGACATTATCAAGCGGGCAGTTACCGATTTGGAAAACTATATTTCCGACAAACAAAAACACCAGCAGGAATTCAAAGCAGCAATTGCCCAGTATATCGAAAAGATAGGAAAGTTGAACCAGCGGCAAATCGGCATCCTGCAAAAAGCGGTGGAAGAAAGCGGAAAAATCTTTACTGCACAAGAGATTGCAAACCAATACGGTATTTCTTTAAATACTGCCCGCAGCGATTTAAGCAAACTTGGAGAATATAGATTCCTAGTACCATTCAAATCAGGGAATGCTTTAGAATATGTTGCTCCGCAGGATTTATTGGAAAGATTGGAGAGAAAATAGTTTGGCAGCCGCCTAAAGGGGCGGCCTTAGCCGAGTCCAAACAAAAGCAGTCCGCACCTTCAAAATGAAGTTTCGGACTGCTTTTTCTGCCTTTGAGACGACCTTTACAGCTAAATCTGATGGCGACTTGGGTAATTTTATTGTCTAAGTAGGTAGATTGGGTTGATAAACCCAACGTTTTAGATAGATTAAACGGTTTTGCAGGGTCTCGATCCAATCTACGCTTGCCGCACCCCGCCGCTTGCTGTAACCGTATGATATTCCTAAAATACCTCTTTCCCCCAATTTAAAAAACACCCATGAAATCCAAACTATCCGTGCTTGCCGCCACTGCCCTACTTGTCGAATGAGCGAAATAAACTACCGCGTAAAAGTACAAGACGAAAGCGCAGAAAGCGTGGTGCGGGATTATTTGGAGAAAAACAGTCGTTAGGAAAGAGATAAGATGAAAGCCATAAAAATCTACCAAGCTGGCGGTCCAGAGCAACTGATTTATCAAGACGTGCCGACGCCCAATGTCAAAGATAGTTGGTCACTGGTGAAAATCAAAGGCTTCGGCATCAACCATTCCGAGATTTTCACACGCGAAGGCAAATCGCCGTCTGTCCAATTTCCGCGCATTTTGGGCATTGAATGTGTAGGCGAAGTGGCGCAAAGTTCCACGCCCGCGCTGGCGGTCGGACAAAAGGTCGTCTCTATTATGGGCGAAATGGGGCGCGCCTTTGACGGCAGCTACGCCGAATATGTGTTGCTGCCCAACGAGCAAATTTACCCCGTTCATACCGATTTGGATTGGACAACCCTTGCCGCAATTCCCGAGGCCTACTACACCGCATTCGGCTCATTGCGGCAGCTTCGCATTGCGCCGCAAGATCGCGGCTGGTGCGTGGTGCAGGCAGCGGCGTGGGCGTAGCCTTTGCACAGCTGCTTAAAGCACGGTTTCCGCATATCGTACTGCACGGTTCAACGCGTAATCCTGCCAAAGCTACCCGTTTGCAAGCGGTCGGATTTGACGAAGTGATTACTGAAGCCGACGGCAAACTGCAAACCGACCAAAGCTACGACAAAATTCTGGAATTGGTAGGGCCGGCAACTTTGCGTGATTCTTTCTCCCACATCAACGAACACGGCATCGTCTGCAATACAGGGCAGCTTGGTAACATATGGTACGTGAACGATTTTGATCCGATTATCGAACTCAAAAACAACAGCTATCTCACCGCCTTTTATTCGGACAATGTGTC
The DNA here is from genome assembly GCA_003028315.1 of Neisseria mucosa. Lineage (NCBI taxonomy): Bacteria > Pseudomonadati > Pseudomonadota > Betaproteobacteria > Neisseriales > Neisseriaceae > Neisseria > Neisseria mucosa. The sequence continues at coordinate 670,181 of CP028150.1, read as the reverse complement.
GCAAGCCAAGCTGGATGCGATGTTTGACTATATCCGGCAGTTTAATGTGAAAATCTTAATTGAACGCGTGTTTACATTGGAACAAGTTCCCGAAGCCCACCGTTTTTTGCAAAGCGCGGACGGATTTGGGAAAGTGGTGGTGGTGAACGAATAAGGCTACCTGAAACCCAAAAAGCAGCCTGCACATGGTTTGACAGAAACCCTGCAAACGGCAAAGCCATCCCTTTTGAAAACGCATAAGGAAAACAACATGAATCTAGCCATCACCGGCGCCAGCGGCAACATCGGCGGCATGGTCGCCCGTCATCTGAACACACGCGGTCTGCCGCTTATCCTGCCGCTGCGCAACCCCGCCAAAGCACCCGACCTGCCGAACTGCGAGGCGCGGCGGTTTGCCTATGGTGATTTGGAGCTTGCCAAACAGGCGTTAAACGGGGTGGACGTGCTGTTTATGGTGTCCGCCGCCGAGAGCCCGACGCGCGAGCAGGAGCATTTGACTTTGGTGCAGGTTGCTTCGGAAGCGGGCGTGAAACACATTGTCTATCTCTCTTTTGCACAGGCGGCGTTGGACAGCACCTTCACGCTGGCGCGCACCCATGCGGTTACCGAAAATGCGATCCGGCAAACAAATATGCGTTACACCTTTCTGCGCGACAATTTTTACAGCGAGATGATGGCAACGATTGCCAACGCAGACGGCATCATCGCAGGCCCTGCCGACGATGGGCGCGTTGCCTGCGTTTCGCAGCGCGATGTTGCCCAAGCGGCGGCAAACGTCATCGCCGACATCGCATGCGGCAACCACCGCCACGATAATCAAACCTACACGCTGACAGGTTCCCAATCATTAAGCTTCGCTGAAATAGCCGCCGTCCTAACCAAAATCACCGGTAAACCGCACCGCTACCACAACGAAACCGTGGAAGAAGCCTTCGCCAGCCGCAAAGCTGCGTACCCTGACACGCCCGATTGGCAGATTGAAGCGTGGGTTTCCACCTACACCGCCATTACTAAAGGCGAACTTGCCGCCGTTTCAGACGACCTGCCAAAGTTTTTGGAACGTGAGCCGCGCCGCTTTGTCGAAGTTGCAAAGGATATTTATGATGCAGCCTGAACACAACACCCCCTTAATCGAATTCAAAAACGTCAGCAAACGCTACGACAGCCACACCGCCGTGAACGAACTGAACCTGACCATTTACCAAGGCGAGTTTTTCGTGTTGGTGGGCGGCAGTGGCAGCGGCAAATCCACTACGCTGCGCATGATTAATGCATTGACCGAGCCGACCGACGGCGATGTTTATTTCAACGGCAGACGTATCAAAGATTACGACATCCGAGGGCTACGCCACCGCATCGGCTATGTGCTGCAACAAATCGCCCTGTTCCCCACCATGACCGTGCGGCAGAACATCGAATTGATGCCCGATATTTTGGGCTGGGACAAACCGAAGCGCACATCGCGAGTGAACGAACTGCTCGAGCTGGTCGGTATGCCGCCCGAAACCTACCTAAACCGCTATCCGCACGAACTCTCCGGCGGCGAACAGCAGCGCATCGGTATCCTGCGCGCCATCGCCGCCAAACCCGACATCCTGCTGATGGACGAACCCTTTTCCGCCCTCGACCCGCTCGCCCGCGCTTCCCTTCAGGAAACGGTTTCCCTGATACACAAAAAACTCGGCACCACCATCGTTTTCGTTACCCACGACATGAGCGAAGCCGCCAAACTCGCCTGCCGCATCGGCGTGATGCACCAAGGCAGGCTGGTGCAGGTCGATACGCCGCAGGATATTCAAAACCATCCGGCGGATGATTATGTGCGCTCCCTGTTCGGCGCGGCACAGCCGGAAAACACCGCCTCTGCTGACGAAGTCATCAATCTTTATCGCCGTTTGGATGCGGACGGCAAAGCGCGGGTAAGGGAACACTGGGCAAAAGAAGAAAGAAAAGAAAATTAGAAAAAGGTCGTCTGAAAACGGACATATTGGATTTTGCCCAATCGTTTTCAGACGACCCCAAACCATTTTCAGTACACGCTCAAGCACCAGGTCTGCTTTCCGGTAACACCCAATTTCGCAAAAACTCTACTGTAAGTCCAAATCAAAAGCATCCATGCCTTCATTCCTGCACGGGCGGGAATCCACTTTTGAATTTCGGCAACCGTTTTTCAAACATCTGTTGCTCAAAGTTTCCGACGGATTCCCTTCTATGCAGGAATGACGGCCGCCGGCAGGTACCGTATCAAAAACCAAGTAAATCTGCTATATATGTTTCCTAAAAACCCCAAAGGAGAATCAAGATGGACATTCTTTCCCGCCTGCAAGCATTACCGCCGGGCAGGTTCCACTACAAATTACTGGTATTGGTCGGTATAGGCTGGCTGTTTGACGCAATGGATACCGGCATCATGTCGTTTATATTGCCCGCATTGGGCAAAGAATGGGGTTTGCAGCCAACGCAACTGGGCTGGATAGTCAGCATCGCCTTTATCGGCATGGCACTGGGGGCGGTAGCGAGCGGCTGGCTGGCAGATCGCTTCGGCAGGAAAACCGTTTTTGCGGGGACGATGGCAGTGTACAGCACGGCGACAGGCCTATGCGCCTTCGCTCCCGACATTGCAACACTGCTTACCTGCCGCTTCTTTGTCGGCGTAGGACTGGGTGGACAGCTTCCTGTCGCGGTGTCCTTGGTCAGCGAATATGCCCCGCCGAAAGTACGCGGACGCTTTATCGTGTTGCTGGAAAGTTTTTGGGGCTTGGGCTGGCTTGCCGCCGCACTCGCTTCCTATTTCTTTATCCCAAAATTCGGCTGGCACAGCGCGTTTTTAATCGGCGCGCTGCCGATTTTGTATATCCCGATAGTGTTGAAATTCCTACCCGAATCCGTACCCTACCTGCTCTCGCAAGGCAAAACGGACGAAGCGCACCGGCTGGTCAGCCGCTTGGAAAATGAAGCGGGAATTACACCTGCCGCAACAGCCATAGCACCGCCGCAACAGAGAAAACAGCGCATCCGCTTCAAACAACTATGGCAACAGCCTTTCGCACGGCGCACGCTGATGCTGTGGCTGGTCTGGTTCGGCATCGTCTTTTCCTATTACGGCATTTTTACTTGGCTGCCGAAACTCTTGGTCGAACAAGGCAATACGGTGGTCAAAACCTTTGAATATGTGCTGGTGATGATAGTCGCGCAACTACCCGGCTACATCGCGGCGGCGGCATTGGTGGAAAAAATCGGGCGCAAAGCGACTTTGGCGGGCTTTCTCGCCGCCTGCGCCGTCTGCGCGTGGTTTTTCGGGCAAAGCGGCAGCGCCGCCGAAGTCATGGCATGGGGCAGCCTGATGTCGTTCTTCAACCTCGGCGCATGGGGCGTTTTATACACCTACACGCCCGAACTCTACCCCCTCCGCTTCCGTGCCTTCGCCTCCGGCTGGGCGGGCGCAATCGGACGCATCGGCGGCATCCTTGCGCCTATGGTGGTCGCCAAAATGGTCGGCGGCAGCGGCGGATTCGGCAATATATTCATAATGTTCGCCAGCGTGATGATGCTGATTGTATTGGTGATTTTGGCTTTAGGCGAAGAAACGAAAGGCAGGACGCTAGAGGAAATCAGCTCTTAAACAACTATATCCGCTGCCCAAAATTAGTAAAGGTCCTTGGATTCGGATTTCAAGTGCAACACTAGGGTACCGGTGGTTGGAACAGATTTAAGAATAAAACACTTGGCGTTTCGTAGCCAAGTGTTTTTCTCGGCCGGTGGTTCAACTCATCTTGAACCCTGCGTATCTCCCGATCGCTGATGTTTCGGAAATCGGTTTGTTTGGGGAAATATTGCCGGATGAGTCCGTTGGTGTTCTCATTCAGCCCTTTCTCCCAAGAATGGTAAGGGCGGCAAAAATAGGTTTTCGCCTTCAATGCTTTGGCTATTTTGGTGTGTTGGTAGAACTCTTTGCCGTTATCCATGGTGATGGTGTGGACTCTGGCTTTATATGCCTTTAATACCCTAATGGCCGCCCGGGCAGTGTCTTCGGCTTTTAAGTTCTTTAATTTGCAGATGATGGTGTAGCGGGTAACGCGTTCGACCAAGGTCAATAACGCGCTTTTCTGATTTTTGCCGACGATGGTGTCGGCCTCCCAATCGCCGATGCGGGTTTTCTGGTCGACGATAGCAGGTCGGTTTTCTATGCCGACGCGGTCGGGCACTTTGCCTCTGGTCCATGTGCTGCCGTAGCGTTTGCGGTAGGGTTTGCTGCATATTCTGAGATGTTGCCACAAAGTGCCGCCGTTGCTTTTGTCTTGGCGGAGGTGGCGGTAAACGGTGCTGTGATGGAGTGTGATCCCGTGGTGTTTATGCAGGTAGGCGCATACTTGTTCGGGACTGAGTTTGCGGCGGATAAGGGTGTCGATGTGTTGAACCAGCTGCGAATCGGGCTTATAGGGTTTTCGCCGGTGCTGTTTGGTCAGCCGGCTTTGCTTCTGTGCTTTTTCGGCGCTGTATTGCTGTCCTTGGATGCAGTGCCGCTTGATTTCGCGGCTGATGGTGCTTTTGTGGCGGTTAAGTTGTTTAGCGATTTCGGCGATGGTGCAGTAGCGGGACAGGTATTGGATATGGTATCGTTCGTCTTGGGTCAGTTGTGTGTAGCTCATGGCAATCTTTCTTGCAGGAAAGGCCGTATGCTACCGCATACTGGCCTTTTTCTGTTATGGAAAGTTGCACTTCAAATGCGAATCCGCCGTTGTCTGAAAACTCAAAATTGGTTTTCGGAAGGCCTTTAAAGTAGTTAATTATATATATGTATAGTATATATTGGTTTTTGTTGTTGAGTTTAAATTGTGCAGACTTATTTGTGCCTAGACCTACAGATGATTTAAATCCTACTTGCGTGCGTACCGAACGCGGTGGATAGGTTTTTATAGCATTCACTCTCCAAAACTCATTACCGCCGTTTCTTTTTTTCCGCCCCAATTTAACGGCAGCCACCCATCCCGTACATAACGGTGAAACGACGAAAACGCCCAATCGCGGACATTGCCGCACAATCCATGTTTGACGGGATTGAAATAGATGTAGTCTGCGCAACGTTGCAAATCGATTTCGTCGCGCACGGTGTGTTCGTAAAAACGCCGTTGCCAAATACCGCGTTCGTGCCGCCGCTGTTTGCTGGCGGACAGGTTTTCGGCATGAGGGAAATGTGCGGAGAATTTGGTTTTAATCAGCCGCCAGCGCAGGGAATAATCCGCATCATCGGGCGGCAGCGTCCAAATGGCGTGAATGTGGTTCGGCAGTACGCATACGGCGACGGTTTCAAAGGGATATTGTTTTTGTACATCCATATAAGCCGCACGCGAAGCCGATATGTTCGACAAGCAGGTGCGATTTCGGGTTGACGAGTTTGACAGTGAAAAAGAATGTGCCGCCGGCAATGAAGTTTCTGCGATAACGCGCCATAGGATTTTTGTTTGTGGTTTGGATGTTGGAGAAGGAACGGTTTGTTGTTTAAGGTTTTGACTTTGTTAAATTTGACGCTTTCAGACGACATTGGAGGCCGTCTGAAAGCGCTAGCTTCAACGAAGTTAAAAGTTGAAACGGCAAACCGTCAATCAAGCAACCGCGTGCGTGCGTACCGCACACACCCTACGCGCTGGTTTTGAAGTTACTCGTAATTCACTAGTAGCAACTGTATTTTTCACCCCGTCGGGCAAAAATACCAAAACTCAAATCAAGCCGTTCGGATGCTGTTTTCGGTGGCACCGTTTTCGGCAAAGTAATCACGCATCCGGGCATTCAATATCGTCAGCAGTTTGCGCATACATGCCGTAACGGCAACCTTATACGGCTTACCCTTGGACAGCAGGCGTTGGTAGAAATCCCGAATAAGCGGTTCAAAACGTGTCGCTACCACGGTAGCCATATACAGTGCCTTACGCACCGCAGACCTTCCGCCGAAGCAGCGGCTTTTGAATTTGGTTTCCCCGCTCTCCCTCGGGTGCGGGGCAATGCCGACCAAACTCGCTATCCGTTTGTGCGACAGCCGCCCCAATTCGGGCAGCATCGCCATCAGCGTAGCCGTCGTTATCGAACCAATGCCTTTGATTTGTTCCGCCACTTTGGCTTTGCCGTCAAAATGCGTGTGGGTGTGGTCGTCGATTTGTTTGTCCAATTCGTCAATCAGACGGTCAAAATGGGCAATCAGTTGTTTGACGCTTTCGACTTGCGTTTCGTGAACCTGATGCAGACGGTTTTTCTCGGCAGTCCGCATCTCCACCAGTTGGTTGCGGCGGTTGACCAATGCCTCCAACACTTCCTCCGCTTCGGTGGGCGGGTGATAGAGCATGGTTTGCCAATCTTCTTTCTGCATCATCATCTGTGCGAAGAAGGCAAGCATTTGGGCATCTTTAACATCGGTTTTGGTCAGCGACTGCGATTGGGCAAACTGATGCGTCTGACGCGGGTTGGCGATGATCACGGCTATGCCTGCGCGGTGGATGGCTTTGGCGGCGGGAATTTCGAGACCGCCGGTGCTTTCCATGACGACGAGGGCGACGTTGTGCTTTTTAAGGTATTCGATAGTATGGGCGATACCTTTCGGGTTGTTGGTTTCGGTTTTGGTGCGCTGCAAAGACGTGATGCCGATGACGAAGTTTCGTTTGGCGATGTCGATGCCTGCACAGTTGTATTGGGTACTCATCATAAACCTGCCTTGCATTCGGTTGTGTTGTCTGGCAACTGTCCGGTTGTGTCGATGGGTTGCCCGGCCGCTCCCTGAGCTACTCAACGGTTGTTTGCCTTGGGTGTGTACGGGTGACGGCGGGCGGTTTGTTGCTATGATACGAGAGTTCCGATATACAGGGCTTTGCCGTCAAAATGCGTGTGGGTGTGGTCGTCGATTTGTTTGTCCAATTCGTCAATCAGCCGGTCAAAATGGGCAATCAGTTGTTTGACGCTTTCGACTTGCGTTTCGTGAACCTGATGCAGACGGTTTTTCTCGGCAGTCCGCATCTCCACCAGTTGGTTGCGGCGGTTGACCAATGCTTCCAACACTTCCTCCGCTTCGGTGGGCGGGTGGTAGAGCATGGTTTGCCAACCCTCTTTCTGCGTCATCATCTGTGCGAAGAAGGCGAGCATTTGGGCATCTTTGGCATCGGTTTTGGTCAGCGACTGCGATTGGGCAAACTGATGCGTCTGACGCGGGTTGGCAATAATCACGGCTATACCTGCGCGGTGGATGGCTTTGGCGGCGGGGATTTCGAGACCGCCGGTGCTTTCCATCACAACGAGGGCGACGTTGTGCTTTTTAAGGTATTCGATAGTATGGGCGATACCTTTCGGGTTGTTGGTTTCGGTTTTGGTGCGCTGCAAAGACGTGATGCCGATGACGAAGTTTCGTTTGGCGATGTCGATGCCTGCACAGTTGTATTGGGTACTCATCATAAACCTGCCTTGCATTCGGTTGTGTTGTCTGGCAACTGTCCGGTTGTGTCGATGGGTTGCCCGGCCGCTCCCTGAGCTACTCAACGGTTGTTTGCCTTGGGTGTGTACGGGTGACGGCGGGCGGTTTGTTGCTATGATACGAGAGTTCCGATATACAAGGGTGTGTGGCGCAGCCACGCACGCGGTCGATTGGATATGCAGGCTACGGCTTGCTACGCGCTGGGTTTGAAGTTCCGTGTGATTCACAGGTAGGGTGTGTGCGGTACGCACGCACGCGATTGGTTGGATATGCAGGCTACGGCTTGCTACACTTACTGTTTCAACAATTTCTCAACATCATTAAATATCCTCTGTATATGGTTTTTAGGATTGGCTGCTGCAATTTCAAATAATCCTTTAGGGGTATGATTTTTACAGATTTTTGTGAAAATAGCTAATAATGACTTTCCTCTCAATAAGCAGTAGATATTTTCTTTTAATACATTTAATAACTCAATTGGATACGTTTCACCATCATCCAATTGACAAAATTCCTCATACCTATTCATAACTTCACAAGGATGCCTCCCTATACTTCTTTTATCGGGCAAATCTGTAGTATTCCCTATGTTGTTTATCGTGGCTTGCAATGCCAAGACATACCACTGCATAAATTTATCAAGATAAACTTCATACTCATTCTGACTTGGTGATGAATTTACTATCGCACTACAATTTACGTCCATAAACACATCATTTTCAATTGAATATCCAAAAGTAAAGATTAAATTTTTATTAACATATTGATCAGGTATGCCAACATTGACCCAAATATCCTTATCAACAATAAAAATAATCTTTTTATCTTGTAAAATAGAACCTGATTTTTTCTTATTGAATATATTTAGAATAGTATTTCTTCCGCCAACGCCAAGTACATCAATATATGAATATCCTTTCTTTTCCAAAAAACCTTCTAGGTTCCTGTAAATAATAATATCGTCACTACCTTCAACCAATATTGTAATTTCAAATGAGCTTCTTTCTAGAGTGGCAATAATTTCATCCTCTGTGAGTTGTGCATGCAAAGTCATTATCTTCACTCCAATTCAAATGTATCACAATATCCTCTATCAGGATTGAGTTGAATTTCCTTTTCTGGGTATTTGCTATAAATAAAAGGGGAATGAGTAGCAACAATAAATTGATTAGATGTACCTTGTTTTACTAAAGTAGATAGTAATGTCCTTTGCCAATCAATATGCAAACTTAATTCTGGCTCATCAATAATGAATATTGCATCTTTATAAAAAGTATTATAGGCTAAAAAACTTAACATCTGTTTTTCGCCGGCAGATAAAAAATTAGAGTTTATTGCATTTGCTGCATCGCCAAAATTTAATACTTTTGATTTTCCAAGTTTAATTCCTCTATGATTCTTAAAAAATCTAAGTACGGATTCTTTAACTGTATCTAAAGGTTTCATAATCTCCTGTCTTTTTTTCTCCATTGCTTCAATATCTTTTTGAATAAGTTTTAATATATCTTCCTGAGCATCCCCATTTGATTCTCGCGATTTTTTTATTCTATCCATTGTATCACTGGTAACTTTTTGTTGTATGCGATTATATTTTTCAGATAACTCAGAATGTTTTTTAATTAGCAAAGATTCAATATCAAATGTACTAAGAGAGGCAACAAAAATATGATTATTTACAGTTAGCCTATCCGATAAGTTTGATAGTGCTTCTTCTATTGAGGCAGTAGCAGAAAACGACTCAAAGGATAATCTTCTAGAAAGAGGTCTTGAATCGGTAAGAAACCCACCCTCAATTCGTCGAAATGTTGGTAAGAAAACAGATGCACCAGTATTTTGAAGTCTTCTATTAGGAATTTCTTCCGCATTTTGTATAATAATTCCATCGTCCTCATCTACAATAATAGTTTCTCCATCTTCACCATAATAAAATGATCTGTGTTCAACTTGATCCTCAAAAACTTCCTCTGTCCCTTTATTTTCCCACCTCCATTCAACTTTACATGTATTTTTATTTATTTTGTTAATTGAACATTTGTAAATGTCTGTACACAAAACTAGTTTATCAAATTCAATTTCTTTAATTGCTAAATCGATATGACCACTCAGAACATACCATATTAATTTTAATATGGTGGTTTTCCCAGCGCCATTGCGACCAGTAATGATATTCAGATCATCATTAAAAGTGAGATTAATTATTTCTGAGTGTTTATGTAATCCAAAAATTTTTACAGATTTTATTTTCATAATTTAGATCCTTTTAAATAATTATTTAAGAAAATTTAATTTTAGATATTTAGCAGTATGACTTTTTTTCTCAAATTTTACAACCTCCTCTGGCGCCCCTTCCGCAATTATCATCCCCCCCCATCGCCCCCCTCGGGCCCTAAATCCACAATCCAATCCGCGGTTTTAATCACATCCAAATTATGCTCAATAATCACAATCGAGTTGCCTTTGCCTTTCAGACGACCTATGACTTCCAGCAGCAGGGCGATGTCGGCGAAGTGCAGGCCGGTGGTCGGTTCGTCGAGGATGTAGAGTGTTCTGCCGGTGTCGCGTTTGGATAGCTCCAAGGCGAGTTTGACGCGCTGGGCTTCGCCGCCGGAGAGGGTGGTGGCGGATTGGCCGAGGCGGATGTAGCCCAGGCCTACATCCATCAGGGTTTGCAGTTTGCGCGATACGGTGGGGACGGCGTCGAAAAATTCGCGGGCTTCTTCGACGGTCATGTCGAGGACTTGGCTGATGTTTTTGCCTTTGTATTGGATTTCGAGGGTTTCGCGGTTGTAGCGTTTGCCGTGGCAGACTTCGCAGGGGACGTACACGTCGGGCAGGAAGTGCATTTCGACTTTAATCACGCCGTCGCCTTGGCAGGCTTCGCAGCGGCCGCCTTTGACGTTGAAGGAGAATCTGCCGACGTTGTAGCCGCGTTCGCGCGAGAGGGGCACGCCGGCGAAGAGTTCGCGGATGGGGGTGAACAGGCCGGTGTAGGTGGCGGGGTTGGAGCGCGGGGTGCGTCCGATGGGGGATTGGTCGACGTTGATGACTTTGTCGAGGTGTTCGAGGCCGCGGATGTCGTCGTATGGGGCGGGTTCTTCTTGGGCGCGGTTGAGTTCGCGGGCGGTGATTTTGGCGAGGGTGTCGTTAATCAGGGTGGATTTGCCGCTGCCGGATACGCCGGTGATGCAGGTAATCAAACCGAGCGGCAATTCGAGGGTAACGTTTTTGAGGTTGTTGCCGCGCGCGCCTTTGAGGACGAGCATTCGATCGGGATTGACGGGCGTGCGTTCAGACGGCACGGCAATGGATTTTTTGCCGCTGAGGTATTGTCCGGTAACGGAATTTTCGCATTTGGCGACGTTTTCGGGCGTGTCGGCAATCAGTACGTTGCCGCCGTGTTCGCCCGCGCCGGGGCCCATATCGACGACGAAATCGGCTTCGCGGATGGCGTCTTCGTCGTGTTCGACCACAATCACGCTGTTGCCCAAATCGCGCAGGCGTTTGAGGGTGGCGAGCAGGCGGTCGTTATCGCGCTGGTGCAGGCCGATGGAGGGTTCGTCCAAAACGTACATCACGCCGGTCAGGCCGCTGCCGATTTGGCTGGCGAGGCGGATGCGCTGGGCTTCGCCGCCGGATAGGGTCTCGGCGGAGCGGCTTAAATTCAGGTAATCCAGCCCGACGTTAATCAGGAAGCCGAGCCGCTCGGTGATTTCTTTGAGGATTTTTTCGGCGATTTGTTTTTTGTTGCCGTCCAAATCCAGCGTTTCAAAGAATTGGTGGGTTTTGGTCAGCGGCCAGGCGGAGACTTCATGCAACGGTTCGCCGCCGATGTAAACGTAGCGCGCTTCTTTGCGCAAACGTGCGCCGCCGCAGCTCGGGCAGGCGCGGTGGTTTTGGTATTCGCGTAGTTTTTCGCGTACGGTTTCGCTGTCGGTTTCGCGGTAGCGGCGTTCGAGATTGGGGATGATGCCTTCAAAGGCATGGCTGCGGTTGAAGGTGGTGCCGCGTTCGGATAGGTAAGTGAAATCAATGACTTCTTTGCCCGAGCCGTGCAAGATGACTTTTTTGACTTTTTCAGGTAGCGTTTCCCAAGCAGCCTGCACATCGAAACCGTAATGCCGCGAAAGCGACTGAATCATTTGGAAATAGAACTGGTTGCGCTTGTCCCAGCCGTCAATCGCGCCCGTTGCGAGCGACAATTCGGGATGGGCGACTACTTTTTCGGGGTCGAAGAAATTGGTGTTGCCCAAGCCGTCGCAAGTCGGGCAGGACCCCATCGGGTTGTTGAAGGAAAACAGGCGCGGCTCTAATTCGGGAAGGCTGTACGAACACACGGGGCAGGCAAAACGCGCGGAGAACCAATGCTCTTCGCCGCTGTCCATTTCCATCGCCAGTGCGCGTTCGTTGCCGTGGCGCAGAGCGGTTTCAAAACTTTCCGCTAGCCGCTGCTTGATGTCCGCCTTCACTTTCACGCGATCGATGACCACGTCGATGTTGTGTTTGATGTTTTTTTCCAGCTTCGGCACTTCGTCCAACTGATAGACCTCGCCGTCCACGCGCACCCGCGCAAAACCCTGCGCCTGCAAATCGGCAAAGAAATCGACAAACTCGCCCTTACGCTCGCGCACCGCCGGCGCCAGAATCATCACGCGCGTGTCTTCCGGCAGCTTCAAGACGGCATCGACCATCTGCGACACGGTCTGGCTCGATAGCGGCAAATTGTGTTCGGGGCAATACGGCGTGCCGACGCGTGCGTACAAAAGGCGCAGGTAATCATGGATTTCCGTTACCGTGCCGACGGTGGAACGCGGGTTGTGGCTGGTGGATTTCTGCTCGATGGAAATCGCGGGCGATAAGCCTTCAATCAAATCGACATCGGGTTTGTCCATCATCTGCAAAAAATGCCGCGCATAGGCGGAAAGGCTCTCGACATAACGCCGCTGCCCTTCGGCATACAGTGTGTCAAAAGCCAGCGACGACTTGCCGCTGCCCGACAGCCCTGTTACTACCACCAGCTTGTGGCGCGGAATGTCCAAATCGACGTTTTTCAAATTATGCGTGCGCGCGCCGCGGATGCGGATGGTGTCGTTGTCGCGGGCTTCTGAGTGGGGAGTTTTACTGTCGTTTTGATGATGATGGTGGTTGCACATGGTCGGACTGTCTTAAGCGGCTAAAATAAAACGGCTATTGTAACACTTTTCGCTTGGGTTTCAGATTGCGGGAGGTCGTCTGAAAAGTTGGGGAGCGGATTTTCAGACGACCTTCTTTCGCGTTCTTTCCGAAAAACGGGCGCAACCGCTAAAAGCGTATCGGATTCCGTTATAATGGCGGCGATTTGAATAAAATTTGCATAGAAAAGGATTAATTTATGAACCGTCTGTACCCCCACCCGATTATCGCCCGCGAGGGCTGGCCGTTTATCGGCGGCGGTTTGGTCTTGAGTTTACTGGTGTCTGCCTGCTGCGGCTGGTGGTCGCTGCCGTTTTGGATTTTCACCGTATTTGCCCTGCAATTTTTCCGTGACCCCGCCCGCGAAATTCCGCAAGATCCCGAAGCGATTTTAAGCCCCGTTGACGGACGCATCGTCGTCGTCGAGCGCGCGCGCGATCCTTACCGTGATACCGAAGCGTTGAAAATCAGCGTGTTCATGAACGTCTTTAATGTCCACTCGCAAAAATCGCCTGCCGACTGCACCGTAACCGCCGTCGAATACAATAAAGGCAAATTCCTCAATGCCGATTTGGACAAAGCCAGTACCGAAAACGAACGCAACGCCGTACTGGCGACCACTGCGTCAGGTCGCGAAATCACCTTCGTCCAAGTCGCAGGCTTGGTTGCCCGCCGTATTTTGTGTTACACCAAAGTGGGTGAAAAATTGACCCGTGGCGAACGCTACGGCTTTATCCGCTTCGGTTCGCGCGTCGATATGTACCTGCCGGTTGACGCGCAGGCACAAGTTGCCATCGGCGACAAAGTAACCGGCGTGCGCACTGTTTTGGCGCGCCTGCCGCTCCAAGCCCCTGAAGCTGCCGCGCCGACTGAAACCGCAAGCGCCGCGCAAGCGGAAACGCCCGCTCCGGCGCAAGCTGCTGCCGAAGTAGTCCAATCCGAAATCGAAGCGGCTGCCGATAAAGTCCGCAATGCCGCGGAACAGGCTTTAAAAGATTAACATTTGTAAGCCGCCGCCTTTTACACTTTGTTGCATTAACTTTTGCACTTGGTACATTTTAAAAGTTGCGACAGCTTTTGCACTATATATCAGATAGCAGAAAATAAGAAAAGCGACGGAAACGTCGCTTTTGTTTTTACCGGTTACAAATAACCAATTCCCCGCTGGTTTTACCCGTCTTATCCCTGCCTACGGTATAAGCCAACTCCAGTTGAGTAATACGAAAATCTTTAAACAACTCCCTGAGATCAGGGTGGCCATTGATGGACAACATGACCTTACCTTTACTCTCCTCCATTGCCTTAGCCAGCAGCTCGTATTGGGACCAATCAAAAGCGCATCGTAGCCTGCCGCCTGCCAATATGGCGGGTCAGCGTAGAAGAAAGTGTGCTCGCGGTCATATCGTTTTAAACAACGCTCCTACGGTTCGCTTTCTATATATAGTCAATTAAAATCAAAATAGGACAGTAGCGCATCGTCAAATCGGGCGTAATCAGACAATACGGTTCGCAGATACCGCTTAATATTCGCCCACACCTTCTCAATCGGGTTGAGCTCAGGTGAATAAGGTGCAAGAGGCAATACCTTATGTCCCCATTTTTCCGCCATTTCCCGTAAAACACCCATACGGTGAAATCGCGCATTATCTAAAATAATCACCGATTTTTGAGTCAATGCGGGCAGTAGGCATTGCTGAAACCACGCTTCAAAAAAGACTCCGGTCATCGTATTTTGATAAACCATCGGAGCAATCAGCCGGTTGCCGACTTGTGCGGACACCAGAGATAAGCGTCGGTATCTTTTTCCACTTATCTGCGCTTTCACTATTTGCCCTTTCGGGCTGCGGGCATAGGGACGGAACAGGTAGCGGTCAAATCCTGTTTCATCCAAATAAACACGTTGGTAGTCGGAAAATTCGGCCAGCTGTGTCAAATAATGCGTTACTTTGGCCGGATCTTGTTCTTTGTAAGTGGTGGTCTTTTTTTGCGCGTCATCCCCATCTGTTTGAGTGCATAGCAAACGGCGGCTGGCGTACAATCAAAATGTTTGGCGATTTCATGTAGATAGGCATCCTGGTGTTGCTCAACATATTGAGCCAGTTTTTGCCTATCCAATTTGACGGCATTTAGACCGGTAACTTGATGTTTTAGGCTGCCTGTTTGCTTTTTAAGGCGAATCCACAGGTAAAGCGTGTTTCTTGACAAGTTAAACGTTGCTGCGGTTTGGTTGATGTTTTTGCATTGTTCGTAATAGTTTAAAGCTTTGTTTCTTAAGTCCGCAGAGTATGCCATGGTTAGACCTTCAAAGTTGAGTATTGTACTATTTTATTTTTAATTGACTATATTAGTCACATCCGCCCCCCCATTACGCCCCTTTTGAAATTGACCTCACAGCCGACAATACCGACATCGCCATCATCGGCCGCGTCGAATGGTTCGGCCGTTCCGTGAACTGATTTTAAAAACCTCTTAAAACCTGTTTAAAAACCTATCAAAACCCGACAGCTTTCAACAAAAAACCGCGCATTCCCGCGCGGTTTTGTGAAAAAGCTGATGCAACTTTTTTCCAAACACAAAAATGCCGAAATCCACGTCTTTAAAAGATTTCGGCGTTTTTTTATATTACTTATTATTTGTGCAAAAACTAACAGTCCCCCACACACTCTGATAAAATACCCCCCTTTCCCCTCCATCCGTCCACATCATGCCACGACACCCCTACCGCCGCCTGCGCCCCGCCAAGTCTGACCTGCCCGAAGTCGGCATTTCCGAAGAAGGCAATATCCGCTCGTTGCATCTGGGCAGCGACACCATCCAAAGCTCGATGAACCTCGACCATCCCGCCGAACTGGTTTTATCGTACAGCCGCGCGATGATGGGCTGGCTTCTGTTTGCGGAAGAAACGCCGAAACACATCACCCAAATCGGCTTGGGCGGCGGCTCGTTCGCACGCTGGATAGACAGCTACCTGTCCGACACTAAGCAAACCGCCGTGGACATCAACCCGCAGGTCATCGCCGTCGCCCGCAGCCTGTTCGAGCTGCCGTTTGAAGGGGAAAACTTTGAAATCGTCGAAGCAGACGGCGCGGAATACATTAAAGTGTTCCGCCACAATACCGACGTAATTCTGGTAGACGGCTTCGACGGCGAACAAATCATCGACGCGCTGGTGGAAGAACCCTTCTTCCAAGACTGCCGCAACGCCCTCTCGCCCGACGGCGTATTCGTGACCAACTGGTGGAGCGGCGACAAACGCTACCAACGCTTCGTCGAACGCCTACTCAACGTCTTCGAAGGCCGCGTGCTGGAGCTGCCCGCCGAAAGCCACGGCAATATGGCGGTGATGGCGTTCCAAAGCAGCCCGAAAGAGCAAAACCTCGACAAACTGAAAAAACGCGCGGAAAAATTAAGCGGACAATACGGCTTGGATTTCAAACGGATGTTGAGCGATTTGAAAGCAAACAACCCTAACAACGGCAAACATTTTTATCTGTGAGATGAACAGGTCGTCTGAAAACCTAAAACCGCCGACACATAAAATTTCAGATAACCTCCACCTACCCACTCCCCTTATCCGTTCATTTCATATCTGAATTGGGCTATAATACCGCCCGACACACACCATTCCGCAAAACACCCTCCCCATGCAACTCACCGCCGTCGGACTCAACCATCAAACTGCGCCCCTGAGCATACGCGAAAAATTAGCATTCGCCGCCGAGCATCTCCCCGATGCCGTTCGCGCTTTGGCACACAGTCCGGCCGCTGACGAAGCTGTTATCCTATCTACCTGCAACCGTACCGAGCTCTATTGCGTCGGCAATACAGAGCGGATTATTGAATGGCTCGCCGAATATCATAATCTCCCTGTCGAAGAAATCCGTCCCTACCTCTACACTTTAGACAACAACGAAACCATCCGACACGCCTTCCGCGTAGCCTGCGGGCTGGATTCCATGGTATTAGGGGAACCGCAAATCCTCGGACAAATCAAAGATGCCGTCCGTATCGCCCAAGAGCAGGAAAGCATCAATTCACACCTCAATGCGCTGTTCCAAAAAACCTTCTCAGTAGCCAAAGAAATCCGTACCGATACCGCCGTCGGTGAAAATTCCGTATCTATGGCATCCGCCTCGGTCAAAATGGCGGAACAAATTTTCCCCGACATTGCCGATTTGAATGTTTTATTTATCGGCGCGGGCGAAATGATTGAATTGGTAGCTACCTACTTTGCCGCGAAAAACCCCAAACTGATTACCGTCGCCAACCGCACCCTGCCCCGTGCGCAAGAATTATGCGACAAACTCGGCATTACTGCCGAACCTCACCTGCTGACCGACCTGCCTGAAATTTTGCACGAATACGATGTCGTCGTTTCTTCAACCGCCAGCCAGCTTCCATTGGTCGGCAAAGGCATGGTTGAACGCGCTTTGAAACAACGCCATAACATGCCTGTTTTCCTATTGGATTTGGCCGTCCCCAGAGACATCGAAGAAGAAGTGGGCGAACTTGGAGATGCCTATCTTTATACCGTCGACGATATGATGAACATCGTCCAAAGCGGTAAAGAATCACGGCAAAAAGCCGCCGCAGCCGCCGAAGCCATGGTTGAAGAAAAAGTCGGCGAATTTATCCAACAACAAAAAAGCCGCCAAAGCGTCCCGCTTATCCGCGCACTTCGCGACGAGGGCGAGCGTGCCCGCAGACAAGTGCTAGAAAATGCAATGAAACAACTGGCAAAAGGCACGTCTCCAGAAGAAGTCCTCGAACGCCTCTCCATCCAACTGACCAATAAACTGCTCCATTCCCCTACCCGAACCCTCAATAAAGCAGGCTCGACCGACAGTGATCTTGTAGAAGCCGTTGCCCAAATTTATCATTTAGACAAAAATGATTGAAGCTATAAAATATAAGGGTCGTCGAAATCCTAAAAGGGATTTCAGACGACCTTTTTAAGAAGTTCTGCTTTATCAGCGCGAATCTGCCAACATCCAGTATTTCATTTTTCAAACACAGAGGCCTTTGTAATAACATGAGTTATTAAAATTTTATACTCAATACCATTTTCAAAATGAATAACCTTCCTGATTTCTTCCACTTTTTTCTCAATATCAGAAAGTTTTTAGTCGATTGAAATTTTTTAGCACATTTTTATACGTCAAATTTCGTTAACAGACTATTTTTGCAAAGGTCTCACACAACAAGAATTTTATTCAGCTTAAGTCGAAATTCACCAAACCTCATCTTCTGTCAGATAAAAAATGAGGTTTGGCTACATCCAACATAACTTATTTGAAAGCAGATTCCCAATTTTTTATAGAAAAGACTGCTCACAATATTCTTTACCCGACGCGGTAAAACGCCAAGCTGCCCAAAAGGTTGGGAAAATGTTTGACCTGTTTGTTGCCCGTCATAACCGCGCGCTCGAGGACGCGGATTTTGTTTTTGGCGCACAATAAATCAAAGTCTTTGAGCGTACACCAATGGATGTTCGGCGTGTCGTACCAATGGTAGGGCATGCGTTCGGAAACCGGCATATGCCCGCCGATAGCGATTTGGAAGCGGTTGCGCCAGTAGCCGAAATTCGGGAAGCTGACAATTGCCTGTTTCGCCACGCGCATGAGGCAGCGCAGGATTTTTTCGGTATTTTGCATGGCTTGGATGGTTTGGCTCAAGACAATAACGTCAAACGTCTGGTCGCCAAATTCCGCCAAACCCTGCTCCAAATCGGCTTGGATGACGTTCACGCCGCGCGACATGGCGGCAATGACGCTGTCGGTGTCGATTTCGATGCCGTAGCCGCTGCATTTTTTGTGTTCCACCAAAGCCGCCAGCAATTCGCCGTCGCCGCAGCCCAAGTCCAAGACGCGGCTGCCTTCGGGAATCCAGTCGTAAATCAACTGCAAATCGTCGCGCAAATTCATGATCGGCAATCCTTGTCAACATTGTTCATATAAACCGCTACGGCGCGCATATAAGCCTCGTCTTCCATCAAAAATGCGTCATGGCCGTGGTTGGATTTGACTTCGATATACTGCACCGGCTTGTGCGCGGCAATCAGCGCTTTGACCAGCTCTTTGGAGCGCGCGGGAGAGAAACGCCAGTCGGTACTGAAGCTGGCGACAAAAAATTTCGCTTTTACATTTTGCAGGGCGCGGGTCAGGCTGTCGCCGAAATCCGCCGCCGGATCGAAATAGTCCAGTGCCTTGGTCATGAGCAGGTAAGTGTTGGCATCAAACCGCCCGACGAATTTGTCGCCCTGATAGCGCAGATAGGATTCCACCTCAAATTCAACACCGTAACCGTATTGATAGCCGTTTGAACGCAAATCGCGTCCGAATTTTTTGCCCAAACCGTCTTCGGCAAGATAAGTGATGTGCCCCATCATGCGGGCAATCCGTAAGCCTCGTGCAGGAACGGTATTGTGACTGCGGTAATGTCCTTCGTTGAAATCGGGGTCGGTCAAAATCGCCTGACGTGCTACATCATTAAACGCGATATTTTGCGTGGACAGTTTCGGCGCAGATGCAATCACTAAGGCATGGCGCACGCGCTCGGGATAGGAAATCGTCCATTGCAAAGCCTGCATACCGCCCAAGCTGCCGCCGACAATCGCCGCCCATTGTTCGATACCGAGATAATCGGCAAGCGCGGCTTGGGATTTTACCCAGTCCTTCACCGTAACCACCGGAAAATCCGCGCCGTATTCCCTGCCCGTTTCAGGATTGATCGACAAAGGCCCGCTGCTGCCGTCGCAGCCGCCCAGATTGTTCAAACCGACCACAAAAAAACGTTCCGTGTCAATCGGTTTGCCGGGTCCAACCATATTGTCCCACCAGCCTGCATATTTATCCTCCGCCGAATGCCTGCCCGCAACATGATGGTTGCCCGACAGCGCATGGCAGATTAAAACCGCATTGTTTTTTTCGGCATTCAGCTCGCCGTAGGTTTCAATCATCAGATCGAAACGCGGCAAAGTTTTACCGTTTTCCAAAACCAGTGGCATCTCAAACGGAATTTTTTGGGGCGTTACAATGCCCACCGAGGCACTTTGACTCATATCCTGTTCCAACAAATGCGGCGAAAAGCGTTATTATATAGCAAACGGCATGACTTTTTGACACGGGCGGACAAGCAGTCCGACGCGCTGAAAAATCCGTCCCCATGCCGCCGCGCCCGAACCATACTTTTTCAGACGACCTCCCCCGCTTCCCGATATGATAGGCAGACTTTTCCGTATTTTTTTCTTTTTCGCACTTGCCGTGCTGATCATCAACCGCCTCTTCAGCCGCAAGCAAAAACGCGCCCTGCGCGATGTCGCCAAAATCAGCGCATGGGTGCTGCTCGGTGCTGCCGCAGCGACGCTGTTTTGGTATCTGGTCATGCTGTATTTCAAACACATTCCGGATTCTTATTGAACGGATGTTGATAGCCAGACAAAAGGTCGTCTGAAAACCCAAATTCAGGTTTTCAGACGACCTTGGATTCGGATTTCAAGTGCAACACTAGGGTACCAGTGGTTGGAACAGATTTAAGAATAAAACACTTGGCGTTTCGTAGCCAAGTGTTTCTCTCGGCCGGTGGTTCAACTCATCTTGAACCCTGCGTATCTCCCGATCGCTGATGTTTCGGAAATCGGTTTGTTTGGGGAAATATTGCCGGATGAGTCCGTTGGTGTTCTCATTCAGCCCTTTCTCCCAAGAATGGTAAGGGCGGCAAAAATAGGTTTCCGCCTCCAATGCTTTGGCTATTTTGGTGTGTTGGTAGAACTCTTTGCCGTTGTCCATGGTGATGGTGTGCACCCGGTCTTTATGTGCCTTTAATGCCCTGACGGCTGCCCGGGCAGTGTCTTCGGCTTTTAAGTTCTTTAATTTGCAGATGATGGTGTAGCGGGTAACGCGTTCGACCAAGGTCAATAACGCGCTTTTCTGATTTTTGCCGACGATGGTGTCGGCCTCCCAATCGCCGATGCGGGTTTTCCGGTCGACGATAGCAGGTCGGTTTTCTATGCCGACGCGGTCGGGCACTTTGCCTCTGGTCCATGTGCTGCCGTAGCGTTTGCGGTAGGGTTTGCTGCATATTCTGAGATGTTGCCACAAAGTGCCGCCGTTGCTTTTGTCTTGGCGGAGGTGGCGGTAAACGGTGCTGTGATGGAGTGTGATCCCGTGGTGTTTATGCAGGTAGGCACATACTTGTTCGGGACTGAGTTTGCGGCGGATAAGGGTGTCGATGTGTTGAACCAGCTGCGAATCGAGCTTATAGGGTTTTCGCCGGTGCTGTTTGGTCAGCCGGCTTTGCTTCTGTGCTTTTTCGGCGCTGTATTGCTGTCCTTGGATGCAGTACCGCTTGATTTCTCGGCTGATGGTGCTTGTGTGGCGGTTGAGCTGTTTGGCGATTTCGGCGATGGTGCAGTGGCGGGACAGGTATTGGATATGGTATCGTTCGTCTTGGGTCAGTTGTGTGTAGCTCATGGCAATCTTTCTTGTAGGAAAGGCCGTATGCTACCGCATACTGGCCTTTTTCTGTTATGGAAAGTTGCACTTCAAATGCGAATCCGCCGTCGTCTGAAAAACGAAGAAGTTTCAGAAACGTCATTCCCGCATGATTTAAGCGGGAACGACCTCGGCAACCAAACCCGCTTCGTTTGGGACGGCAGCCACCTCTTGCAGGAAATCCACCCGGACGGCAGATATACCTATATCTACACCAACCCGGATTCCTACGAGCCGCTGGCGCAAGTCCGCGATTGGACAACCGCAGACGGCGAAAGCCGACAACAAACCCGCTACTTCCACTGCGACCAAATCGGCATCCCGCGTGAGATGACCGATAAGGACGGCAACCTCTTATGGTTCGGCAACTACACCGGCTGGGGTCGTCTGAAAGAGGAAACCAAGGTAACGGATAGCGCATACCAGCCGTTCCGCCTGCAAAACCAGTACGCCGACCGTGAAACTGGGCTGCATTACAATTTCTTCAGGTATTACGAACCTGATGTGGGCCGGTTTGTGAATCAGGATCCGATTGGGTTAATGGGTGGGGAGAATTTGTATGCTTTTGCGCCGAATACTCAAGGATGGGTTGACCCATTAGGATTATGGGCTTTTATTCCCGCATTACTCTCCGGCTTATTAGTTGCTGGAAGAGTAGCGATAAGTCTCTTATCTAAAGTAGGAAAGATAGGATATAAAGCTGCTAAACAATGTGTTGGAAAATGCAAAAACTTAGGTAAACCTAAATCCCCTGATAAACTCTTAAAAAATGGTAAAGTAGATCATAAGGATATTCAGGCATGGGCTAAGAAACAAAATTTGCAAAATCAATGGAAATCAGACCCTCAAAAATTCCCTAAAGGTGGATTTAAATATAATGATGGTACTTATTCCGTTCATGGGCATGGTGCAAATCCCGCAGCACAGGTGAAATTTCCCACATCCAATGCTGCTCAAGGACCAACCGTCAGAATTACAGGACCCAAAGGATCATTGAGAACTGATGGTACATGGGGACCATTTAAATCTGACCCTAATGGAGCTCATATACCTTTAAAAAATTCACCATACTAACTAGGAAGTCATATGAATTCTATTTTCAAACTAAATGAGAAATTAGAAAACTTACCTTCTATTTTAAGTATTGAAGATGAGTTATTTTTTATTAAAAGATTACAAAAGTTACCTATTGAGGAAATTATAAAAAATAAAGAAATATTTAAAAGAATTATCTCAGCTATCCAAGACTCCCATCAAGACAATGGGATATTTGAAATAACGGATGAGAACATCAATATTTTCTTTGAATTTGTTATCTGGATTAGAAATTTAAAAAAACTATATAACCTTGATTTTGAAAAATATATAGATGGGTTAGATACAAATTTTGATGGTTCTCAACAAATTTGATCCTCAAATGAAAAAACTATACAGCAAGCCGTAACCCGAACATAGGGTTCATTCCTCAAGGCACACACGCGGTCTCTTGTTCAAATGACTTATCAGTTCGTCTGAAAAAACTTTTCAGACGAACTGAGCAAGCAGTAGCTCGCATGAAACCTCCAATCCCGACGTAGGGTGTGTGCGGTACGCATGCACGCGGTTTCTATTTTTCAGACGACCTCAATCCTTTTTTGAGGTCGTCTGAAAACCCATACTGACGGCGAAGGCCATACCACTTCCTACGAATACGGCCAAGACGGTCTGCCGATCCGACGCATCAATGCTTTGGGCCATACCTTCGGCTACCATTACGACAAAGCCCGCCGCTTAGTCGGCCTCACCAATGAAAACGGTGCGCGCTACCGCTTTGCCTACGACGTCCTCGACCGCCTGATTGCCGAAAGCGGTTTCGACCATAAGCTGACCGGCTACCGCTACAACGCCGGCAACGAGCTGGTCGAGCAGCGCGAATTCGGCGACGACGCCTCCCTCGCCGCCAAACTGATGGCGCAGCTGGGCGGACAGCCCGTCCCCAAAAAAGACGCCGCCCCGCTTTCAGACGACCTCGACCGCCAAACCCCGCTGCGGATTACCGAGTTCAAACGCGATATATTGGGACGATTAATCCACACCCTCGCCCGCGACGGTGGCGACAGAGTTCAGGAGGCCGCTTACCAATACGACTTGGACGGCAACCTCGTCCGCGCCGCCAACCGCCACAGCATCACCTGCTTCGACTACGACGAAAACGGCCAACTCATCGCCCAGCACCAATGGAAGGTGCCGAGCAAAGAAGAGAACACCCGAAACGTTTTGCCGACAGCCAAAGAGGTTACGGCGCGGAAGAGATTGCCGATGTGTTGGACCAACTGGCGTTTACCTACCATTTTTACGGGCACACGGGCGAGGCATACGGGCAGAACTTGGCGGATAACGGCATCACCCGGTCGGTAAAAATTAAAGAATTGGAATTTGACGGACAGGGCAAATTGTCGGAAGGCTGTATATTGATTTTGGAAGTGGAGCAGAAAAAAGGGGACAAGCTGTTTACGCTTTCGCCCGTGCCGCTAAACGAGATCATTCATTTTATGCGGGACACTTGGCGGTATTGCTGATGCAAAAGGACGGATTGAAAACCCGTCCTTTTGTTTTGCCGACTGTTTTTCAGGCAGCCTGCACCATTCAAGGCTACCTGAAAATTCATTTCTAAAAATAAAAGCTCATTCATTCAATGCCGCCAATCTCGCCCGAATTTTTGCAGCTGCATCTTCCGTACTGTTACCAACGATAACGTTTTGCTTGTCGTCGAAATACTGCACGGCAGGGAGGTCGCGCAGGAAGCTGTCAATATCCTGTGCGGTCAGGAAACGGCCGTGCATATCCCAGCCGACATTGAGGGCGCGTCCTTTGACAGCAGCCATGCGGTCGTGCAGATGGCCGTAGAGGTGGTATAGGCCGTGGTGGATACCGTCCCATTCGTATAAGGGATAGTGGCACAAAATCGCGGTATTGCCGATTTCGGGCAGTTTGAGCCGCAGGTAATGGCTGGCGGACGAGAGCAACGGATGGCCGTCGGCTTTGCGCATGTTGAGGAAATATGCTTCGTTTTGCCGAATCAGGTAGTCGTGGTTGCCGTAGATCAAATGATGCTGCCCGTTGAGCCGTTGCAGCACGGCTTCGATGTGTGCGAGCTTTTTGGCAAAGCAGACATCGCCGAGGTTGTATACAGTGTCTTGCGGAGTAACGACGCGGTTCCAGTAGTCGATCAGGTATTCGTTCAGCTCGTCGGCGTTATCGCTTTGCAGGCGGAATTGCGGGCAGTATCGGGCGATGTTGGGATGGGAGAAGTGCCAGTCGGCGGTGAAATAGGTTTGGGGCATGGGGTACTCGATTTCTGGGGATCTGACAATGAAAAATAAGGTGCAGGCTGCTTTAGAGGCCGTCTGAAACGGGGTTGGGGCGATAAAAAGCAGCCTGCACTTTTTTGCCCATCTATCTGCCGGTCAATACCAACCGTCGGCAGAAGGCTTCCCAATCGGCAAGGTTCACGGCATGTGAGCCGTCTGCTAACGGATGTATATCGGAAACGCAGGCAGTGTGCCAATAGGCGTAAAACGGCAGTTTGGCGATGTCGGCTTCCGATACGGCAGGGGCATTGTCTTGTCCTAGTGTATGCACAATCGGCAGGCCAAAATAGCTATATTGGCCGTTTGCAGCTTGTTTACTGGTATGGCCGGTTTGGCCGCGGTGTTTACCGGTACGGACAAACAGGCGGCAGAATGCGTTCCAATCGTGCAAGAAAATGGCGGCTTGTCCGTCTATCAGGCTTTGGGCGGAACCGATGCTGCTGTCCCGCCAAAACGGGTAGAACGGTAATGCAGCGATGTGATGTTCCATGATGACCGGAAAATCTCTCTGCCCTACCGGCCGCATCACCGGAACGCCGAAACAGGCGGTTTCAGGCAAGGCATGTGCAGGCTGTATGAAGGTGTTTTGCAGGATAACGGCCGCTTCTGCAGGGTCAATACCCAAACTGTCTATGGCAGGCTGCAAGGTTGCAGGCAGGTCGCAAAAGCAGCCTGCACCTTCCAGCAGGCAGTACACCGAGTTGTGCGTATGTGCCAGCGGTGC
This sequence comes from Neisseria mucosa, assembly GCA_003028315.1. NCBI lineage: Bacteria > Pseudomonadati > Pseudomonadota > Betaproteobacteria > Neisseriales > Neisseriaceae > Neisseria > Neisseria mucosa. The sequence continues at coordinate 644,993 of CP028150.1, read as the reverse complement.
AGCCCATAGGGTAACGGGCGAGGTGCGGATTCGGCCGCCTGCGGCAAAGCGTCCCGAACCATCTTGGGCGACTGTGCCGTACACCACGGCATACTCGGATTTGCCGGGCGTGTGGTAGCGCGTGAAGGTCCAGTCGGTGAGCATGCAGGGGGAGAGGGTGTAGTCGTGGGGATGTTCGGATGGGATGGGGTTGGCGGGCATGGGGTATTTCTTGGGTAACCGTTTTCAGGCTGCCTGAAAAAATCCGCTTCTATTATATAGGAAGCGGAATTCTGTGTAGCTGACGATAAAGCTTAACGGCGTTGTAGCGTTAATGTCGCGCCCATTGTACCACGCCCCATGCCGAAATCCTGTTTAATCGTCAGTTGGTAATCGCGACAGCGGTAAACATATTGCTGCCGACCTCTTTGCCAACCTGTTTTGGGTAAACCATAACGCCCCGTCCATGCACGGGCAAGACCGGCAACGGATGTTTCGAGATCGTCATAAACGAGCGAGAAGGCACTGATTTGACCGCGTGCATAGTTGATATATGCCACAGATTGCACATCGGGCGAGAGGCGGAGCTGTCCGGGTTCGGTGTCAAACTGCCCGGATTGCGAATTGCTGGCATGTCGGCGGGCTTGCGGGAAACGGCGTTGGAAGGAGCTAACCGGTTCGTCGAGCTTCAATCCTTCGATAGTCATTGATTGCAGCGGAACGGCGCAGGTTTGTGGCGTAGCTTGGGCAGCCAAGGCGGTGGTGAGCAGTAATGTAGAAAGAAGAATTTTTTGCATAATGGGTTCCTTGTGAATGAGGGAGTATGTAGAAATTAGCCGCTACCTGAAGAATAAAAGTAAACTCAACTGTCACAGAGTATATGAAGCATTTTTTCAGTAATCGCACCATATCTCATCCGGGCCCCGCAACTGGGGTTGTTTGAGTATCCCCAATAAGGGCTGCGTAAGTCTGTCTCATCGCTTTTAGTACCTGCATTACGTGTACTTACCAATCTATTTCTATAAAAGTTCTTCATGCGCACTGCTTCATAACTTCTTTCCTTGCAATAATACACGTGAATGGATTCCTGCCTATCTATCTTAACTCCTAGGCCTCCGTTTACCGGTACTACATATTGATTTTTCATTCTAACCGCTATGATATTAGGATTATTATCAATAATACGTATAGAGTTGGCATCATAACTTTTATCTACCCCCGCCTGACCACCTACAAAACGACCTACATACCGCCAACTTGGCCGGCCAAGCTTTATATTTAAATCGGATTTGGCACATTGTGAGGCCGTGCTGCCGCCGTTGGCACTTAGTGCCCCACCCAAACCTATGAAAAAGTTATCTATATCTGCAGCGGTACAGGCAACCAGCAATAAACTGCATACGCTCACAGCTAATAAGGGGTTACGTTTCATGATTTTCTTTCTAATTAACATAGGTGGGAGAGGGGTTCTCAGGCTACCTCATAATTTTCAGGTAGCCTGAATATCAAGATGAGGACTTAAAACCAAGCCTTTTTACCCTATACGTACACACACTCAAACTCTTCATCGCTGCACATCAGGAACCCGGATATCGTTAGAGAAGGCCATGGTGGCTCCTTAAATAATCTGTAAATAAGTCATCCAGGAATTACTTGTAGAGAAAATATCAAAACCGCTTTAATTTGTCAATTAATATCTAAAAGTTTAATTTATGAATGTTATTAACAGGGTTCTACAAATCCTACTTGTAGAAACCAGTAGCGTTGTTTACAGTATTTCCAGGAGAATACTGAAACATGAACATGCACAAAAACACCCGCCTCACCCCGCACCACCGACAAGCCATTTGGCTGGCCTACACGCAGGGGAAGGAAAGCGTCACCTCCCCGGCACGCCGCTACCAAGTCAGCCGCGTCACCATTTACCGCGCCCTTAAAGCCGCAAGGGCCAAGCTGCTCAAACCGCAAACCAGTACCAACAACCGTTTCAAACAGGCAAAGTACGGAATGAAACACCTGGCCAAGGTAGAACGCAGCATTCAGGAAAAACTCAAAAAGCAGGCCAAACGCTACAATAAATCCTACCCCGGAGAGCTGGTGCATCTCGACACCAAACGGCTGCCGCTGCTCAAAGGACAGAAAGCCACCGATAAGCGGGATTACCTGTTTGTCGCCATAGACGATTTCTCAAGGGAGCTATACGCCGCCATTTTGCCGGACAAAACCGCAGACAGCGCCGCCAAGTTTCTGACCGAACACCTGATTGATCCCTGCCCATACCTGATTGAGTGCGTTTACTCCGACAACGGTACGGAATACAAAGGCTCGGCCAACCATGCTTTCGGTGTAGCCTGTTACGAGAACGGGATTGGTCAAAAGTTTACCCGGGTTGCCCGTCCGCAGACCAACGGTAAGGCGGAGCGGGTTATCCGTACCCTGATGGAGATGTGGCATGAGAAACAGTCGTTTGAGAGTCCGGAACATCGGCAAAAGGAGTTGTGCCGCTTTGTTAATTTTTATAACACTGTGAAGCCACACCGCAGTTTGAACGGCGATACGCCGTTTGAGGTCTTGCAGGCTTATTTTTCTCAACCTGTTGTGTAAACAACGCGACGATTTTCTACATCCTACTAGATGATTTTGTTTAGTACAGATACTTACAGTAGAATCAGTTCTGTTATCCGTAGATGACTCTTGGAAAATGATTGAACAAAAAGAATCAGAGAAAGAATTAGTTGTATTTGACTCAGCGCATTTGGCAGCTTGGTCTGCCCGAAAAATGCGCAAGGCAGCGAAGGCCGAGAAGGCGGCTGCCACCATGACGGAAGAGTGGAGTGAGCAGATCCTGTTAAACGAGATCCTGAGGGTCTGCCTGCAGAAGGCAGCCGATCTGCTTGGGGTATACAATCCAGATGGCTTGGCCATTACCATGAACGACTGTATCACTTGGGCCGTGGAAGCTGCCATCGCCAAAACGGCTGAGCAGTACCAATTTTATGACAATACATTCAATTTTATAGAAGCACCCGTCATCAACGGCTGGAACAATTTCCGTTTTACCTGCCGTTTTTCCAATGAAAACTTGAAGCAGGAAATGGGGGCGGCACTAACCTGCTGGCGGCGCATGAGCGGCTACAATGTCAGTTCCAGTGTGTTTATCAATTTTGCGATCGTGTTATTTTTGCAGCATGCCGGCTTTGTATTCTACGATCTTGATGGACAGGAAATAGCAGACGCTTTCAACATCCTGGCAGCACCCGAATCACAGCTGGGTAAGATCGAAGTACGTTTGGACAACAGGCCGCAAGTTGTTTTCAGCCAGCCTGCATACGGAGGACGTTTTTTCCCCGCCGTGTTTTATCCGGTCGGGCTACCTGAAAATCCAACAGAAGAAATTGAAGAATGGGAAGATTTGGCCTTACGGCTACCCCTAACTTTGTACCGCGTGGTAAACATGTGGGCAAGTGCCTGCCAACTGGAAGCAACCGAACGACTACAGCAATACGATCCCGCTGCGGGCATAGCCATGCAAACTGATGAACGGACTTGGGATTATTCATTTGAAGAAGCCGTCCGCATGGCTATAGACATCTATATCCGGCTGGAAGAATACGCGCAGGCGAAACAAAAACCGGTTTGGGGTGAAGCTTGGCAGACAGTATTGCCCGGATCCGGTTTGCCTGAAGCACTGGCACCCAAAACCACCTCACACCCCGAAAAAAACATCGAGTATGTGCGCGTCATTCCGCGAATTGCCAAAGCTAAGCTAGCACAATGGAGACAATATTCCGGTTCGGACAATAATAAAGCGATGATGGCCTTGACCACCATGTTGCAGCTATACGGGCTGTATGTCAGTGATACCGAAGATGATGGTCTGCCGCCTTTGCAGGTAATGAGTTTATGGCAATATTTCCGCATGGCCAAAGGGCATGAGCTGTACGTCCTGCGCGAACGGGATCTGTTACACCTGCGAGATGACCGTATGACCAACCCGATACGGATTCTGGATGAACTGTTTTACCGCTACGACCAAGATTATTTCATCGGCTCAACAACAGAAAATGAGGAAGCTTCCGCCGAGCGTGTCGTGAAAAGAAAGATAAAGCGTTAGCTCGAAAATAGTTTCAGGTAGCCTCAAACATAGGCCGCAGGCACGGCAACCAAATTCTCTGCCAACCAGATTTTTTGCGGGTACTGGTTGATGATCGTGCCGTGGGCGATGCCCAATTCGTTTGCCGGCAGCGTGTTGCGCAGCAAGTTGAAAGCGGCGGCCATTTTTTTATTGGGATTGGCGGTAGCCTTGATTTCAACGGGATACAGCATCTGCCGATGTTCGATCAGTAGGTCGATTTCTTTTTGATTGGTGTCGCGGTAAAAATAAATCGGTGGTTCCTGGCCTTTGTTGTGGAAGGATTTGATGATTTCACCCACGACAAAAGTTTCAAAAAACTGCCCGCTCTTGGCTCCGTTTTGAATGGTTTCCGGCGTCAGCCATTTGGTCAGGTAGGCCATCAGGCCGGTGTTCAGCATATAGACTTTCGGGGTTTTGATGGCGCGTTTGAGGTGGTTGTTGCCATAGGGTTGCAGCAGATAGACGATGCCCGATGTTTGCAGTACGGTGAGCCAACGCTTGACGGTATCCACCGATACGCCGATTTCCTGGGCCACGCTGCTGTAATTCAATAATTCCCCGCTGCGGGCGGCAATAGCAATCATGAACCGAGTGAAATCGCCGCTGCTGCCTACATTGACCAATTGGCGCACGTCGCGTTCGATATAGGTGGCGACATACGAGGCATAGTAAACCTGCCAGTCGGTTGCGGGTTGCTCGTATAAGCGCGGCATATCGCCGCGGTGGATAATCTGCCAGATATTTTCGTGTTCGGGCAAACTGAATACCGGTTTCCGGTCAGCCAAATAGCCTTCGTCTGGCACAAAGGCCGTCTGAAAATCATCGCCGCGCATTTCGCGCCACGACAATCCGTTTAATTTCAATACCGCAATGCGCCCGGCCAGGCTTTCGCTGACATTTTGCATCAACTCAAAAGCCTGAGAACCGGACAGCAGGTACAGGCCGTTCTGCTTGCGCCGGTCTATATCCATTTTCAGCAGGGGGAACAGCTCGGGGGCATATTGGACTTCGTCCACAATCAGCGGCGGCGTGTGGTTCAATAAAAACAGTTGCGGCTCGTTTTTGGCTTGGTCGAGCAGCAAGGGATCGTCTAAGGTAAGGTATCCGTATTCGGGCGCAATGTGCTGAAGCAGCGTAGATTTACCGACCTGCCGCGCACCGGTCAGCAATACGGCGGGAAATTGGGCGGACAGCTTTTGCAGGACGGATTGCAGGTGACGTGGGTAATACATAACAAAATCCAGTTTAACTTAAGACAGAATCTTAATTTAAACTGTATTTTTGCGCAATACATATTATTTTGTATGGTAATGATGCCGTAGGCCACACCGCGAAACAGCCGCTATATACACTCCTTGTTATACTGGCGTACATAGTCCTCGGGCGTGATGCGCCGCTCATTCTGGCTGTTAGGCAGGTAGAGACCTTTGCAAAATTCCCCAAAATCCCCTAAATTCCCACCAAGACATTTAGGAGATTTTCCATGAGCACCTTCTTCCAGCAAACCGCACAAGCCATGATCGCCAAACACATCGACCGCTTCCCACTATTGAAGTTGGATCAGGTGATTGATTGGCAACCGATCGAACAATACCTGAACCGTCAAAGAACCCGTTACCTTAGAGACCACCGCGGCTGTCCCGCCTATCCCCTGTTGTCCATGTTCAAAGCCATCCTGCTCGGACAATGGCACAGCCTCTCCGATCCCGAACTCGAACACAGCCTCATCACCCGCATCGACTTCAACCTGTTTTGCCGTTTTGACGAACTGAGCATCCCCGATTACAGCACCTTATGCCGCTACCGCAACTGGCTGGCGCAAGACGACACCCTGTCCGAATTGCTGGAACTGATTAACCGACAACTGGCCGAAAAAAACCTAAAATTAGAGAAGGCATCCGCCGCCGTCATTGATGCCACCATTATTCAGACCGCCGGCAGCAAACAGCGTCAGGCCATAGAAGTCGATGAGGAAGGACAAGTCAGCGGATAAACCACACCGAGTAAGAACGTGTTCATTGTCTCAGCCTCTGCTGTAAACTATCGGCATGAACAGAAAAACCTACCCAAGCGATATCAGTCGCGAGCAATTTGCGCCTCTCCTTCCCCTGCTGGAAAGTGCCCGTAAACGCACAGCGCCACGCCAGGTGGACTTGTACGATGTCTTTTGTGCCATTCTCTACCTGCAACGCACTGGCTGCTCCTGGCGCGCTTTACCGGGCGACTTCCCCAAATGGCGCACCGTGCATTCCTACTTCCAGAGATGGACCGAACCACGCGAGAGTGGCATCAGCATCCTTGAGGAAGCATTAAAAAAATCAGGTAGTTGCGGAGCGCCGCAAGCAGGGGCGCCATGAAGCAACTACTTTCCTGATTATTGATGCGCAGAGTGTGAAGAACACGGATACCGCCATAGAAAAAGGCTACGATGCGGGCAAGAAGGTTAGCGGTATCAAGCGACATATAGCGGTTGACACGCAAGGTTTGCCGCATGCCCTTGCGGTAACGACGGCGGATGTTACGGATAGAAAAGGCTGCCTGGTGGCATTGGAACGTGGGCGGGATAATCTTGGTGCGATACAAAAAATCCTTGCTGACGGTGGTTACACGGGTAAGGCATTTGCTTCGTCGGTACAGGAGTTGATTGGTGCAGAGGTAGAGATTGCCAAACGAAACGAATTGCACCGTTTTGCAGTATTGCCGAAGCGATGGGTAGTAGAGCGCAGCTTTTCCTGGTTGGAAAAGAACAGGCGGCTTTGGAAAAACTGCGAGCGTAAGTTGAGTACCAGTCTGCAAATGGTAGCTTTGGCTTTCTTGGGAGTCCTGCTACGAAGACTATGAACACGCTCTAAGGACAAAGATGCCCGCTGGACAAAGAAAAACGGCCTCTACAAACTCGGTTACAAACAACATACCCGTACCGATGAGGAAGGCTATATCGAGAAACTGCACATCACCCCCGCCAATACCCATGAGTGCAACCACCTGTCGCCTTTACTGGAAGGTATTGCCGACGGCACGACTGTCTATGCCGACAAAGGCTACGACAGTAAGGAAAACCGGCAACATCTGAAAGAGCATCAGTTGTTAGACGGCATTATGCGCAAAGCCTGCCGCAACCGTCCGCTGACGGAAGCGCAAACCAAACGCAACCGATATTTGTCGAAGACCCGTTATGTGGTCGAACAAAGCTTCGGTACGCTGCACCGTAAATTCCGCTACGCCCGGGCAGCCTATTTTGGTCTGCTCAAAGTGAGTGCGCAAAGCCATCTGAAGGCGATGTGTTTAAACCTGTTGAAAGCGGCTAACAGGCTAAGTGTGCCTGTTGCCGCCTAAAAGGTGGCCCGGATGCCTGATTATCGGGTATCCGGGGAGGATTAAGGGGGTATTTGGGTAGAATTAAGGAGTGATTGGGGGCGGAAACAGCCGAAAACAGCCGAAAACAGCCGAAAACCTGTGTTTGGGGTTTCGGTTGTCGGGGGAAAAGGAATTTTGCAAAGGTCTCATCTCGCGAATCTGCTCTTGGGTTGGTTTGGTTAACCCCATTGGTCATTGGTACAGCGTAGGATGAATTTATTGCTTCGGCAGACATAACTAACGCTCCATCCGCCAGTTTGCATACATCTCCATATTGGCATACTCGACTATTTCCCTTTTTGTCATCAACCCACCTACCAACCCGAAGGCTGTCGAGCCGAACCCGATAACATAAAATCAGCTTCGCCCTCGTTCGGTTGACGACCGAACTCGGAGTATGCCGACGGGCGTCTTACCGAATTCCGTCTCGACAATCCGATGACCATCGTGTCAAACCCTATGGGGAAAGTCAGCCAAAATTTCCAAAATTATCGATGTATATATACTTATGATATATATATACTTATGATATATATATTCTTATAATAGGTACTTATATAGTATATATAAATATAAGTATGCGCTTTAAACAAAAAAAGCAATCTCTAGGACATATCATAGCTTCACTTTTCCCAAATCTATAATTTCAAAAAATTCGGGAGGCAAAACAATAAAAGTTTTACCTCCCAAGAAAAATTTTTCCGAAATCTTCATATATCGCTCATATTTTTCAGAGTCTCTTCCTCCAATGATAAATAATTCTTTGCAGACCAGTCCTTCATCTTTTTATTTTTATGCAGACCGTAGTAGAACACTTCGTGAAAAAAATATAGTCAATTAAAAATAAAATAGTACAATACTCAACTTTGAAGGTCTAACCATGGCATACTCTGCGGACTTAAGAAACAAAGCTTTAAACTATTACGAACAATGCAAAAACATCAGCCAAACCGCAGCAACGTTTAACTTGTCAAGAAACACGCTTTACCTGTGGATTCGCCTTAAAAAACAAACAGGCAGCCTAAAACATCAAGTTACCGGTCTAAATGCCGTCAAATTGGATAGGCAAAAACTGGCTCAATATGTTGGGCAACACCCGGATGCCTATCTGCATGAAATCGCCAAACATTTTGATTGTACGCCAGCCGCCGTTTGCTATGCACTCAAACAGATGGGGATGACGCGCAAAAAAAGACCACCACTTACAAAGAACAAGACCCGGCCAAAGTAACGCATTATTTGACACAACTGGCCGAATTTTCCGACTACCAACGTGTTTATTTGGATGAAACAGGATTTGACCGCTACCTGTTCCGTCCCTATGCCCGCAGCCTGAAAGGGCAAATAGTGAAAGCGCAGATAAGTGGGAAAAGATACCAACGCTTATCTCTGGTGTCCGCACAAGTCGGCAACCGGCTGATTGCTCCGATGGTTTATCAAAATACGATGACCGGGGTCTTTTTTGAAGCGTGGTTTCAGCAATGCCTACTGCCCGCATTGACTCAAAAATCGGTGATTATTTTAGATAATGCACGATTTCACCGTATGGGTGTCTTACGGGAAATGGCGGAAAAATTGGGACATAAGGTATTGCCTCTTGCACCTTATTCACCTGAGCTCAATCCGATTGAGAAGGTGTGGGCGAATATTAAGCGGTATCTGCGAACCGTATTGTCTGATTACGCCCGATTTGACGATGCGCTACTGTCCTATTTTGATTTTAATTGACTATAAATGTGGCCCAAACTTGAGTAAAAATTTTTCCAACACGAACCCTAGTACACCGGCCTGGCAAACCATGGCTGGAATTTTTCTGTACCGGCTACCAAGTTTTGTTTACCTTGCTACTTTTTCTCTTCAAATGACAGCAATCGAACAAAGCTTTGGTACGTTGCACCGTAAATTCCGCTATGCCCGGGCAGCCTATTTTGGTCTGATTAAAGTGAGTGCGCAAAGCCATCTGAAGGTGATGTGTTTGAACCTGTTGAAAGCCGCCAACAGGCTAAGTGTGCCTGTTGCCGCCTAAAAGGCGGTCCGGATGCCTTATTATGAGGTATCCGGGGAGGATTAAGGGGGTATTGGGTAAAATTAGGAGTGATTGGGGGCGAAAACAGCCGAAAACCTGTGTTTGGGTTTCAGCTGTCGGGGGAAGTGCTTTTTTGCAAAGGTCTCGGCCAAAGTCAGCACGCCGGCGGCAATCAGCCCAATGCCCAGCCATTCCTGGGAAGACGGCCATTCCTTCAACACCACTGCGAATAACGCCACCAGCACGATACTGAATTTATCCACAGGCGCGACCTTTGAGGCCTCGCCCATCTGCAAGGCCTTAAAATAAGCCAGCCAAGATACGCCTGTGGCCAAACCCGACAATATCAGGAACGTCCAATTGCGCGCGGAAAAATCGGTCACGCCCTGCCATTTGCCCGCATAACTCAAAAATGCCGCCAAGGCAGCCAAAATAACCAATGTGCGGATAAAGGTGGCAAAATCCGAATCGATGTCCTGCAAGCCGGCTTTGGCAAAAACAGCCGTCAAAGCGGCAAAGAAAGCAGAAGCCAATGCCCAATAAAACCAAGTATTTTCCATTTTACCGCCTTCTAATTTCAAATATTTAAACAAAAATCAAGGATTCCTATGCAAGACAACGGCTTCTCTTATGCCCAGCAACGGCATGCGCTGTTTTGGCTGGTATTGTTCCATATGCTCATTATTGCCTCAAGCAATTATTTGGTGCAATTCCCCTTCACCGTAACCCTGCCCAACGGATTTGAAGTACATTCCACTTGGGGCGCACTGACCTTTCCGTTTATCTTTTTGGCTACCGATTTGACCGTTCGGATTTTCGGGCAGCGGCTGGCGCGGAGGATAGTATTTTTCGTCATGTTTCCCGCTCTGGCGCTGTCTTACGCATTATCCGTCTTGTTCCAAAACGGCACATGGGTCGGTTTTGCCTCTTTGGCCGTATTCATACCGTCTGTGTTCCGTATCGCCGTCGCCAGTTTTTCGGCTTATGCGGTCGGACAGATATTGGATATTTTCGTGTTCAACCGGCTGCGCCGCCTGAAATCGTGGTGGATTGCCCCTTTTTCATCAATGTTTGCCGGCAATGCAATCGACACTTTACTTTTTTTCGGCATAGCCTTTGCCGGCAGCGGCGACAAATTTATGGCTGCCAATTGGCCGCATATCGCCTTTGTTGATTATCTGTTCAAACTGGCTGTTTGCACCCTGTTTTTCCTGCCCGCCTATGGGGTATTGTTGAAAATTCTAACCGGCAGACTAACCACATTGCCGGAGGAAGACATAAGGCAGACCGCCGCCCTTGCAGAAGAACATTTGTGAAGGGGCGGGTGTTTCTGACGGGATGGATAAAGGGGTTGGTCAGGCTTTGCCGATTTCGGCCTGCCAAACTTCCAACACACAATCCAGCAGCAACAATAGGGCGTGGTCGGTGCCATATTCGTCCAGATAAACGAAATGCAGCGGCAGGCTTTGTTCGAATTCGTCTATCAGGGCGACGGGTTTGCCTTGTGTGCGGGCGGCTTTGGCGGTATGTTTGGGCACCATGGCCAGTCCCGCACCATCGGCGACCAAGTCGATAATGGTTTGAGGATAATCGCAGATGATCTGCTTTTTGGGCGACAGCTTGTGGCGGTGCCAGAACTGCTGTAGGTTTTTGTGGCTGCCGGATATGCCGGACATCTCTATCCAAGTGTAGTCATTCAGGCTTTTGGGCAAACCGCGCCGCAACTTATCTTCTTCCCCATCCGGGCAAATCAAGGCGTAGGCGATGTTTTGCAGGAAACGGCATTGCAGGCTGCGTCCTTCTATGTTGCCGAGGAAAAAACCGCCGTGCAGCCGCTTTGCGGTCAGGCGTTCCAAAATTTCGCCGCTCATACCGTATTGGATGTGAAGTTGCACATCGGGACTGCGCTGTTGGATCAGGCGGGTCAGTTCGGTTACCTTGTGTGATGCTATGGGGTGGATCAGGCCGAGCTGCGCATGGAAGACGAAGTGTTCCGACAGCGTTTCGGCAAACTTTTCCAAACGGTGCTTGTGCTGCATCAGGGCTTCGGCTTCGGGCAGCAGCACTTCGCCTGCGCGGGTAAGCTGCATACCGTTGCTGGTGCGGATGAAAAGCGGCGTACCGACGTCGCTTTCTATGGCCTTGATTTGGGCGGAAACGGCCGGTTGCGACAAAAACAGCCTTTCGGCGGCCTGTGTCAGATTTTGCGTATGCGCCACAGTGATAAAGGCGCGCAATTGATTGATATCCATATATTCTTCTTTTTTCTACAGATAGAGGGCAGCGTTCTGTCTGTTTTGCCCATGTTTATCTGTGCATTTGTTTGAATTTTCTTATTTAAAATCAATTAACTACTCAGAAACCGAATTACTTCGGCCTTATTAGGCATCAACCTTTTTGATAATCCTTATCCAAATTTGCAATTACCGCGCCAAAAATATCGTTTTTAAAATTTTTTCTTTTATATTCATTAAATTGAATCAAGCCATAGGTAGTCCGGATAGGCTTAATCAGAATTTGCGATTGGCATCGGGTGCGGCTTGGACATTTAATATCTCGGCGGGCTGCCGCTTCGCAATTAAATAACCCCTACATAAGGAGCAAACCGATGGGCAAATCATCTACGGAAGAGGCCAGATTAACGGCTGAAATCCTGAATAATCCGAAATTCCAAAAAATGGCGCGGCAGAAGTCGTTGCTAGGCTGGTCGTTTTCGGCAGTAATGTTTTCCGTTTACACGGCCTTCATCTGGATCATCGGCACGCGCCCCGACCTTTTGGGACGCAAAGTTTCCGAAGGAGGCGTTACCACTTGGGGCATCTACGCCGGCATCGCCGTTATTGTATTTTCCTTCCTTATTACACTGGCGTATGTGTGGTTGGCCAACGGCTATTTCGAAAAAACCACGCGGGAGGTGGTACGTGAAGTTCAGGGGGATGCATCCTGTACTAACGTACAGGAACATGCATAAGGCACAGCTTCATGTACCTGTCCGATTGGAAAGGGATAACGCCTGTTGTTACAAAAAATCCAGATTCTACTGCCCCAAAGGGCTCAGTTTCAACCATTAAGGAAATTCCGATGAAAAAAATATACATAAAAACAATATTATATTTCATTTCGCCGATATTTGCGAATGCGGCGTATGCGGACGCGCTGACGGGCGACGTGCAGCGGCAGGCGACCAATTGGACCGCCATCGTGATGTTTTTCGTCTTTGTCGGCAGCACGCTGCTGATTACCAAGTGGGCGGCACGGCAAAACCGTTCGGCCAAGGATTTCTATACGGGCGGCGGCGGGATTTCCGGCACGCAGAACGGGCTGGCGATTGCGGGCGACTATATGTCCGCCGCGTCTTTTCTCGGCATTTCGGCAATGGTGTTTACCAGCGGCTACGACGGGCTGATTTATTCCACGGGCTTTTTGGTCGGCTGGCCTGTTGTGCTGTTTTTGGTGGCTGAGCGGCTGCGTAATCTGGGACGGTACACGTTTTCGGATGTGGCCGCCTACCGCCTGAAACAAACGCCGGTGAGGGTGTTTTCTGCCGCAAGTTCGCTTTTGGTGGTGATTCTTTATTTAATCGCGCAGGTGGTGGGTGCGGGCAAGCTGATTCAGCTTTTGTTCGGCATGAGCTACCTTTCCGCCGTGATACTGGTGGGCGTGCTGATGGTGGCCTATGTGCTGTTCGGCGGGATGCTGGCAACGACATGGGTTCAGATGATTAAGGCGGTGTTACTGCTGGGCGGGGCGACGCTGATGGCGTTTTTTGTGTTGCAACATGCGGGGTTCAATCTGGAAACCATGTTCGGCCAGGCCGTATCGGCGCATGAAAAGGGCGAGGCAATCATGTCACCCGGCGGGCTGGTCAAAAACCCGGTGGACGCGCTGTCGCTCGGTTTCGCACTGATGTTCGGCACGGCCGGGCTGCCGCACATTCTGATGCGCTTTTTCACCGTGCCTGATGCGCGAGAAGCACGCAAGTCGGTGGTGGTGGCTACGGGGCTTATCGGTTATTTCTACCTGCTGACGATTATCATCGGCTTTGGCGCGATTATTTTCCTGAGCCGCGATAACCCGCAGTTTTTCACGCAGGTTGTCAAAGAAGGCAAAAGCGTGTACGAAATGGTGGGCGGCACAAATATGGCGGCGGTGCACTTGGCGGGAGCCACGGGTGGCGATTTGCTGCTGGGCTTCATTTCGGCCGTCGCCTTTGCCACAATTTTGGCGGTGGTGGCGGGGCTGACGCTTTCGGGCGCATCGGCTGTAAGCCATGATCTGTATGCTTCAGTCATCCGCAAAGGTAAGGCCACGCAGCACGAGGAGATGCGGGTTTCCAAGGCGGCCACGCTGACTTTGGGCATCGTGGCTATTTTGTTCGGGGCAGCCTTTGAGAATCAGAATGTTGCCTTTATGGTCGGGTTGGCTTTCGCGTTGGCGGCATCGGCCAATTTCCCCGTGCTGATGCTCAGTATGTTTTGGAAGGGACTGACCACGCGCGGGGCGATTGCGGGCGGTTTCGCGGGGCTGCTCGGCGCCTTGGTGCTGATTTTGCTGGGCCCGACCGTGTGGGTGAGTGTGCTGCATCACGACAAACCCGTCTTCCCCTACGGTAATCCCGCGCTGTTTACCATCCCGCTGGCCTTTATCGTGGCCTGGCTGGTGTCGCTGGCCGACAAATCGGAACAGGCCGGCTGCGACAAGGCGGGTTTTAACGCTCAGTATGTCCGTTCGATGACGGGTATGGGCGCAGCCGAAGCAAGCGATCATTGATTTCCGTTTTTGCAGGCTGTTTTTTCAGACGGCCTGTATCGGTTTTTCATCTTGTTGTTTGACCTATGTCGGTTTTTGGCTGTATTAATGATATAGAGACCTTTGCAAAATTCCTTTTCCCCCAACAGCCAAAACCCAAACACAGGTTTTCGGCTGTTTTCGCCCCTAATTGCTCCTGATTTTACCCAAATACCCCCTTAATCCTCCCCGGATACCCCATAATAAGGCATCCGGGCCGCCTTTTAGGCGTGTAGAAACCAGTAGCGTTGTTTACAGTATTTCCAGGAGAATACTGAAACATGAACATGCACAAAAACACCCGCCTCACCCCGCACCACCGACAAGCCGTTTGGCTGGCCTACACGCAGGGGAAGGAAAGCGTCACCTCCCTGGCACGCCGCTACCAAGTCAGCCGCGTCACCATTTACCGCGCACTTAAAGCCGCAAGAGGCAGACTGCTCAAACCCCAAACCAGTACCAACAACCGTTTCAAACAGGCAAAGTACGGAATGAAACGCCTGGCCAAGGTAGAACGCAGCATTCAGGAAAAACTCAAAAAGCAGGCCAAACGCTACAATAAATCCTACCCCGGAAAGCCGGTGCATCCCGATACCAAACGGCTGCCGCTGCTCAAAGGGCAGAAAGCCACCGATAAGCGGGATTACCTGTTTGTCGCCATCGACGATTTCTCAAGGGAGCTATACGCCGCCATTTTGCCGGACAAAACCGCAGACAGCGCCGCCAAGTTTCTGACCGAACACCTGATTGATCCCTGCCCATACCTGATTGAGTGCGTTTACTCCGACAACGGTACGGAATACAAAGGCTCGGCCAACCATGCTTTCGGTGTAGCCTGTTACGAGAACGGGATTGGTCAAAAGTTTACCCGGGTTGCCCGTCCGCAGACCAACGGTAAGGCGGAGCGGGTTATCCGTACCCTGATGGAGATGTGGCATGAGAAACAGTCGTTTGAGAGTCCGGAACATCGGCAAAAGGAGTTGTGCCGCTTTGATATAGTCAATTAAAAATAAAATAGTACAATACTCAACTTTGAAAGTCTAACCATGGCATACTCTGCGGACTTAAGAAAAAAAGCTTTAAACTATTACGAACAATGCAAAAACATCAACCAAACCGCAGCAACGTTTAACTTGTCAAGAAACACGCTTTACCTGTGGATTCGCCTTAAAAAACAAACAGGCAGCCTAAAACATCAAGTTACCGGTCTAAATGCCGTCAAATTGGATAGGCAAAAACTGGCTCAATATGTTGGGCAACATCCGGATGCCTATCTGCATGAAATCGCCAAACATTTTGATTGTACGCCAGCCGCCGTTTGCTATGCACTCAAACAGATGGGAATGACGCGCAAAAAAAGACCACCACTTACAAAGAACAAGATCCGGCCAAAGTAACGCATTATTTGACACAGCTGGCCGAATTTTCCGACTACCAACGTGTTTATTTGGATGAAACAGGATTTGACCGCTACCTGTTCCGCCCCTATGCCCGCAGCCAGAAAGGGCAAATAGTGAAAGCGCAGATAAGTGGAAAAAGATACCGACGCTTATCTCTGGTGTCCGCACAAGTCGGCAACCGGCTGATTGCTCCGATGGTTTATCAAAATACGATGACCGGAGTCTTTTTTGAAGCGTGGTTTCAGCAATGCCTACTGCCTGCATTGACTCAAAAATCGGTGATTATTTTAGATAATGCACGATTTCACCGTATGGGTGTCTTACGGGAAATGGCGGAAAAATGGGGACATAAGGTATTGCCTCTTGCTCCTTATTCACCTGAGCTCAATCCGATTGAGAAGGTGTGGGCGAATATTAAGCGGTATCTGCGAACCGTATTGTCTGATTACGCCCGATTTGACGATGCGTTACTATCCTATTTTGATTTTAATTGACTATAATTTTTATAACACTGTGAAGCCACACCGCAGTTTGAACGGCGATACGCCGTTTGAGGTCTTGCAGGCTTATTTTTCTCAACCTGTTGTGTAAACAACGCGACAATTTTCTACACTGCCTGAAAAACAAACCTGTGTTTCACAATTACTTCGAACTGGCCTTTTTCAGCGGTATGCGTACCAGCGAGCTCATCGCCCTCACTTGGCAGGACATCGACTTCCAGAGGCAGTGCGTGCGCGTAAACAAAGCATCCGTGGCTAGCAAGCTGAAAAGTACTAAAACCCACAGCTACCGAGACATCGAACTCAATAGCCGCGCCCTGGAAGCCTTACGCAGGCAATGGCAAAGAACAGGAGGACTAGCAAGCGGATACGTTTTCATCAATCCAAAAACCGGCTGCCCGTTTGAGAACGACAAAGTACCTTGGAGACCGTGGCAGCACGCCATAAAAATAGCGGGGGTAAGGTACAGGAAACCCTACAACACCCGCCATACATTTGCCACACTCAACCTCATGACCGGAGCCAACCCCATGTGGGTAGCCCGGCAGATGGGACACAGCACCATGAAGATACTACTTGAAAACTATTCCCGCTGGATTGACTTGGCCGACAAGCAGCGTGAAAAGTCTAAAATCGAGCAGCTTTTTGATGGGAAATGTGCCAATAGTGTGCCAAAAAACACAGAAATGAAGATAAGTATAGGATACTTATCGGATATCTTGGTGGAGGCGGGGGGAATCGAACCCCCGTCCGGAAGTCCTCTACAGAGCGTTCTACATACTTAGTCGTGTCTATTTAAAATCTCGTTCCTATCATGCCGACCGACAGGCCTTCTAGGAACCAGTTACCTTAAATCTTATTTCCCGCCAAGTAACCCGGCGGAAAACCAGTCAATGTAAAATGACGTTGCGGTAGCTTGCGCTACACAGCCCATTGACCAACTGCTGCAACGGCAGGCCTTAAGCGGCCAGTGCGTAAGTTTCGTCGTTTGCGACTATTTAGATTCAGTGTTTTACGGGAAATCTGAGATCCCGGTATGCCCGCATCTGCTTTGCAACCCCCGTCGAAACCAAGATCGCCCCCAGATGGGAAACGTTAATTATACGCATATCAGGCTGTTTTGCCAAGCAGAACGGGCATAACAAAGGTCGTCTGAACACGCAAATCATGCTTTCAGACGACCTTTCGCCTTATTCGATTATTGCCGATAAGTCTGCAAGAAGCGCTCGAGTTTGCTCATGGCTTCTTCGATTTGGTGGGTGTACGGCAGGGTAACGATGCGGAAATGGTCGGGACGTATCCAGTTGAACCCTGTTCCTTGGACAAACAAGACTTTTTCGCGCACGAGCAGGTCGTAGATGAATTTCATGTCGTCATGGATACCGTACATTTCGGTGTCGATTTTCGGGAACATATAAAGTGCCCCCATCGGCTTGACGCAGGATATGCCGGGAATTTGGTTGACAAGTTCCCACGCTTTATTGCGCTGCTCCAGCAGGCGGCCGCCGGGCAGGATGAATTCGTTGATGCTTTGATAGCCGCCCAAAGCGGTTTGGATGGCGTGTTGCATGGGCGTGTTGGCGCATAGGCGCATGGAGGCGAGCATATCGAGGCCTTCGATATAGCCTTTGGCATGTTCTTTCGGACCGTTGAGCACCATCCAGCCTTGACGGAATCCGGCAACGCGGTAGGCTTTGGAGAGTCCGTTGAAGGTAATGGTCAGCAAGTCGGGCGCGAGTGCGGCGATGTGGTGGTGAACCGCGCCGTCGTAGAGGATTTTGTCGTAGATTTCGTCGGCGAAGATAATCAGACCGTGTTTGCGCGCCAACTCGGCGATTTCGAGCAGGATTTCTTTGCTGTACACCGCGCCGGTAGGATTGTTGGGATTGATGACAACGATGGCTTTGGTTTTGGGCGTGATTTTGGCTTCCATATCGGCAAGGTTGGGAAACCAGTCGTTTTCTTCGTCACACAAATAATGGCGCACCGTACCGCCCGCCAAAGTGGCGGCAGCCGTCCACAGCGGATAGTCGGGCGCGGGAATCAGGATTTCGTCGCCGTCGTTCAAAAGTGCCTGCATGGACATGGTAATCAGCTCGGACACGCCGTTGCCGATATAAACGTCGTTGACCGAAATGTCGCGCAGACCTTTGGTTTGATAGTAATGAACGATGGCCTTACGGGCGGAATACAGCCCTTTGGAATCGCAATAGCCCTGCGCGGTCGGCAGGTTGCGGATCACGTCCACCAAAATTTCATCGGGCGCTTCAAAGCCGAACGGCGCAGGGTTGCCGATATTGAGCTTGAGGATTTTATGACCTTCTTCTTCGAGTTGCAGGGCCTTTTTGTGTACCGGGCCGCGGATGTCGTAGCAAACATGGTCCAGCTTGGACGACTTGGGAAATTTCTCCATGATGTGTGTTCCGTAAAATTGTTAACAATGGGGGTAAATGTACTCCGTTTGCAGACGGAAAGAAAGTATTTTATGCAATTGAGAATAGGTCGCCTGAAACCACATTTCAAATTTCAGACGACCTTGGATTCGGATTTCAAGTGCAACACCAGGGTACCAGTGGTTGGAACAGATTTAAGAATAAAACACTTGGCGTTTCGTAGCCAAGTGTTTTTCTCGGCCGGTGGTTCAACTCATCTTGAACCCTGCGTATCTCCCGATCGCTGATGTTTCAGAAATCGGTTTGTTTGGGGAAATATTGTCGGATGAGTCCGTTGGTGTTTTCATTCAGTCCTTTTTCCCAAGAATGGTAAGGGCCGCAAAAATAAGTCTCCGCTTTCAATGCTTTGGCTATTTTGGTGTGTTGGTAAAATTCTTTGCCGTTATCCATGGTTATGGTGTGCACTCTGGCTTTATGTGCCTTTAATACCCTAATGGCTGCTAGGGTAGTGTCTTCGGCTTTTAAGTTCTTCAATTTGCAAATGATGGTGTAGCGGGTAACGCGTTCGACCAAGGTCAGTAATGCACTTTTCTGTCCTTTGCCAACGATGGTGTCGGCTTCCCAATCGCCGATGCGGGCTTTTTGGTCGACGATGGCGGGTCGGTTTTCTATGCCGACACGGTTGGGCACTTTGCCTCTGATCCATGTGCTGCCGTAGCGTTTGCGGTAGGGTTTGCTGCATATTCTGAGATGTTGCCACAAGGTGCCGCCGTTGCTTTTGTCTTGGCGGAGGTGGCGGTAAATGGTGCTGTGGTGGAGCGTAATTTGGTGGTGTTTGCGCAGGTAGGCGCATACTTGTTCGGGACTGAGTTTGCGGCGGATAAGGGTGTCGATGTGTTGAATCAGCTGCGAATCGAGCTTATAGGGTTTTCGCTGGCGTTGTTTGGTAAGCCGGCTTTGCCGCTGGGCTTTCTCGGCGCTGTATTGCTGCCCTTGGTTACAGTGCCGCTTGATTTCGCGGCTGATGGTGCTTTTGTGGCGGTTAAGTTGTTTGGCGATTTCGGCGATGGTGCAGTGGCGGGACAGGTATTGGATATGGTATCGTTCGTCTTGGGTCAGTTGTGTGTAGCTCATGGCAATCTTTCTTGCAGGAAAGGCCGTATGCTACCGCATACTGGCCTTTTTCTGTTATGGAAAGTTGCACTTCAAATGCGAATCCGCCGGCCTTTATTACAACCCTATTCCGCTTTCAATACATACTTCCCGAAATATAGTAAACTTGCCGCCGTTTTCCCTTCCTCCTTCCCGTCATGTTTCCCATTATCCCCATCGACCGCGCCGCTGCCGAATGGCGCAACGAAAGCACGCAGAAGCCGCCCAAGCAGGCGGTTTATGTGCATGAAAGCAATGCCGCCGATATTCTGAAAAACGCCCACGCCCAAACGGCAACCGTTTGGACGGGCGATTTCCACAACGCCAAGCAAGTATTGGCAGCGATGAAAAAGCGCGTCCGCAGGTCGTCTGAAAAAACAAAAAACGCGCCTGCCGATATTCAGACGGCCTTCCACACCCACCGCATGAAACAGGCGCAGCAAAGCCGCGTGCTAAATATGCTTGCCGTCGAAATCGGCGCGGGTTTTCAGTTAAGCAACCCGCGCGCGCCCAACGTCCGCGCCGCCCTTGCCGATGTATATACCGAGCCGAACGACGCGCCGTTTTTGCTGCCGCTCAACCAACTTTTGGGCTTTATCGGCGCACACGAATGGCACAAAAAAGGCATAGACATTCCGCAGCTTGACGGCAAAATCCATGTTCCCTTCGGCGTGTTCTCGCCCCTGCGCGGCGAATATTTGGACTTAATCGCCCAAGCACCGTTAAATCCCCATATTCAGACGGCCTTCGACATCGGCACAGGTTCCGGCGTTATCGCCGCCATCCTCGCCAAACGCGGCATTTCCGAAATCATCGCTACCGATACCAACCCCAAGGCCATTGCCTGCGCAACCGCCAATCTCGCCCGCTTGGGGCTGGACAAACAAGTCGCCGTCAAAGCTGTCGATTTATTTCCCGAAGGACGCGCCGATCTGATCGTCTGCAACCCGCCGTGGCTGCCTGCCAAACCGACTTCCGCCGTCGAAACCGCCCTCTACGACCCCGACAACGCCATGCTGACCGCCTTTTTAAACGGCGTGCGGCAACATTTAAACTCGCAAGGCGAAGCGTGGTTAATCATTTCCGACTTGGCAGAACATCTACACCTGCGCGACCGCGATTTTCTGGAACAATGTTTTCAGACGACCTCTCTAGAAGTGGTCGATATTCTGAAAACCAAACCGCGCCACCGCAAAGCCGCCGACGAATCCGACCCGCTCGCCTTCGCCCGCAATCAGGAAACCACTTATCTCTATCGTTTGAAAGCGAAGTCCTGATATACAATTAGGTCGTCTGAAACCCGTTCCCGCCATTCCCATGCAACTGATCAAATACCTTCAATCCCAAGGCATAGGCAGCCGCAAACAATGCCAGTGGCTGATTCAAAACGACTGTGTCGAAATCAACGATACGGTCTACAACGACGCCAAAGCCGACATCGATCCCGCCGATGTCCAAACGCTGCGTATAGACGGCGAAGACATCGTTGTCGTGCCCATGCCTTATTTTTATATCCTGCTCAACAAGCCTGCCGATTACGAAACCTCGCACAAACCGCAGCAATACCCCAGCGTTTTCAGCCTTTTCCCCGACCATATGCGCAATATCGACATGCAGGCGGTCGGCAGGCTGGATGCGGATACGACGGGCGTTTTGCTGATTACCAACGACGGGCAGTTCAACCACCGCCTTACCTCGCCGAAACACAAAGTGCCCAAAATCTACCGCGTTACCCTGAAGCATCCTGCCGACGACAGCCTGTGTGAAACGCTGAAAAACGGCGTCCTGCTGAACGACGACAACGAAACCGTCCGCGCAGCCGAAGCTGTTTTGGAAAACCCGACCACCCTGCTGATGACCATTACCGAAGGCAAATATCATCAAGTCAAACGCATGGTCGCCGCCGCCGGCAACCGCGTCGAACACCTTCATCGGGACAAATTTAACGGACGAACGGTAGAAAATTTAGCCTCAGGGGAGTGGAAATTCATCACAGTTTGAAAATTTTAAAGTTTTTTCAAAAAAAATTTAACCATTATGGTTTTTTTATTTGTTTAAAAACATGATGATATGATTGTTAAGATGTCATTAACCAAACTTAACGTCATCATTCGTGAACTATTATATAATTCGCGTGTCTGAGTAACACTTGCTTCGAGAGAAGTGAGTAAGTGAGTAAGACGTTTTCCCCGTAATGTGTTTGGCCATCTATACTTTTCCCCTTAGTATAGATGGTTTTTTTTATCTGCGATTTTCTCAGCCCTTCCTACCGTATAGCTCCCTTCTCTTAATCAGGCGAATAGAATCGACTGGTAAAACAAATTATTTTATTCACAGACCGCTGTCTAATGCCTGTTTACTTTACAGGGTATAGTTCTCGGTGAAGCGAGACTGGCCTATAAAAAGTTCCTTCTAAAACTACTATAAGGAGATAACAATTGGGACATATAGTCAATTAAAAATAAAATAGTACAATACTCAACTTTGAAGGTCTAACCATGGCATACTCTGCGGACTTAAGAAACAAAGCTTTAAACTATTACGAACAATGCAAAAACATCAGCCAAACCGCAGCAACGTTTAACTTGTCAAGAAACACGCTTTACCTGTGGATTCGCCTTAAAAAGCAAACAGGCAGCCTAAAACATCAAGTTACCGGTCTAAATGCCGTCAAATTGGATAGGCAAAAACTGGCTCAATATGTTGGGCAACATCCGGATGCCTATCTGCATGAAATCGCCAAACATTTTGATTGTACGCCAGCCGCCGTTTGCTATGCACTCAAACAGATGGGAATGACGCGCAAAAAAAGACCACCACTTACAAAGAACAAGATCCGGCCAAAGTAACGCATTATTTGACACAGCTGGCCGAATTTTCCGACTACCAACGTGTTTATTTGGATGAAACAGGATTTGACCGCTACCTGTTCCGCCCCTATGCCCGCAGCCAGAAAGGGCAAATAGTGAAAGCGCAGATAAGTGGAAAAAGATACCGACGCTTATCTCTGGTGTCCGCACAAGTCGGCAACCGGCTGATTGCTCCGATGGTTTATCAAAATACGATGACCGGAGTCTTTTTTGAAGCGTGGTTTCAGCAATGCCTACTGCCCGCATTGACTCAAAAATCGGTGATTATTTTAGATAATGCGCGATTTCACCGTATGGGTGTTTTACGGGAAATGGCGGAAAAATGTGGACATAAGGTATTGCCTCTTGCGCCTTATTCACCTGAGCTCAATCCGATTGAGAAGGTGTGGGCGAATATTAAGCGGTATCTGCGAACCGTATTGTCTGATTACGCCCGATTTGACGATGCGTCACTGTCCTATTTTGATTTTAATTGACTATAATATGATGACCACACAAAAATGGTATGGACATATTACAGATGTGATTATAGGAACCACTCAAAGATTTAATAGAGAGAAAAGTGCTGATAGCATAGAGTATATTAATGAAAGAAAGGGATCTCCAATTGGAGCGATCTGTGTCATTTCTATAGATGTTTATGCGGCATGCTCATATGCTTATCTGTTTGAACACAACCTTAAAAAGTTCAAACAGTATGCTTATGCTTATAGTAAACTTGAAATACTGGCAAGTATGGGATGGTCTGACCCTACACCCTTCTTCTTTCCCTGTGACATGCTCAATATTCAAAATCCGATGTTTCTGATGCTGATGAGCGACAGCCCGCAGCTGCGTGAGTTTCTGGTGCGCAATATCGACAACATCGCCAACGATACAGAAGCCTTCGTAAACCGCTACGACCTCAACCGTCATATGATTTACAATACTCTGCTGATGGCCGCTTTTCGATAAAAAAACCGCGCGTATGGCTGCCAAAGAAACATTGTCCTATTTCGATTTCTACCTGCAGCCGCAAATCGTTACCTACGCCAAAATCGCATCCATGCACGGTTTCGATTTAGGCATAGACCACGAAATCGCGCCGAGGGATTTGATTGTTTACGATCCGCTGCCGGCAGACGAATACCAAGACATCTTCGATTTTATGAAACAGTATGACTTGTCTTACCCGTATGAATATCTGCAGGATTGGATTGATTACTATACGTTCAAAACCGATAAGCTGGTGTTTGGTAACGCGAAGCGAGAGTGAGCCGTAAATCTCTGAGCACCTGTTTTATAGATTTCAATTTTGCAAAGTACTCATTCAATCCTACAAACAGGAGGTCATCATGTTAATCAAAAAAGGCTTGCTTTCTACTTTGTCCATTGCACTGATACTGGGTTTTTCCGCCCAAACTGCCGATGCAGATACCCATAAACGCCACCATCCGCGAACTCAAGCCGAACATGGCAAACTGCATCCCGTCTGCAAAAAGCACCTCGACCGCCGCGCTGCATGGTACAAATACAAAGGCAACCGTGCCGAATTGAAAGAAAACCGAAAAGCCCGCAAAGCTTTCCGTCAGCTACCCTATAAAGAACAACGCATCCAATGCCGCGCCGCTTACGAAGCATTTGATGATTTCGATCAAGGCAAATTCCGCCGTTAACAATCATATCGGTAAAGGTCGTCTGAAAACGGGTTTCTATTTGAGAAAACCTGTTTTCAGACGACCTTTTGTTATATTCCTGAAATATAGTTTCCCCTATAATTCCGACTTTCCAGCCCCTATACTACCACCCGCCCCATGACCACGGACTTCGACATCCCCCTATTCCTCAAAAACCTGCCCAACCTGCCCGGCGTATACCGTTTTTTCGACGAAGGCGGCAACGTTTTATACGTCGGCAAAGCCGTCAACCTCAAGCGGCGCGTGTCCGGTTATTTCCAGAAAAACGACCATTCCCCGCGCATCGCGTTGATGGTGAAACAGGTTCACCACATCGAAACCACCATCACCCGCTCCGAAGCCGAAGCCCTGATTCTCGAAAACAACTTCATCAAAGCCCTGTCGCCCAAATACAATATCCTTTTCCGCGACGACAAAAGCTATCCCTACCTCATGCTCAGCGGGCATCAATATCCGCAGATGGCGTATTACCGCGGCACACTGAAAAAGCCCAACCAATACTTCGGCCCCTATCCCAACAGCAACGCCGTGCGCGACAGCATACAAGTCCTGCAAAAAGTCTTCATGCTGCGTACCTGCGAAGACAGCGTGTTCGAACACCGCGACCGCCCTTGCCTGCTGTACCAAATCAAACGCTGCACCGCGCCCTGCGTCGGCCACATCAGCGAAGAAGACTACCGCGACAGCGTGCGCCAAGCTGCTACCTTCCTCAACGGCAAAACCGACGAACTGACCCGCACCCTGCAACACAAAATGCAGACCGCCGCCGCCAACCTGCAATTTGAAGAAGCCGCCCGCTACCGCGACCAAATCCAAGCGCTCGGCATCATGCAGAGCAATCAGTTCATCGACAGCAAAAACCCGAACAATCCCAACGACATAGACCTGCTTGCGCTCGCCGTTTCAGACGGCCTCGTCTGCGTACACTGGGTCAGCATACGCGGCGGGCGGCATGTCGGCGACAAAAGCTTCTTCCCCGACACCAAAAACGACCCCGAACCGAACGGGCAAGATTACGCCGAAGCCTTCGTCGCCCAACACTATCTGGGTAAAAGCAAGCCCGACATCATCATCAGCAACTTCCCCGTCCCCGACGCATTAAAAGAAGCCTTGGAGGGCGAGCACGGCAAACAAATGCAGTTCGTGACCAAAACCATAGGCGAACGCAAAGTCTGGCTGAAAATGGCGGAACAAAACGCACAAATGGCGATTACCCAACGCCGCCTGCAACAAAGCAGCCAGCAACACCGCATCGACGAGTTGGCAAAAATCCTGAACATGAATTCAGACGACCTCAACCGCCTCGAATGCTTCGACATCAGCCACACTCAAGGCGAAGCCACCATCGCTTCCTGCGTCGTGTACGACGAACAAAACATCCAACCCTCGCAATACCGCCGCTACAACATCACCACCGCCAAACCCGGCGACGACTACGCCGCCATGCGCGAAGTCCTCACCCGCCGCTATGGCAAAATGCAGGAGGCCGAAGCCAACGGCGAGGCCGTCAAATGGCCGGATGTCGTATTGATTGACGGCGGCAAAGGACAAATCGGCATCGCCGTATCCGTATGGGAAGAACTCGGGCTGCACATCCCCTTGGTCGGCATCGCCAAAGGCCCCGAACGCAAAGCCGGCATGGAAGAACTCATCCTCCCGTTCACCGGCGAAACCTTCCGCCTGCCGCCCAACAGCCCCGCCCTGCACCTCCTGCAAACCGTGCGCGACGAATCGCACCGCTTCGCCATCACAGGCCACCGCAAAAAACGCGACAAAGCCCGCGTTACCTCGTCCCTCAGCGACATCCCCGGCGTAGGCAGCAAACGCCGCCAAGCCCTGCTCACCCGCTTCGGCGGCCTGCGCGGCGTCGTTGCCGCCAGCAAAGAAGATTTGGAACAAGTCGAAGGCATCAGCAAGGCATTGGCGGAAACCATTTACGAGCATCTGCATTAAACGATGGGATGAATAAAGCAAGAGGTCGTCTGAAAAGTTTTCAGACGACCTCTTGCTTATATTTCCTTCTTACCAAATCCCCAACCAGTTTTCTTCCAATTTTGAGTTTCCGCGTCCTTCTTGCGCTTCGCGTTCCTCCCTTCGGAAATCCCACGGAGCTTGCGGATTTTTACCGCCCCACAAACCTTTACGTTTTTGTTTTGCCTGCTTTTGGGCGGCAGCGTAATCGGTATAGGCGGTTTTGTTTTGCTGTTTTTTGGCATAGCTGTCGTAATGCCATGCCGCGCCGTCGCGCAGCTGCATAAGGTTCAAATCGGTTGTCCCAACGGATACCTGCGCAACTTCGCGTTGGTAGCGGTCTTTTTCGAATACGCGTACTTTCACTTTTTTGCCGTCAGCCGCGGCAATAAGGTTGTCGCACGAACGTGTGCCGTATGCCTGATTGATTTCGGGCGCGTCGATATACGCCATGCGGATTTTGTGTTTTGC
Organism: Neisseria mucosa; assembly: GCA_003028315.1. Classification (NCBI taxonomy): domain Bacteria; kingdom Pseudomonadati; phylum Pseudomonadota; class Betaproteobacteria; order Neisseriales; family Neisseriaceae; genus Neisseria; species Neisseria mucosa. The sequence continues at coordinate 618,275 of CP028150.1, read as the reverse complement.
ACCGTCTCCGTCGATGACATGAAGGGTATCACCGTCGTGGATTTTGATGATTTTTCCGTGATAAGTATAGGGGGCTTTTTTATGTATGCCAGTCTTGTCCACTTCGTTTTCAGACGACTTTGGCCTGATTGTATCGGTCAGTAGCGCACCGACGGCCTCTAAGCCGAAATGACGGCTGTCTGTAATATCGGAAACAATCTGAACGCCTGATTGAACAAGTTCGGTATCGCGTGAGCTGTAACCCAATGCGCCCAATACAGACAGGAAAACGGGCAGCCATTTGAGCATGGTAGTGGTCTTCATAATTTGAGAATGATAAGGTCGTCTGAAAACCGAAATTGGTTTTCAGACGACCTTCGCTGTTTATTGCCTTTAATTTTGTCCGGGTTTGATGACTTTGGCGCCCTGCTCTGTACCCAATATCAACACATCCGCAGCGTTGCGGGCGAAGATGCCGTTTTCGAGAACGCCGGTGATGCGGTTGATTTCATCTTCCATAGTCAGCGGACGGTCAATATGCAAGTCATAGACATCAATGATTTGGTTGCCGTGGAAGGTGGTGTAGTTCAGGCGCAATTCTGGCTGTCCGCCCATTGCCAAAAGTTTGCGGGACACCAGCGAACGTGCGCCGGGCAACACTTCTACGGGCAGCGGGAATTTTCCCAAACGCGAAACATATTTGCTCTCGTCGGCGATACAGATGAATTTGTCGGACGCGCTGGCGACAACTTTTTCGTTTAAATGCGCGCCGCCGCCGCCTTTAATCATTTGCAGCATATGGTTCACTTCGTCCGCACCGTCAACATAGACAGCCAGCCCCATCACATCATTCAGTGATACTTCGGGGATGTCGTATTGCGCCATCAGTTCGCTGGACTTTTTAGAAGTCGAAACCGCGCCTTTGATTTTTTTGCCGCTTTTGCCCAACGCTTCGATAAACATATTCACGGTCGAGCCGGAGCCGATGCCGATGTATTCGTTTTCGGGTACGAATTCCACCGCTTTCTCGGCGGCAATGCGCTTCAATTCGTCTTGAGTAGCCATGAGTTCTCCTTAATGGGATGTCGGTTGATGGGCATATGTTAACATTTTCATGCCATTTGTGCTTGCCTGCTTACGCTTTTTCCAGCAACACCGCCGCCTGCGCCTCGATGGCTTCCATGCGCCCCAGATAGCCGAGTTTTTCGTTGGTTTTGCCTTTGATATTGACACAGGCCGTCTGAATGCCCAAATCGGCGGCAATGTTGGCGCGCATGGCTGGAATGTGCGGCGCGAGTTTGGGCTTTTGTGCGATGATGGTTGTGTCCACGTTCACAATGCACCAGCCCAATGCCTGCACGCTTTGATACGCTTCGCGCAACAATACGCGGCTGTCGGCATCTTTAAACTCGGCGGCGGTATCAGGGAAATGGCTGCCGATGTCGCCCAAGCCCGCCGCGCCAAGTAAAGCATCAGTAATCGCGTGCAACAGCGCGTCGGCATCGGAATGACCGAGCAGGCCTTTTTCAAACGGGATCTTTACGCCGCCGAGAATCAAATCGCGGCCTTCGACGAGTTGGTGGACATCGTAGCCTTGTCCGATGCGGATATTCATGTTTTGTCCTTTTTTCAATGTCAGGTCGTCTGAAAAACGGGTTTCAGACGACCTGACATATGGGTATCAAAGTTTCGCAGCCTTTTGCCTAATTTTCCATCAGATACCCGCTTGAAACTTTTTCAACCGATACAAGCAATAAAATATAGTGGATTAACTTTAAACCAGTACGGCGTTGCCTCGCCTTACCGTACTATCTGTACTGTCTGCGGCTTCGTCGCCTTGTCCTGATTTAAATTTAATCCACTATAAATCGCTGAGAGATAAGTCATGGATACGGTTTCGCCGTAAACATTGATTCAAACAGAAAAAGGGCAGGAGCGTTTCCGATGGCCTCCTGCCCGTAATATACCGAATCAACGCTCGATTTGCGATACGTCGCGCACCGCGCCTTTGTCGGCGGAAGTCGCCATTGCGCCGTAGGCGCGCAGGGCGGCGGAGACGTAGCGGTCGCGGGTTTCCGGTTTCCACGCTTTGCTGCCGCGTGCTTCCATTTCAGCGCGGCGTTTTGCGAGTTCTTCGTCGGACACTTTCAGATTGATGCTGCGGTTGGGAATGTCGATTTCAATCGTGTCGCCTTCGTGCACCAAGCCGATGGCGCCGCCTTCCGCCGCTTCAGGCGAAGCGTGGCCAATGGAGAGGCCTGATGTGCCGCCGGAGAAGCGTCCGTCAGTCAGCAAGGCGCAGGCTTTGCCGAGGCCTTTGGATTTCAGGTAGGAAGTCGGATACAGCATTTCCTGCATACCCGGGCCGCCTTTGGGGCCTTCGTAGCGGATGATGACGATGTCGCCGGCGACGATTTGGTTGCCCAAAATGCCTTCGACGGCGGCTTCCTGGCTTTCAAACACGCGGGCGCGGCCGGTGAATTTGAGGATGCTCTCGTCCACGCCTGCGGTTTTCACCACGCAGCCGCGCTCGGCGATGTTGCCGAACAAGACCGCCAAACCGCCGTCTTGCGAGTAGGCGTGTTCGACGTTGCGGATGCAGCCCTTTTCGCGGTCGAGGTCGAGGGTTTTCCACATGCGGTTTTGCGAGAACGCTTGGGTGGTGCGCACGCCGCCGGGCGCGGCTTTGAAGCGTTCGATGGCGTGGGTGTTTTCGGGATTGGTTACGTCCCATTTTTCAATCGCGTCTTTCAGCGTCGGCGCGTGGATGGTGTACACGTCGGTGTGCAGTTTGCCCGCTTTGTCCAGTTCTTTCAGAATGGCGAAGATGCCGCCGGCGCGGTGCACGTCTTCCATGTAGTAGTCGTGGTTGTTGGGCGCGGTTTTGCAGATGCAGGGCACGACGCGGCTTAAGCGGTCGATGTCGGCCATTTTAAAATCCACGCCCGCTTCGTTGGCGACGGCGAGCAAATGCAGGATGGTGTTGGTGGAACCGCCCATGGCGATGTCCATGGTCATGGCGTTTTCAAACGCTTTTTTGGTGGCGATGCTGCGCGGCAGTACGGTTTCGTCGTCTTGCTCGTAATAGCGTTTGGTGATTTCGACAATCATGCGGCCGGCTTCGAGGAACAATTCTTTGCGGCCGGCGTGGGTGGCGAGGTAAGAGCCGTTGCCGGGCAGGGACAGACCGAGCGCTTCGGTCAGGCAGTTCATAGAGTTGGCGGTGAACATGCCGGAGCAGGAGCCGCAGGTTGGGCAGGCGTTTTGTTCGACTTCTTCGACTTGCTGGTTGCTGACATTGTCGTCCGCCGATTCAATCATGGCGTCAATCAAGTCCAAGCGGCGTTCGGGCTGGATGTTGGCCACGCCGATGACCTTGCCCGCTTCCATCGGGCCGCCGGAAACGAAGATGGTCGGGATGTTCAGGCGCATGGCGGCAATCAGCATTCCCGGGGTGATTTTGTCGCAGTTGGAAATGCACACCAGCGCGTCGGCGCAGTGGGCGTTGATCATATATTCGATGGAGTCGGCAATCAAATCGCGGCTGGGCAGGGAGTACAGCATGCCGCTGTGTCCCATGGCGATGCCGTCGTCGATGGCGATGGTGTTGAATTCTTTGGCGATTGCACCGGCTTTTTCAATCTCGCGGGCAACTAGTTGGCCCATGTTGTGCAGGTGGACATGTCCGGGCACGAATTGGGTGAACGAGTTGGCAACGGCGATGATGGGCTTGCCGAAGTCGGTTTCCATCACGCCGGTGGCGCGCCACAATGCGCGTGCACCCGCCATATTGCGGCCGTGGGTGGAGGTTTTGGAGCGGTAGTCTGGCATTTTGCATTCCTTTATTCATATGATAAGGCCGTACCTAACAGGCAGGCTTCGCATTCTGAAAATACGCTGAAATGATTGCCTGCGGCCTATAAAAATAGTTTGGTATTTTATACCAATTATGTTTGGCAAAGAACCGCTATTTTGTAATAAAACTAAGCAGTATTTGCTTATCCTGCATTTGCTTCAACAATAAACAGAAGGTCGTCTGAAATACTTTTCAGACGACCTTTATAACTTTTACAAGAAAAAAGCTTAGACACATATCATGTTCAGATATGGGTCATTACCCTTATGAATTTCGGCTTTACGCTTTTTCTTTTTGGCGCATTTTTTCCGCCATCATTTCATGCAGCGTTTTCTTGGCAGGTTTCATTGGAACGCGGTTGTCCGTCCAGCCCATTTGCTTGCTCGGCGTCAATGCACGGAATTTGGTGGCTGCCCAACCGAAGGCGCGGTAGGCCTTGCTGCCGCTGAAAATGCCGTTGAATGTGCGCCATGCCATTTGTTCGCCGAAGGTATGCGATGCGCCTTGTCCGCGGATAGGATGCGGTACGACTTCGGACGGTGAACGTTGCGCTTCAACGCGCAGACGCTGCATTTGCTCGGTAATCGGGATACGCACCGGACAAACTTCTACACACGCACCACACATGGTACAGGCGGTCGGCAGGTCGCGGGTGGCATCCAGACCCAACAGGTGCGGAGAAATAATCTCGCCGATAGGGCCGGGATAGGTTGTGCCGTATGCCGCGCCACCGATACGGGTATAAACCGGACAATGGTTCATACACGCGCCACAACGGATACATTGCAAGGTGCGGCGCATTTGGTCTTCGGCATAGGCTTGGCTGCGGCCGTTGTCGAGCAGAACCAAGTGCATTTCCTGCGGGCCGTCTAATTCTTCACTACGGCGTGGGCCGGTAATCATGTTGAAATAGGTGGTAATGTTCTGACCGATGGCAGAACGTGGCAGCAGGCTGTACAAAGGAGGAACGTCCGACAGCTTGGCTACAACTTTTTCAATACCAGTAATGGCGATATGCACGGGCGGAACGGTGGTACTTAAGCGACCGTTGCCTTCGTTTTCCACCAGACACAGCGTACCAGTTTCTGCAACAGCAAAGTTTACGCCGCTCAAGCCGACATCGGCAGTGCTGTAAATATCGCGCAGTGCTTTACGGGCGAAGCCGGTCAGTTGGTCTACGTCGTCTGTTAACGGCGTGCCAAGATTTTGGTGGAAAAGTTCGCTAACCTGTTCTTTGGTTTTGTGAATGGCGGGCATCACGATATGGGTCGGTTTTTCGCCTGCCATTTGGACGATAAACTCTCCCAAGTCGCTTTCCACCGCTTTAATGCCTTTTGCTTCAAGATAATGGTTCAGCTCGATTTCCTCGCTGACCATGGATTTACCTTTGACCATCAGCTTGCCGTTTTTGGCAGTAATGATGTCGTGGATGATTTCGCAGGCTTCGGCCGGCGTTTCCGCCCAGTGTACTTTCACGCCCAGCTTAGTCAGGTTTTCTTCCAATTGCTCCAGCAGGGTGGGCAATTTAGACAATGAACGCTGACGGACGTGTTCGCACAAATCACGCAGGTTTTGCAACTCTTCTTCGTCGGACAAAACGGCTTTGCGCTTGGTCATCAGCATATCCATCGCGGTACGCAGACTCTTACGCAAAGGCTTGTCTTGAAGGGAAATTGCGGCGTTTTGTTTGAAAGTTTCCGGCTTCATGTGGAACTTGATGGTTTGCGTAGTCATGTATTTTCCTCCAAATCGGCAGGGGAAATGTGGTCAGGCAGGATGGCGAGAATGACCAAATCACGTGGACCGTGTGCGCCATAAGCAAGCGTCAGTTGGATGTCTGCGGTTTTGGACGGGCCGGAAATCAGGAAAACATTGGTCGGCATACCGTTTTCCACCAGTTTTTCACCTTCGACGGCATTATGGAATTCGTTATACATCTTCGCCGTATCAAACAGGCAGAAATGCACGGGCGGAACGAGGCTTAAAGTACGAGGTTCTTCAGGGCTGGAAAACAGCATCAGTGTACCGGTGCGGGCGATGCCGCATTGCGAGCCGCTGAAGCCTGCATCGATGTTTGCGAAGAACTCGGTTTTCCAAGTATCGATTTTGCGTTCGAAAGCAATCGGTTCGATATTGCTGTCCACCAGCGCGGCACGGGCGATTTGTCCGTGTTCGGTCGCTAACGGCAGCAGGATGTTTTTCAAACCTTTGCCTTCGGCTGCTTGACGGAATACTTGCGGCCAGCCGGTTTTGGTCACCCAATAAATTTCGGTTTTGACGGCGCGCATAGCGGCAGCCCAATGTTTCAGACGCTCAACTTCGTTGTCCCAAGAAACACCCATTTCACGGTAATAATCAAAAACCGCAGGCTCTTCCATCGGCAATGCGTCGGCTTTTTTCAGTTTTGCCAAAATATTTTCGCGCGCGCTCATGCTTTGCCTCCGGTACGTTCCAACAAGAAGGATGCGATGTGTTTCGGACGCGGCATATTCGGTTCGTCCTTAGCGATTTTGCCGCCGATGTTCATCATGCAGCCGCAGTCCGCGCTGATGATTTCGGTCGCGCCGGTTTCTTTCAGCGCGGCAACTTTGTCAGTTACCATCGCACCGGAAATATCCGCTTGTTTGACCGAGAATGTACCGCCGAAGCCGCAGCATTCGCTTTCATGGTCGTGAACGATACGTTCAACGTTTTCCATGCCGTCAATCAACTGCCATCCTGAAATATGGACATTCATTTCGCGGCGGGCGGCGCAGGAAGTGTGAACGGCGACTTTGACCGGCTCGCCTTTGTCTTCAGGCTTGTAGCCGATGGCAAGCAAGAAATGAGTAAACTCAATGATGCGGTTGGCACAATCAACCGCTTTAGATTCGTATTCTGTATTTTTAAACAGAGTAGGCCAGTGATGTTTCATCATGCCGCCGCACGAGCCGGACGGTACGACGATCGGCCAGTTTTCAGGGAAAAGGTCAAGTTGCGCTTTGGCGACATCAAACGCCTCGGTCGGATGACCGGAAGAGTAGGCGGGTTGGCCGCAGCAGCTTTGCGCCATCGGGTAATGAACCCGTATGCCTTGCTGCTCGATTAAAGTAATGGCATCCATGCCTGCTTCGGGCATGAAAAGATCGAGGACGCAGGTGCCGAAGAAATAAACATCGGTCGGCTTGCTGTCGAATTTAGTGATTTTGGGTGGGGTGATTGCGCTCATTTTTTCGTTAACGGGAGTGCCCGTTTTTCTTTGTATAAATAGACGGCTACTTTAAGTAATTGCATGTAGGCGGTCAAGTATAATTTTAAAAAATAATATTGGAATCGGATGACTGCTAAGACCTAATACCCGCATATCTTGAATCGTCCTCATATATGCTAATTATTATCATTATAATTAATCTCTGATATATTCATAATTAAACAATACCCGAAATAAATTGCTTATGAACTCATTGCCGCTATAACGACTGTCATTCCATCACTCAACTTCAAAGGTCGTCTGAAACTCATCGCTTAAAAGTACATTGCTCAAACAATATTCTAAAACTGAATTAGATTGACAATATTATTTGCCAATAGCTGCCTTTTGCTACCCTTACCCTCTTTCAGACGACCTCCTGCCAAATCAGTTACAATGCATCCCTATGAACAAAACTGAATCAAATGTTTCGGAAATGCCGCCCGTCCGCCCGTCCCGATGGCTGCCCCTGCTGTTGGCGATTGCGATTTTCATGCAAATGCTGGACGCGACGATTCTGAACACCGCCCTGCCCGAAATCGCCAAAGATTTCAAAGTATCGCCACTCAATATGCAGCTGGCGGCGATTTCCTATACGCTGACCGTTGCCCTGCTGATTCCTTTAAGCGGCTATTTGGTGGACAGGTTCGGCACTAAAAACGTATTTTTCGGTTCAATCGGTATTTTTATGCTCGGTTCGGCATTGTGTGCGGCGGCAGCCAATCTGCCCATGCTGGTGATGGCGCGGGTGATTCAGGGCATAGGCGGGTCGATGTTGGTACCCGTACCGCGCCTGACGATTTTGCGCGTGTACGACAAATCCCAACTGCTCAACGCCATCAACTATGCCGTCATGCCCGCGCTGATCGGTCCGATATTCGGACCTTTGGTCGGCGGCTATTTGGTCGAATACGCATCTTGGCATTGGATTTTCCTGCTGAATCTGCCCATAGGACTGCTCGGCGTCTTGCTGGGTTGGCGGATTATGCCCGATGTCAAAGGCGAGAATACCGCTCTGGACTTGAGCGGCTATCTGACTTTCGCTTCGGCGGCGTGTCTCTTGATGTTGGCGGTGGAAATGGTGTCCCACTCGGGCGCGGTTTGGTTTTCGCTCTTACTCGCACTCGGCGGTACGGCATTCGCCCTGCTCTACTACCGCCACATGAAAACCGCCGCCAACCCGATTTATGCGGCGGATTTGTTCCAAGTCCGCACCTTCCGGCTGGGTCTGACTGGCAATCTGTTCAGCCGGCTCGGCATCAGTTCCATCCCCTTTTTGCTGCCGCTATTGTTTCAAGTCGCGTTCGGCTTTGCCGCCAGCGTATCCGGCTGGCTGGTCGCACCCGTCGCTTTCGCCTCGCTTGTTGTCAAACCGCTCATCAAGCCCCTGATGTCGCGCTTCGGCTACCGCAGCGTGTTGATTTGGAACACGCGCCTCCTCGCCATATTGATTATGCTGCTTGCCCTACCCGACGCCGACACATCCTTAAGCGTCTGGATAGTCCTGCTGCTCCTCATCGGCACCTGCAACTCCATCCAGTTTTCCGCCATGAACACCCTGACCATCGCCGACCTGCGCGCGCACCAAACCGGCAGCGGCAACAGCCTGATGGCGGTCAACCAACAACTCGCCATCAGCCTCGGCATTGCGCTCGGCGCGCTTATCCTGCAAAACTGGTCGCAAAGCAGCTTTACCGCAGGCAACCTCCACCTCTCATTCCGCCTTACCCTGCTTTCCATCGGCTTGATTACACTCGTCTCCAGTACCATATTCAGCCGCCTGCACATTTCCGACGGACGCAACCTAACCGACTGAACATTTCCCCAAACCTTAGAACGTGTTCATTGTCTCAGCCTCTGCTCTAAACTATCGGCATGAACAGAAAAACCTACCCAAGCGATATCAGTCGCGAGCAATTTGCGCCTCTCCTTCCCCTGCTGGAAAGTGCCCGTAAACGCACAGCGCCACGCCAGGTGGACTTGTACGATGTCTTTTGTGCCATTCTCTACCTGCAACGCACTGGCTGCTCCTGGCGCGCTTTGCCGGGCGACTTCCCCAAATGGCGCACCGTGCATTCCTACTTCCAGAGATGGACCGAACCACGCGAGAGTGGCATCAGCATCCTTGAGGAAGCATTAAAAAAATCAGGTAGTTGCGGAGCGCCGCAAGCAGGGGCGCCATGAAGCAACTACTTTCCTGATTATTGATGCGCAGAGTGTGAAGAACACGGATACCGCCATGGAAAAAGGCTACGATGCGGGCAAGAAGGTTAGCGGTATCAAGCGACATATAGCGGTTGACACGCAAGGTTTGCAGCATGCCCTTGCGGTAACGACGGCGGATGTTACGGATAGAAAAGGCTGCCTGGTGGCATTGGAACGTGGGCGGGATAATCTTGGTGCGATACAAAAAATCCTTGCTGACGGTGGTTACACGGGTAAGGCATTTGCTTCGTCGGTACAGGAGTTGATTGGTGCGCAGGTAGAGATTGCCAAACGAAACGAATTGCACCGTTTTGCAGTATTGCCGAAGCGATGGGTAGTAGAGCGCAGCTTTTCCTGGTTGGAAAAGAACAGGCGGCTTTGGAAAAACTGCGAGCGTAAGTTGAGTACCAGTCTGCAAATGGTAGCTTTGGCTTTCTTGGGAGTCCTGCTACGAAGACTATGAACACGCTCTTAAAGGTCGTCTGAAAGATATTCCACGCTTTTACCCGCACCACCCATCCGTCAAAGCAACTAACGGAAACAGTAAAAACTGCATTTGAACATCATTTGAAACCTAATACAGACATATCCAAACACTACCCGCCAACACCTACCGAACAATCGAAAAAACAGCCCAAAATTTTTCAGACGCCCCATATTCTTCACAGGAAGCCGCCACACCGAAAAGACAAGCAAAGCAAAAAATGCTATGCTTAATGCTTTCAATCTGTGTGTCTGAAGCAATGAAAAAGTATCTTATCCCTGTTGCTGCCGTAGCCGTAGCAGCCGTACTTGGTACCCCCTACTACCTCGGCATCAAAGCAGAGGAAAGCCTTACCGCACAACAAAAACTCTTACAAGACTCCGGTTTTCTGACCGTAGAATCGCATCAATACGAACGCGGCTGGTTCAGCGCAACGGAAACCACCGTTATCCGCCTGAAGCCTACCCTTCTTCAAAATACGCAAAAATACCTGCCCGACAACCTGAAAACCATCCTGCAAGAGCCGATTACGGTTATCAACCACATCAGCCACGGACCGTTTGCCGGCGACATAGGCACTCAGGCGCACATCGAAACCGAGTTCAAATATCACCCTGAAACCGAAAAAGCATTGTCGCGCTTCTTCGGCAAACAAACGCCGGTAACGATGAGCAACACCATCTATTTCAGCGGCAGCGGCAAGCTGGATTTGAGTATCCCCGCTTTCGATTACGAAGAGCTTTCCGGCATCAAGCTGAACTGGAAAGGTCTGAGCGGGCATACCGACTATAAAAAAGATTTCCAAAGTTACAGCCATGACTATCTGGCTCCCTCCCTTCAAGTCAAGCTGGCGGACAAGGGCGACATTTCTCTGGAAAACCTACATTTCCAATCTGAAACCACAAGCGGCCTCAACAAACTGTCTTTAGGCAAAAGCAGCACTACGCTGGATAAATTCCTGCTCCAGTGGAAAGACAACATCGATTACAACATCAAGCTGAATGAATTGGTGAACTTGGTTACCAATCTACAAATCGGCGCGTTTATCAATCCGACAGGCAGCATCCCTCCGTCAAAAATCGAAGTCAGCAAACTGAAATTTGAAACCGATACTCACGAAGCGGACAAATTCATCAACAGCGAAGGCCGCTTCCAATTTCAAGACCTGACTTACGGCGATGAAAAATACGGCCCGTTGGACATCAATATTGCCGCCGAACACTTGGATGCCTCCGGCCTTCTTGCGCTGAAAAATAAATTTGCCGAAATCGCAGATAAAAAAATGAGCGAAGAAGAAATCCAAAACGCCTTGATACAGACCGCCAAGAACGAGGCTTCAAGCCTGTTTACCAATAATCCTATCTTAAATGTTAAGACCTTCAAATTCACGATGCCTCAAGGCGATGTCGATGTCAGCGGCAAACTGCTGTTTAAAGGTTTGGTAGTAAAAGATTTGAACAGCCTCAGCGATATGCTGAAAAAAACCGAAGCCGGATTTGACATGGCGGTTCCGCAAAAACTGCTCGAACAACTGGCAATCAGTCAGGCACGCAGCATTTTCAGCGTTAATCCCGAGGACGAAGCAAATGGGCAGGCAGGTATCGAAGACGTTACCGAGACCCTGCGGCTGATGGTGGAAAGCACCATCCGAAGCATGGCGGACGAAAAATATCTGACGCTGGAAAACGGTACGGTCAAAACCAAGATGACTTTGCAAAATGGTGAACTGAAGCTCAACGGCAAAGTCCTTCAAAGCGATCCCGAACCGGATTTTGATGAGACGGATATGGTTTCCGAACCATCCCATCCATAAACCGAAAGGTCGTCTGAAAATCAGACGACCTTTTTTCTTAGCAGGTTTAATTTATAGTAAATATACAAAATAAGAATGACTCTTTCGTTATTCCCTCAAGGCAAGAGAACTCTGATTTTTAGAAATATTCAAAAATCACCCTAATTTCGACTTTCCAAACCCCTCCCCACAAAAATGACTGGATGGAGAGTCTCATATAAACCCGCTATATCGACACAGCCTCCAATCATAACCAATATCAAAAAGGTCGTCTGAAAAATTTGAACTGGCCCCCAAATCTTGGACACTCATAAAAGCCTATTCAGGCGCTCTGTGCAAGCTGGGTTCTGTATGCGACAGGACTCAGCTTTTTCAATTTCAAACTACAACGCTCCCGGTTGTAGTAATCCATATAGTCATCTATCTGCTTCATCAATTCATCTACCGTCAATTCACCTGCGTTATAGAAACACTCCGTCTTCAACACCGCAAAGAAGCTTTCCATCGGCGCATTGTCCCAACAGTTCGCCTTTCGCGACATGCTTTGAACCATGGAATGCTCCGCAAGCAATTCCCTATACCCCGCCGTACGGTACAGCACACCTTGGTCCGAATGCAGCATCGTTCCTTTATCAGTCAGACGGGGTGCGGCTTTTTCGAGCATTTCCTTCACCATTTCGCTGTTGGCATTGCGGCTCATGGCGTAGGCGACGATTTCCCGGTTGAACAAGTCCAAGATTGGCGAGAGGTACAGTTTGCCGTCCTTCCCTTTGAGTTCGGTAACGTCGGTCAGCCATTTTTCGTTGGGCTTTCGGGCTTTGAACCGGCGTTTGAGGAGGTGTTCCGATATCTCGCCCATGGCGGGATGGCGGTAGGCTTTTTTCGCCCGTATGAGGGCTTTCAGTTCCAACTGCTTCATCAACCGCGCCACTTTTTTGCGGTTCCAATCTAATGCGGCGGCAATGCGCCTTTGCCCGTAGCGTCCTTTATGCCGCCGGTAGGTTTCGACAAGGAGGGCTTTGTCGGCTTCGTCGGGATTGGGCCGGTCTTGGTGGTGGTAGTAGAAGCTGCTTTTGGGCAGGTTTGCGATGTGCAGCAGGTATTTGAGCGGGTGTTGCGCCCTCAGTGTTTGGACGGTTTGGCTTTGTCCTTTTCGGTCTGTTTTTGGCTGAGGGCTTTTAACTCCTTTAGGTAGGCGACCTCTGCGCGCATATAGCACAACTCTTCAATAAGCTCTGCCTGCGTTTTTTCTTGGTCGGGTTTATCTGCGATGAAGGGGTTTTTGCGGTGTTGGGGCATGGTTTTGGATTGGGGATGTTCGAGTGCGCTGATGCCGCCTTCTTGATAGGCACGTATCCATCGTCTCAGGTGGGTTCGGGAAATGCCGTAGTGGTCTGCGGTACGCTGCTGGCTGCATATATGCAGATAGTGGAGTACGGCTTGGTATTTGAAGTGTAATGTATATTTGCTCATAAAAAAACTGCACCTTGTGAGTTGGAGGGGATGTCCAACTTTTGGGGTGCAGTTCAATTTTCAGACGGCCTTTTCCTCATCAATCCGCTTTTAACGGAACAAATCCAATGCCTTGACAAACACCATCACCACGCCGTAAGCCAGCGGGACGCCGACCAAAGTCCAACGCCACCAAACCGAAAAACCGCCTGCCGCAACTTTTTCCTGCAACAAGTAGGCATCGGAAACGGCAGTCTCGTCATCGGGATTGCCGCTGTGCGCTGCTGTTTTGATGTCGGTTTCATGGTGTTTCTCATGAACCGATCTGACAGCAAGGTTGCACAGCAAACCGACAATCAACAATCCCGCCATGATATACATGGTAACGCCATATGCCTGCGCGGCGGGAACACCGCTGTCGATTTGGCTTTGGCGGATGTAGTTCACCAAGACCGGACCGATCACGGCAGCGGTTGACCACGCCAGCAAAATACGTCCGTGAATTGCGCCGACCTGATAAGTGCCGAACAAGTCTTTCAAATAAGCCGGAATCGCGGCAAAACCGCCGCCATACATGGAAATGATGACGCAGAATCCAATAATAAACAAAGCCTTGTTTCCACTCTCACCAATGGACGGAACGGCAAAATACAGCAGCGAGCCGAGTACGAAAAAGATGGTGTAGGTATTTTTACGTCCGAGTTTGTCGGAAACGCTGGACCATAAAAACCGCCCGCCCATATTGAACAAACTCAAAAGACTGACGAAACCTGCCGCCGCCCCCGCACCGATTGCCGCTTGTTTGCCGACCGACGCCTCTGAAAACAGCTCCTGAATCATGACCGAAGCCTGCCCCAAAACGCCGATACCGGCAGTCACGTTCAGGCACAACACCCAAAACAAAAGCCAAAATTGCGGCGTTTTCATCGCTTGGGAAACATTGACATGATTGCTGCTGACCAGCTTGTTTTTCATTTTCGGCGCGACATAGCCTTCAGGTTTCCAACCCTCCGCCGGCACGCGGATGGTGAAGGCGCCGAACATCATCAACACAAGGTAAAACAGTCCCAACACGACAAAAGTCGGTGCGACGCCGACCGACACGTCGTCTGAAAACGCATTCATCAACGATACGGACAACGGCGAAGCAAGCATCGCACCGCCGCCGAACCCCATAATCGCCAAACCCGTCGCCATGCCCGGTTTGTCGGGAAACCACTTCATCAAAGTGGACACAGGCCCGATATAGCCCAACCCCAAGCCGATGCCGCCGATCACGCCGTTGCCCAAATAGAGGAGAAACAGATTATGCGTACTGACGCCGAGTGCCGACACAAAAAAGCCCAAGCTGAAACAGCACGCCGCGACAAACATCGCCTTGCGCGGGCCGACACGCTCCATCCAAGTGCCGAACAAAGCAGCAGACGCGCCCAACATAGCCAGCGCGATACTGAAAATCCAGCCCACAGTCGTCAGCTTCCAATCTCCGGCTGCTGATTCGGTAATGCCGATAAGCTTGGTCAGCGGCGCGTTAAACACGGAATACGCATAAATCTGCCCGATGGCAAGATGCACCGCCAAAGCGGCAGGCGGCACCAGCCAACGGTTGAAACCCGGCTTGGCAATCGTCGCCTCACGGTCTAAAAATTTCATAAAAGCCTCTTGATGTCTAATGAAAAACAGCGTTCTCCGCGAGGAAAACGCCTTAAATTGTTGACAATATTGTACCATGCTTCCGCATGGGCTTTACTCCGCTTAACATGAGTTTTTTGAGTAAGAAAGAGAAAAATCATTCATAATATGCACTTACTCCCACCTAATCATGCACGCTCCAACATGACTTTTATCACCCTTACCAATATTTTCCTGATTGTCTTATTTGTTTTCACTATGCTGTTCGTTCGGTGGCGCAACCGTAAACTCAAGCAGGCATACCTCGCACAGATTCTGAAACAGCCCGAAACTTTCGAATGGCTCTCACACAATCTGAGTGATAACAATGCCGAGGATATTCAGGCAATCCGAACGCATTTCGGTTTGCCATTACAGGAATCCAAACAGCTTATTAATATTTTTCGCAATCAAAATCCCGGAAAAATGTAACGCCTATTTTCAGACGACCTCGACTTCCCCATTAAGCAACCATTCAAGCCCAAATCCCTCCGCTTGAAAAATATTTTGCTATTGACTGCATTTTTGTGTTAAATAACGTAATCTGTCACTAAACAATAATATCTCATTATGGCAAACATTAAACTCAAAACACATACTTCTTACATCCTGCTCGCTTCCGCATTGCTTTCCGGCTGCCATACTTATCAGGTAGACCAAAGCCGTCGCAGCAAAATCGCACAATTCGCCATCAATCACCCTGTTGCGGCGCAAGTGATTGGCGTTGAAGACAAAAACTCGACTAACCTAACCAGCAACGCCGCACGCTTTGCTACCCGGACCGGTTTAGACGACCTCGCCAACGGCGAAGGACGCGGGACACAGGTCAATGCCGTCCGTCAGGCCTTATGGCAGGCCGCTATTTCCTCTCAATTCGACAGCGAAATTGCCAACAGGGCCGGCAATGCCTACCTGTCCGACATGGAAATTCGAGAGGGTAAAACCGATTATTACAGCCGTTTCCTTGCCGACCAAGCCGTCGATCAGCGCAACAACCGTATCGGACGCAGTATCGGCAGCGGCAAGCCCGGTGCGGACATGAAGGCACTCCTGCAAAGCGTTTTGTTCTACTACCACAAGGTAGGACTGTGGACTGCCTCCGAAGTTAAAGCCTCCGGCCGCAAAGTATGGAGAATCAGCCAAGAAAAATTAAGTGAAGCAGAATACCGCCGCGCTTTGAAAAGCATCGCTCCGCTGAACACCAACGGAATGTTGCCGAACGAACAAAACCTCAAAACAGATACGTTCAAAGAAATTAAAAAAACAGTCAAAGTGATTACCAAAGTCGAAGACTGATTCGTATCAACATTCTATCTACTGCTTCAGTAATCACCCAAAACAGCGTAAACTGTCGCAAACCCATTTTCAGACGACCCCTGCTTGCAAAGAGGTCGTCTGAAAACATTTCTCCTGCCGATTCAGCCGTTTCCAGAAGGACAAAGGACGATTATGAACTTCCCACCGCGTTACGTTTCCGCCACCCGTATGCGCCGCATGCGCAAAGACGACTTTTCCCGCCGCCTGATGCGCGAACACACCCTGACCGCAGACGATTTGATTTACCCCGTTTTCGTACTCGAAGGCAGCAATCAGGAAGAAGCCGTCCCCTCCATGCCCGGCGTAAAACGGCAAAGCCTGGACAAATTATTGTTCACCGCCGAAGAAGCCCTCAAGCTCGGTATCCCCATGCTGGCACTCTTCCCCGTCGTTACCCGAAATAAAACCGACTTGGCGGAAGAAGCCTACAACCCCGAAGGACTCGTACCTACCGTCGTGCGTACCCTGCGCGAGAAATTCCCCGAACTCGGCATCATGACCGATGTCGCCCTCGACCCCTACACCATCCACGGGCAAGACGGGCTGACCGATGAAAACGGCTACGTCCTCAACGACGAAACCATCGAAGTTTTGGTGAAACAAGCCTTGTGCCACGCCGACGCTGGTGCGCAGGTCGTCGCCCCGTCCGACATGATGGACGGCCGCATCCTCGCCATCCGCGAAGCCCTCGAAGACGCAGGACACATCCACACCCGCATCATGGCGTATTCCGCCAAATATGCCTCCGCATTTTACGGTCCGTTCCGCGATGCGGTCGGCAGTTCCGGCAACTTGGGCAAAGCCGACAAGAAAACCTACCAAATGGACCCCGCCAACACCGACGAAGCCCTGCACGAAGTCGCCCTTGACATTCAGGAAGGCGCAGATATGGTGATGGTCAAACCCGGCCTGCCCTATCTTGACGTTGTCCGCCGCGTCAAAGACGAGTTCGGCGTACCAACCTACGCCTACCAGGTTTCCGGCGAATACGCCATGCTTCAAGCCGCGATTCAAAACGGCTGGTTGGACGGTGAAAAAGTCATACTCGAAAGCCTGCTCGCCTTCAAACGCGCCGGTGCCGACGGCATCTTGACCTATTACGCCGTCGAAGCAGCCAAATTACTGGAAAAATAAAACACAAATGACAGCATTGGTTTTCCTGTAAATTATCCCAATGCCGGATATTGTGAAGCCGACAAAAGGCTGATTGAAAGGCAAAAGGTCGTCTGAAAATGTTCAGACGACCTTTCTTGAATACACTTTCCCGATAACTGATTTACCATTCACAATCGACCCTTGTCAATTTCAATACCGTCAACATTTCCCCATCATGCCAACGGACGCAGCTTAGATTTTCAAGTAAAATCTACCTCGTCTGAAACACACTCAATCTCTCAGTAAGGAAAACATCATGAGCAACCATCACAAACTCATCATCCTCGGCTCAGGTCCTGCCGGCTACACCGCCGCCGTCTATGCCGCCCGCGCCAACCTCAAGCCCGTCATCATTACCGGCGTCGAACAGGGCGGACAACTGATGACCACCACCGAAGTCGACAACTGGCCCGCCGATGCCGAAGGCGTACAAGGCCCTGAACTGATGGCACGTTTCCAAGCCCATGCCGAACGCTTCGGCACCGAAATGATTTTCGACCAAATCCACACCGTCGATTTGCAAAACCGCCCCTTCACCCTCAAAGGCGACATGGGCGAATACACCTGCGACGCCCTGATCGTCGCCACCGGCGCATCCGCCAAATATCTAGGGCTGCCCAGCGAAGAAACCTTTGCCGGCAAAGGCGTATCCGCCTGTGCGACCTGCGACGGTTTCTTCTATAAACAGCAAGATGTAGCTGTCATCGGCGGCGGCAATACTGCCGTAGAGGAAGCCCTTTACCTTGCCAACATCGCTAACACCGTTACCCTGATCCACCGCCGCGACAGCTTCCGCGCCGAAAAAATCATGGTGGACAAACTCATGCAGCGCGTTGAAGAAGGCAAAATCATCCTCAAACTCAACAGCAATCTGGATGAAGTCTTGGGCGACGAAGGCGGCGTCACCGGCGCTCGTTTGAAACGCAACGACGGTACTACCGAAGACATCGCCGTCAAAGGCGTTTTCATCGCCATCGGCCATAAACCCAACACCGACATTTTCAAAGGCCAGCTCGATATGGACGAAACCGGCTACCTGAAAACCAAAGGCGGTACGGGCGACAACGTCGGCGCGACCAATATCGAAGGCGTATGGGCGGCAGGCGATGTCAAAGACCACACCTACCGTCAAGCCATCACCAGCGCGGCTTCCGGCTGCCAAGCCGCACTGGATGCCGAACGCTGGCTCGACCGCCAAGGGTTGTAAAACAACTCTGTATTGTACGGAGTAAAGACAGTTCGATTAGACTCATTCCAAACGGACAGGCTGCGAACCCAATGTCCATATGGCATTCTAAAAAGTAAAGCATAAGAAAAGGTCGTCTGAAACATTTTTAGCGAAACCCGCTATGTTTGTTTTCAGACGACCTTTCAAATTACGGTAGAAGCAAATCAAAGATAAACGATTTCGCCGCTACGCCCCCTGCTCTCTTCACTTGCCCACCAAACAAACTGGGGCAATACGTCTTCGTAGTTTTTACGTTCGCTCTTCGATTCGCCGGGATGGGATTTGATGCGCTGCGGCGAATTAATCGGACCGGGGACCAAAACATTGGCACGCAGGTTTTCAAAGCGTTCCCATTCGTCGGCGGCAACTTTACACAAATAATTCAATGCGGCTTTGGATGCACCGAAACCGCCCCAGTAAGCTTTCGGGGTTTCGCCGTGGCTTTCGCCGACGAAGATGACGGACGCGTCGGGCGACTGCTTCAGCAGCGGAAGCAGCGCGCGGGTCAGACCCATCGGTGCAACGGTGTTGATACGGTATTGGTTGACCCATTCGGCGACGGTTTGAAAATCCAAAGGCGAGAGCGCGTAAAAATAGCTGGCGCAATGGACGATACCGTCGAGTTTCCCCTGAATCGCTTCGCCGATGGTTGCGGCAAACTGCTCGAATTCTTTTTCTTCCGCGCCGATTAAATCGAAACAAATGGCAAACGGCTCGGGACAGCCTGCTTCGACAATCGCATCATAAACTTTTTCCAGCTTTTTTTGATGGCGCGCAACCAGAATAACGGTCGCCCCCGCTTCAGCATAGGCTTTGGCCACTTGTTCGCCCAAGCCTTGCGATGCTCCGGTTACCAGAATCGTTTTATTTTGCAATGTCGGCATAATTCTTCCTTGATTGTGAAATTTAAGGGATTTAAGATATTTTAACGGTTTGCCGTGTCTTGTAAAGGCAATCGGAATAGATCGAGACCTTTGCAATAATGAGTTATTAAAATTTTATGCTCAATACCATTTTCAAAATGAAGAACCTCCCTGATTTCTTCTACTTTTTTCTCACTATCAGAAGGGTTTTAGCCAATTGAAAATTTTTTAGCACATTTTTATGCGTCAAATTTTGTTAACAGACTATTTTTGCAAAGGTCTCAGGTCGTCTGAAACTCGGATTTGAGTTTCAGACGACCTTTATATTAACCCGAAATCTGCCAAACACATTTCCGCCGCCGTCAAACCCGACTGTACCGCTGCTTCCAACGTAGCCGGATAGCGCGGGTGCAGGTAGTCGCCTGCCGGATAGATGCGCCGCTGGTGCAACCAAGCAAAATCGGGAGTGGCGGAATCAGGCGTGCAGGCTGTGGTCGCGCGTTTTTCAGTGATGACGCGGACGGCTTCGGGTTCGTCCAAATAAGGGCAGATGCGTTTTACGTCGGCATGGACTTTCTCCACCCATTCTTGACTTTTGAACGCGCCGACATGGTCGGAAACGCTGATGACGGCGGCGACTTCATTTGCCGGCAAACCGAGTGCACCACGATACACCAGCCATTGTGCCGTACCGTCGGTAAATCCGGTCAGCGGCGCGGGCAGATGGACGGGAACGGCATAGCGCAAATAGACGGTGGTAATTGAGTGGTATTGGAGATTTTGATAGGTCGTCTGAATATAGTCGGGAGTATCTTCAGGGAAAAGATGGACGGCATGATACGGCGCAACCGCAACAATAACGGCATCAAAAACCTCGTCATTCACAACGACACGTCCGTCAGGAAGGTTTTTCAGACGACCTACGCGGGTTTCAAGGCGGATGTCCGCACCGTATTGCTTGAGTTTTGTCAACGCAGGCTCGGCGATGATTGCGCCTAAATCGCGCTTGGGCAAAAGATAGTCGCTGCCGGATTTATCCGCCCATACGCCGTCGGACAAAACATTGCACAACACCCGCAAACTTGCGTGTTCCAACGGCGTATTGAGCGCGCCCCACACCAGCGGCTGCCAAAACTCTGCAACCAGCCTGCGCGGGACATTGCGCTGCCGCAGCCATTGGGCAACGGCCAAATCAGCGCGCTTGCCGCGTGCGTAATGCTGCAACGCAGCCATATCGGATAACAGCCTGATTTTCAGCGAGAACGAAACGTTTTTAGCACGCAATATGCCGGTCAAAATATGCAGCGGCGAAGGAAGATTCGTACTTTGAAACTGCAAACCTTCATACATATGCCATTGCAGCGGCAAACGACAAAAAGCGTCTTCAGGATCAGCGCCGATGTGCTCCATCAGCGTCAACACACCATGATAAGCGCCGAGCAAGATATGCTGCCCATTATCCAAAAAACTAAATCCGTCGGTATTCCCAGCCAAAGTACGCGCCCGTCCGCCCGCCTGCCGACCGGCTTCAAATACAGTAACATCGACACGGCGCGCCAACGACACTGCGGCAGACAAACCTGCCCAGCCTGCACCGACGACGGCAATTTTCGGGCGAAGATGCGGAGTGTTCATGGCTTAAATCCAAATAACCAGGTTTTCAGGGCGATACGCTTTTTGCGCGGCGAAGGAATGGCAATTTTATAAGTCAAAACGTTTTGCGCGCCGTCGCGGTCGATTTCGTTCAACAGCGCGTAATAAATCGCCGCCATCACCAAACCGACTTTTTGGGATTTTTTATCTGCAGCGGGCAAGAGCGACATCGCCTCACGATAAGTCTCGCGGGCGCGTGAAACTTGAAAGCACATCAGTTCGGCAAAATTATCCGTCGGCTTACATTGCATAATCACGCTTGCAGGCACGTCAAACCGCTGCATTTCCTCCATCGGCAGGTAAATCCGACCGTTTCTCGCATCTTCACCGACATCGCGGATAATGTTCGTCAGTTGCAGAGCAAGACCCATTTTATCCGCGTATTCCAGCGTTTGGTCGTCTGAAAACCCTAAAATCCTAGCGATCAGGCAGCCGACAACACCCGCAACGCGGTGGCAATACAGTTTCAACTCTTCAAAACTACCGTAACGCGCCTGAACCAAATCCATCTGCATTCCGTCGATTAAGGCTTCCAATTCATATTTCGGCAGCTTGAAGGTTTCCTTAACCTGCCGCAAAGCCTGATTGACCGGATGCTCCGGCATCACGCCGCCGAATACTTTGTCCAAATCGCCGCGCCACCAGTTTAACGTCGCCTGCGCCACATTCGGATCGGAGCAGTCATCGACCACATCGTCCAATTCGCGGCAAAAAGCATACAAAACCGTTATCGCATCCCGCTTTTCCTGCGACAGGAAACGGAAGCCCGACAAAAAACTGGAGCGGCTTTCTTCTGCCTTCTGACGACAATAATCAAGTCCTTGCACGGCGTGTCCTAAAAATTATCATAATAGTAAAATCGGATTTTATCGGATTTGGGGCAGTAGGGAAATTTCAGACGACCTTTATAAATAAACGGAATCCGATTATCGCAATTCCCTACCAAACCACTCAACTATCCGCCCGAAATCTGTTAAAATACCGACCTATCCTAATAAATACAGCATCAAAAGGCACACAATCATGGCTCTTTTGCAGATTTCCGAACCCGGCATGTCCGCCGCTCCGCATCAACACCGCCTCGCCGTCGGCATCGACTTGGGTACGACCAACAGCCTGGTTGCCACCGTCCGCAGCGGCAGCCCGGTTTGCCTGACCGATATAGACGGACGTACCACCCTGCCCTCCGTCGTCCGCTACGGCGAAGGCGATGCCGTCGAAGTCGGCAAAGTCGCCCTTGCCGCCCAAAAAACCGACCCGCTGAACACCATCAGCTCCGCCAAACGCCTTATCGGCCGCACACTTGCCGACCTCGCGCAGGACGCGCAATACCTGCCCTACCGGTTCACGCCCAACGAGCGCGTGGTCGAGCTGAACACCCGCCAAGGTGCCAAAACGCCTATCGAAGTGTCGTCTGAAATCCTCAAAGCCCTCAAATCGCGTGCCGAAGAAACTTTAGGCGGCGATTTGGTCGGCGCCGTCATTACCGTTCCCGCCTATTTCGACGACGCCCAACGCCAAGCCACCAAAGATGCCGCGCGTTTGGCGGGCTTGAACGTCTTGCGCCTCCTTAACGAGCCGACCGCCGCCGCGATTGCCTACGGGCTGGACAACGCCTCAGAAGGCACGTTTGTCGTTTACGACTTGGGCGGCGGTACGTTCGACGTATCCGTATTGCAACTGACCAAAGGGCTGTTTGAAGTCAAAGCCACCGGCGGCAACAGCGCATTGGGCGGCGATGACTTCGACCACCGCCTGTTCTGCCACCTGCTCGAACAAAACGACCTTTCCAAACTCAACGAGCGCGACAGCCAGCTTCTGCTTTCCCTTGTCCGCGCCGCCAAAGAACAACTGACCGGTCAAACCGAAGCCGTCGTTGAAGCCACGCTTTCAGACGGCCGCAAAATCCATACCGTCATTACCCGCCAAGAATTTCACCACCTGACGCAAAATTTGGTGCAAAAAACCATAGAGCCGGTGAAACAGGCACTGAAAGACGCAGGCGTGACCAAAGCCGACATCAAAGGCGTGATTATGGTCGGCGGTTCCACCCGTATGCTGCACGTTCAACAAGCGGTCGCCACCTTCTTCGGACAAACCCCGCTGAACAACCTCAACCCCGACGAAGTCGTCGCGCTCGGCGCCGCCATACAGGCGAACGTCCTTGCCGGCAACAAAACCGACGGCGAATGGCTGCTGCTGGACGTTACCCCCTTGTCGCTCGGTTTGGAAACCTACGGCGGACTCGCCGAAAAAATCATCCCGCGCAATTCCACCATCCCCACCGCGCGCGCGCAGGATTTCACCACCTTCAAAGACGGTCAAACCGCCATGACGATACACGTCGTACAAGGCGAGCGCGAACTCGTTTCCGACTGCCGCAGCCTTGCCAAATTCACCCTGCGCGGCATTCCACCCATGACCGCAGGCGCGGCGCGCATCCGCGTTACCTTCCAAGTTGACGCCGACGGCTTGCTGTCCGTTTCCGCCCAAGAACAAAGCACCGGTGTACAGGCGCAAATCGAAGTCAAACCTTCCTACGGCTTGGACGACAACACCATCACCCAAATGCTCAAAGACAGCATGAGCAACGCCGCCGAAGACATGGCGGCACGCGCCCGCGCCGAAGCCGTGGTCGAAGCTGAAAGCCTGACCGACGCCGTCAACGCCGCCCTTGAGTTGGATAGCGATTTGCTGGATGCCGAAGAGCTTGCACAAATCCAGCAAGACATCGCCGATCTGCAAGGTCGTCTGAAAGACGGCAACGCCGAAGACATCCGCTCCGCCGTTGCCAAACTCAGCCGCAGCACCGACAACTTCGCCGCCAAACGCATGAACCGCAACATCCAACGTGCGCTGACAGGGCAAAGTGTGGACGATATTTGATGGCAAACAGTTTCAGACGACCTTGTAAAACACAAGGTCGTCTGAAAATCTAATATCCCAACCGATCCGATTTCTTCTATGCGACTCTGGCACCAAACCCTCATCCCGCTGCTCCCCCGCGCCCAGCTTTTGGGACAACACCGCGAGTGTGCCGCCCTGCGCGGAGCAGGCTGGGGCAGGCCGCACGCGACGGTGAATTACGTTTTCACCCATTCGCCTGACAAGCTCTATCTGTATCACGCGCTGATTATGGAAGAAATGGAAAAACGCGGTTACAAACCCGACCCGTTGTGGAAAGACCCGCTGTACCGCGGCAAAGCAGTTACCCCTTATCCCGCACACGATATCGAAACCGCCGATTCGCCGATTTACCCCGAACACAATGATGCTTATCTGGACGAATGTCTGGAAAATTTAAAAAACAAAGGCATCGTGTTATAAACGGTTTCAGACGACCCTTTCATCACAAAAGGTCGTCTGAAAATTACCCACAAACCCTATCCACCCATTACAAGAGACAATAAAAATGCCCAAAATCACCGTACTCCCACACGCCGTATTATGTCCCGAAGGCGCAGTCATTGAAGACGCGCCCGAAGGCAAAACCGTCCTTGACGTGCTGCTCGACCACGACATCGAAGTCGATCACGCCTGTGAAAAATCCTGCGCTTGCACTACTTGCCACGTCATCATCCGCAAAGGTTTCGACAGCTTGGAAGAGCCAAGCGAGCTGGAAGAAGACCTGCTCGACCAAGCATGGGGCTTGGAAGCCGACTCGCGCCTGAGCTGTCAGGCAGTGGTTGCCGACGAAGACTTGGTGGTGGAAATCCCCAAATACACCATCAACCACGCGCGCGAAGATCATTGATGCGAAGAGGTCGTCTGAAACGGATACAGCAATGTTCAGACGACCCCTGCCAAATTTTGAGCAAACAAAAAGTCGTCTGAAACTGCCTTACCGACCGTTTTCAGACGACCTTCCGTCAAATCGCTGCCAAATCGTTTATTTGGAACGTGGAACGACAAACCTTAAGCGGGATACTTTCATCGAAGCAACGGTTTGCGCAACAGGATAATTTTCCACTCTGCCTTTGGCGTTCAGCATACTGAGGCTGCTGCCATGGCGGGTAATGATGCTCTTAGGTTCAGGCTTCGGTGCCGGTTCGTTTTTTGCTGCGTCTGCGACGGATTTCGGCGGTTCGGGGACATATCCCGCCAAGCCGAAGCGTTTGATAATTTCATTTGCGGCATCCATATAACGCTGTTTTGCTTCTTCGTTTTCCACCGCCATATCGTCAAGCGCCACAGACACGTCGTTGCCGCAGCCGACAATGCGTTCCGCAATACGCGAATACACCATCCAGCGTTTCAAACGCAAAGCGCCCGCATCTTCGTCCGGCGCAGCGGCATCCAAAGCAATCATGCCGTAACGCTTGCCATAACGGAGGCGCAGCGAAAGCCGCTTCAGCCCCTCGCTCTCGTCCAGCATCTGATAAAGCTCGCGGATAAGCAGCAGCAGGCGGTCGAACACGCCCGCTTTAGCAAGATAATTAGGATCATCGGAGGCGAGCGCGTAAATAAGTTTGGATAATTTGGCATTGAGTGCGTTGTTCATCGATTTTCCTGTTATTCATACTATAATGGATTTCTTTAAGAACCATTCCAAATGATTTGGTTGCATGACAAAGTGTAAATTTTCCTTAGTGAAAGTCAGAAAAATGTATTAACGTACGCCTTGAAAATATTACATAGGAAAATACCATATGCGATTTCAGACGCATTAATCATTGCCGACACAAATTTCCCCCAAAGCATTAAAACCTAAACAAGCCATCCCGAATCAAACCATTCGGACACTCCAAAAGGAACGACATCATGAAATGGACAGACACCCAACGCATCGCCGAAGAACTCTACGACCTGCACGGCGACAGCATCGACCCGAAAACCGTTCGCTTCACCCAACTGCGCGACCTGATTATGGCGCTGCCCGACTTCGACGACGATCCCGCACGCTGCGGCGAACGCATCCTCGAAGCCGTACAACAGGCATGGATTGAAGAGGCTGAGTGAGGCAACATCATTTGCAAGCTAAAAACCAAGACGTCGTCTGAAAATTTTTCAGACGACGTTTGAATGGGTTGATAGCCAACTCAAGCGCAAAACATCTTATTGCTTTTGCTTTACCAACAAGAATACAAGCCATTGAAATCCATTTAATTTCAAGATATTCACACACATCAGAATATGTATTTTCTCGCCGGCTTGCCCTCATACCAATAGAGACAAGCATAATGGCAGCCACATTAAAATAATTCATAAACTTTCTGAAAATTTTGAATTTGACTCATACACAAGGCAAATTTATCATACAAGCCTGAAAACGTTTAAAAAAGACAACCGAGGTACACAGCCAATGAGTTACGCAAAAGAAATCAATGCGTTAAACAACAGCCTTTCCGACTTGAAGGGCGACATCAACGTTTCGTTCGAATTTTTCCCGCCGAAAAACGAACAAATGGAAACCATGCTGTGGGACTCCATCCATCGCCTGCAAACCCTTCATCCCAAATTCGTATCCGTAACCTACGGCGCAAACTCCGGAGAACGCGACCGTACGCACAGCATCGTCAAACGCATCCAACAGGAAACCGGCTTGGAAGCCGCGCCGCACCTGACCGGCATCGACGCCTCTCCCGACGAATTGCGCCAAATCGCCAAAGACTATTGGGACAGCGGCATCCGCCGTATTGTCGCCCTGCGCGGCGACGAGCCGCCCGGCTATGAGAAAAAACCGTTTTACGCCGAAGACCTGGTCAAACTCCTGCGCTCCGTCGCCGACTTCGACATCTCCGTAGCGGCATACCCCGAAGTGCATCCCGAAGCCAAATCCGCACAAGCCGACCTGATCAATCTGAAGCGCAAAATCGATGCGGGTGCAAACCATGTCATCACCCAATTCTTCTTCGACGTAGAACGCTACCTGCGCTTCCGCGACCGCTGCGTAATGCTGGGCATCGACGTCGAAATCGTTCCCGGCATCCTGCCTGTTACCAACTTCAAGCAACTCGGCAAAATGGCGCAAGTAACCAACGTCAAAATCCCGAAATGGCTGTCGCAAATGTATGAAGGCTTGGACGACGACCAAGCAACGCGCAATCTGGTGGCGGCAAGTATCGCCATCGACATGGTCAAAGTCCTGTCCCGCGAAGGCGTGAAAGATTTCCACTTCTACACGCTCAACCGCAGCGAGCTGACTTACGCCATCTGCCATATTTTAGGCGTGCGCCCCTAAAGCCGAAAACGGTTTCAGACGACCTCAGGGGGTCGTCTGAAAAACAAAACGCCGCCCCATCCGCCCTATTCTGATTTACAATACCGACCGATTCGGATTGAACCGGTCCTTACAAAATCCAACTGGAGAGTTCAACATGACAACATTACATTTCTCAGGCTTCCCGCGTGTCGGCGCCTTCCGTGAATTGAAATTCGCCCAAGAAAAATACTGGCGCAAAGAAATCAGCGAACAAGAGCTGCTCGACGTCGCCAAAGACCTGCGCGAAAAAAACTGGAAACACCAAGCCGCTGCCAACGCCGATTACGTTGCCGTAGGCGATTTCACTTTCTACGACCACATCCTCGACCTGCAAGTCGCTACCGGCGCGATTCCCGCCCGTTTCGGCTTCGACAGCCAAAACCTGTCTTTGGAACAATTCTTCCAACTTGCGCGCGGCAACAAAGACCAATTCGCCATCGAGATGACCAAATGGTTCGACACCAACTATCACTACTTGGTGCCTGAATTCCACGCCGATACCGAATTCAAAGCAAACGCCAAACACTACGTTCAACAACTGAAAGAAGCCCAAGCCCTCGGTCTGAAAGCCAAACCGACCATCGTCGGCCCACTGACCTTCCTGTGGGTAGGTAAAGAAAAAGGCGCAGTCGAATTCAACCGCCTGAGCCTGTTGCAAAAACTGCTGCCCGTTTACGTTGAAATCCTGAACGCTTTGGTTGAAGCCGGTGCCGAATGGATTCAAATCGACGAGCCTGCTTTGGCTGTTGACCTGCCTAAAGAATGGGTGGAAGCCTACAAAGACGTTTACGCCACTTTGAGCAAAGTAAACGCCAAAATCCTGTTGAGCACTTACTTCGGTTCCGTTGCCGAACACGCCGCATTGCTGAAAGCCCTGCCCGTTGACGGTCTGCACATCGACTTGGTACGCGCTCCTGAACAACTGGATGCGTTCGCCGACTACGACAAAGTCCTGTCTGCCGGCGTTATCGACGGCCGCAACATCTGGCGCGCCAACCTGAACAAAGTTTTGGAAACTGTCGAGCCCCTGAAAGCCAAACTGGTCGACCGTTTGTGGATTTCCAGCTCTTGCTCGCTGTTGCACACTCCATTTGACTTGTCAGTTGAAGAAAAACTGAAAGCCAACAAACCTGACCTCTACTCTTGGTTGGCATTTACCCTGCAAAAAACCCAAGAATTGCGCGTTCTGAAAGCCGCATTGAACGAAGGCCGTGATTCCGTTGCCGATGAACTCGCTGCCAGCCAAGCTGCTGCCGATTCACGCGCCAACAGCAGTGAAATCCACCGCGCAGACGTCGCCAAACGCCTTGCCGACCTGCCTGCCAACGCAGACCAACGTAAATCACCGTTTGCCGACCGCATCAAAGCGCAACAAGCATGGTTGAACCTGCCCCTGCTGCCGACGACCAACATCGGTTCTTTCCCACAAACCACCGAAATCCGCCAAGCACGCGCAGCCTTCAAAAAAGGCGAACTGTCTGCCGCCGATTACGAAGCCGCGATGAAAAAAGAAATCGCCTTGGTGGTTGAAGAGCAAGAAAAACTGGACTTGGACGTACTGGTACACGGCGAAGCCGAGCGTAACGACATGGTCGAATACTTCGGCGAATTGTTGAGCGGTTTCGCATTCACCCAATACGGCTGGGTACAAAGCTACGGTTCACGCTGCGTGAAACCACCGATTATCTTCGGTGACGTAAGCCGCCCAGAAGCCATGACTGTCGCTTGGTCTACTTACGCACAAAGCCTGACCAAACGCCCGATGAAAGGCATGTTGACCGGCCCCGTAACCATCCTGCAATGGTCTTTCGTCCGCAATGACATTCCACGCTCTACCGTGTGCAAACAAATCGCACTGGCTCTGAACGACGAAGTATTGGATCTGGAAAAAGCAGGCATCAAAGTCATCCAAATCGACGAACCTGCCATCCGTGAAGGCCTGCCTTTGAAACGCGCCGATTGGGATGCCTACCTGAACTGGGCCGGCGAATCCTTCCGCCTGTCCTCCAGCGGTTGCGAAGACAGCACACAAATCCACACCCATATGTGCTACTCCGAGTTCAACGACATCCTGCCTGCCATCGCAGCTATGGACGCCGACGTCATCACCATCGAGACTTCACGTTCCGACATGGAACTCTTGACCGCGTTCGGCGAATTCAAATACCCGAACGACATCGGCCCGGGCGTTTACGACATCCACAGCCCTCGCGTACCGACAGAAGCCGAAGTGGAACACCTGTTGCGTAAAGCCATCGAAGTCGTACCGGTTGAACGACTGTGGGTTAACCCGGACTGCGGTCTGAAAACACGCGGTTGGAAAGAAACTCTGGAACAACTCCAAGTGATGATGAACGTTACCCACAAACTGCGTGCCGAATTGGCGAAATAAGTTTGAAATAGCGTAGTCAAAAGGTCGTCTGAAAATTTTCAGACGACCTTTTTATATGGTTTAGAGAATCAAGGGAAAAACATAGCGGATTAACTTTGAAGCAATACGGCATTGCCTCACCTAAGCTTCAGAAAGATGATTCCCAATGATGAGACAACAGATAAATCAGCTTCGTACTGCTTACGCTACCCACAGTTTCATTGCCATGTCCTGATTTAAAGTCATTCCACAAAAGATGGTGTTTACAAACCCGCAAGCAAACGACGGATTTTGCCGATGGCAAGCTCGGTTTCCAAGCCGCATTCCGTCCCTTCCGCTCCGCCGCTGAGGCAGCGGATGTCGGTGATGCCGCAGAAGTGGGCGTATTGGATGCCCAGTTCGCGGGCAAGGAAGGCTTCGGGCATTCCGGTCATACCCAATACGTCCACACCGTCGCGGCGGTAACGTTGGATTTCTGCGCGGGTCGGCCAGCGCGGGCCTTGCAGGCAGCCGTAAACGGCTTGGGTGTATAAGGGCATTTGGTGCTGTTGCGCGTGTTCGGCAATTTTTTCGCGCAGTCCGGCGGAGTAGGGTTCGAGAAAATCGGTGTGTACGACCGGTTCTTCCTGTCCTTCAAAAAAGGTGTCCTTGCGGCCGTAGGTGTAGTCGATCAAGTCGTCGGGCAGGACGAGCGCGCCGTTTTCAAAGCGGTCGTTGATGCTGATGACGGAGGAAACGGCGACGATGTATTCCGCACCTATGGAATGCAACGCCCAAATGTTGGCGCGGTAGTTGATTTCGTGCGGCGCGACGGTATGGCCGAAGCCGTGCCGCGCGAGGAAGAAAATGTCCTGACTGCCCAGTTTGCCGCTTAAGACGGGGCTGCTGGTCAGTCCGTAGGGGGTGCGGACGATTTTGCGGTCGGTGATGCTCAGTTCGGGCAGCTTGGTCAGGCTGCTGCCGCCGATGATGGCTAACATATGGTCCTTTATATAAGTGATTTCAGGGAGTGAGTGTCGGAAAGAAAAAGGTTTGCAAAACAGCCATGATGATGGAAAACAGGATTAATACCTTCATTTTTTCCGGAAAGCTGTATCCGTCGTCTAGGGGAAGCATTTCCCATAGCAACATCGATAGGAAACCGGATATAAACCAAAGTGCAAAATTGTTCAACATGGCTGTCGAAGAAAGGCTGGGAGGTCGTCTGAAAACCCATATCTGATTTCAGACGACCTTTTGTCCTTTTACTTGTGTTTGTAAAAACGGCTGTGGAAATAAGCATTCACACCTTCGCGCAACAGGACTAAGGTTACGGCGGCAAGCGGCAGGCCGGCGAGCATGCCGACGAAGCCCATGAGTTGTCCGAAAGCCATCAACGAGAAAATCACCCAGAAAGGCGACAGGCCGATGCGGTCGCCGACGATTTTTGGGGTAACGATAAAACTCTCGAGGAATTGTCCGATAGCGAACACTACCCACACCATAATCAGACCGTTCCATGTGCCAAATTGCAGCAAAGCGGCGACGGTTGCCAGCAAAAGTCCGGTAAACGCGCCCAAATACGGGATAAACACCAAAATACCGGCAATCATACCGATAGCGAAACCGGAATCCAGTCCGACCAGCATCAGCCCGACCCCGTACACCAGCCCCATAATCAGCATCACCATCAACTGCCCGCGCAGGAACTCGCCCAAAACTTCATCCATGTTGCTTGTGATGCGCGTATAAGTGTCGATAAAGCGGCGCGGAACCAACGCGCTGATGCCGTAAGACCAGCGTTTCCAGTCCAAAAGGAAATAATACAGCAAGAGCGGCAGCAGGATCAGGTTGCTCATGCCGCTGATGACGTTGCCGCTTTGGCGCATCAGCGTCGGGACCCAAGCCTTGAGCGTGTTGCTCAATTCCCCTATATGCGACTGCAACCATTTGACCACCGAATCCTGATCGATATGCACATAATTACCCGCCACATGGTTCAGCCAAGGCAGCAGCCTGTTTTGCGTAAAATCGACGATTTGGGGAATGCGGCTGACCATATTGTTAAACTGGTTGATCAGCATAGGCACGATAATCAGCATCAACGACAGCAGCAACAGCAAAGCGAATACCATCACCATCATGGACGCGGGGCCGCGTTTAATCTTTTTCTTCTGCAACCATTCCACCAGCGGATTCAACACATAAGCCAAAACCGCCGCCACAATAAACGGCGTCAGGATGTCGCCCAGCGCGTACAGCAGCCAGACAAAAGCCGCAATCACGCAGCCCATAATGATCCACGGCTTCATGCCGCGCGTTTTTTTCTGATACATAAAACCTTTCCATGTGTGTTTCAGCGGAAGCCGCCGCAATCGTTTTCAGACGACCCCTGACCGTCCAGTATAACAGAATAAACGGGGTCGTCTGAAACCTCAGATTGTTTACAAAATCACCGAAAAATCCAAGCCCGCGCCTGCAAAATAAGGTAAAATACGCCCCATCGTTTTTCCGTCCCAATCACGATAAGGAACCCATTCATGAGCACTTCACTGAGCTACCGCGACGCTGGCGTCGATATTGACGCGGGCGACCAACTGGTCGAAAACATCAAACCTTTTGCCAAACGCACCATGCGTCCCGAAGTGTTGGGTGATTTGGGCGGCTTCGGCGCATTGGTCGAAATCAGCAAAAAATACAAAAATCCCGTCCTCGTCAGCGGCACCGACGGCGTGGGCACCAAGCTCAAGCTCGCCTTCGACTGGGACAAACACGACACCGTCGGTATCGACCTCGTCGCCATGAGCGTCAACGATATTTTGGTTCAAGGCGCGGAGCCTTTGTTCTTCCTCGACTATTTCGCCTGCGGCAAACTCGACGTCGCCCGCGCTACCGACGTGATTAAAGGCATCGCCCAAGGATGCGAAGAATCCGGCTGCGCCCTCATCGGCGGCGAAACCGCCGAAATGCCCGGCATGTATCCTGAAGGCGAATACGACTTGGCAGGCTTCGCCGTCGGCGTGGTCGAAAAAGAGCGCGTCATCAACGGCCGCAGTATCAAAGCAGGCGACATCGTGTTGGGCCTGGCTTCCAACGGCGCCCATTCCAACGGCTACTCCCTCGTCCGCAAAATCATCGCCCGCGATAATCCCGATTTGGACGCCGAGTTCGACAACGGCAAAACCCTGCGCGAAACCATCATCGCCCCGACCCGCCTGTATGTGAAACCCATTCTCGCCGCGTTGGAAAAATTCACCGTCAAAGGCATGGCGCACATCACCGGCGGAGGCATCACCGAAAATGTGCCGCGCATCCTGCCTAAAAACACCGTCGCCCAAATCGACGCCAAAGCATGGGAATTGCCCAAGCTGTTCCAATGGCTGCAACAGGCAGGCAATGTGGAAACGCAAGAAATGTACCGCACCTTCAACTGCGGCATCGGCATGGTGGTCGTGATTGCCGAAGAAGATGCCGACGCGGTGCAGGCATTCTTAACCGAACAAGGCGAAACCGTTTACCGTTTGGGCAAAATCCGCGAACGCAAAGGCGACGAACATCAGACCCAAGTGGCTTAAATCACAAGCCTGAAGCTAAATAAAAGGTCGTCTGAAACAGCCAAACCATCTGTTTCAGACGACCTTTTAAATTTTTTAACCCATTAATTGCAATATTTGGCAACATCCCCTTGATACCGTTTGACCAAATCATCACGATTGGCAACGCGCGCGCTTTCGGCAGACTGTTGGTTCATTCGTGCGACACGGCAGTTGTCTTCTTTGTTTTTACGGTTTTCTTCCTCAATTTTTTTATTTTGCTCCTCGATCAGTTTATTCTTAGCCAACATCCGCTCATTTAATTTCGCCTGTTGCTCTGCCAGCGTACCCTCGTCCGCAGCTTCGGATTTGGGTTTGACTGCCGCCTTGACGCTGTGCGTACGGATATTCATTACATTGGAGCGGTCAAGTTGGAGCCGGTTCGGCGTATCGGAATAGCTGTTCCCCTTGCCGTTTTTCCATGTATAAACACTGTCTGCCGCCAATACGCTGGAAGAACACAAAACTGCTGCCGCCAATACGGATAATGCAGAAAGTTTCATTTTCATTAAAATTCCCCTATTCAAATGATGAGCGATTAATTTGAAATGACAATATTGTACTTGATTTTAAATAATATGTCATAACAAGACGATTACTGTGTATCAAAAAGCAAAAAAAATCGCCCCTTTAAACATTTAAGGGGCGCAAAAGGAACACAAACCACTACCAAAACTGTTACAGGGCAAATCCTCCTGATTTTAATTGATGGGTTGCCGGATAAAGTGCTTTCATCAAATCATGCGGTGAAAGCGATAAATCTCTGCTGCCTGTCGTCAGACGACCTTGCTTCGGGGTCAGCTCAAGCAGGCAAGTATCTTTAGCTTGGATAAACTTATTTTTCGTCTGCCGCAACCGGCGTTGTAAAGCGGAAACAACTTTCTCATATAAGCTGTCTTTTTTCTGTACTTCACGGGTATTCGCCACCCAGCTCAGACGAATATCGCTGGTTTCGTCCTCAATCAGCAAAATGCCCGCTTCTACTTGCTCTGCCTTATTCATACAAGGCAGCCAAACATAATAGCGTCCGTCCAGCGTAATGTAGAATACATCGTGAACTTCACAATCGTTGCAGCATTGGGTTGCCAAAAGCGAACGGATGGTTTGTTGATGCAGTCTCAGAATATCAAGGGAGACTTGCTTGAAAATACTTTCCGGCATTTCATTCTCCTTTCGTTCTGTTGCGCTGTCGTTTCGATGAGTTGCATTATACGAGTATTTTTTAATTTTGCAAATGATAATTGTTACTATTTTTTAAAACAGAAATAACACAATGATTTAAAAAGAAATTAATTTTTTAAAAGTTGAGTATTTTACTCAGGATTTAGTATCCATCAGCCTTTTGAAAGACAAACTGCTTTCGCTCGTCTGAAAATTGTCAGCAATTTCTACTTTTGATAACCATAAGACGGCTCATACCCCACTTGTCTAAAATATTTTCCCTCATCTAAACAACATCCCAATAAGAATACAAAGCAACACCACTCTATACTTTCACCCCCTCCTTGAGTATGATACGAGACATTTTTTCATTCAGTCATTGGAGCATTTGATGAGACGCCAGATTATCCTTGATACCGAAACCACCGGCCTTTACGCCGAAAACGGCGACCGCTTGGTCGAGTTTGCAGGACTGGAAATGGTCAACCGCCAAATGACCGGACGCTTCCTGCACCTTTACGTCCATCCCGAGCGCGATATGCCTGAAGAAGCCGCACGCGTACACGGGCTGACGATTGACGTTTTAGAAGAGAAAAACGCTCCGCCGTTTGCAAAGGTCGGACAAGAAATCAGCGAATTTATCCGTGGCGCGGAATTGATTATCCACAATGCGAAATTCGACGTAGGCTTCTTAAATATGGAATTCCGCCGCATGGGTCTGCCCTCCGTCGAAGAGCTTGGTTGTGAGATTACAGATACGCTGGCGATGGCGCGTGAAATGTTTCCTGGGCAAAAAGCCAGCCTGGATGCCTTGTGCAACCGCCTCTCCATCGACAGAAGCAAGCGCGTACTGCATGGCGCTTTAATCGACTGCGAGCTTTTAGGCGAAGTTTATTTGGCGATGACGCGCCAACAATTCGACTTAATGGGTGAAGAAGGTGAAGAAGAAAAAAAAGAAGACAAGCCCGTCATCATCGCCGAAACAAAACGTTCGTCGCGCTTAAAAGTCATCAAAGCCAATGCTGAAGAGCTTGAAGAACACGAAAAATATCTCGATGCGCTGGGAGAGGCCTGCATATGGAGGCAGGCAGCCGCCGGAGAGAATGTATGAAAAGACGGCATATCGCCCTGATTCCCGCCGCAGGGATCGGCGCTCGCTTCGGTGCAGGCAAACCCAAACAATATATCCGGATACACGGCAAAACCGTCTTAGAGCATACGGTTGCCATTTTTACACAACATCCGTTTATCGACTTGGTCGCTATTATTGTCTCACCTGATGATCCTTTTATTAATCATCTTCAGACAACCTCTGATAAGACAGTGGTTTTCAACGTCGGAGGCAATACCCGGGCAGAAACCGTCCGCAACGGTGTGCAAACACTGATGAAAAAGAGGTTGGCGGATAACCACGATAATATTTTGGTTCACGATGCCGCCCGCTGCTGCCTGCCCCAAGATGCCCTGTCGCGCCTAATTCAGGCAGCCGGAACAAAAGTAGAAGGTGGCATTTTGGCCATTCCCGCAGCCGACACCATCAAACGTTCCGATACCGACGGACAAATCCTGGAAACCGTACCCCGTAAAGACTTATGGCAGGCACAGACACCGCAACTTTTTCAAGCCGGATTATTGAATCGCGCCCTATCCGCCTCCGACTTAAACGGTATTACCGATGAAGCCTCTGCCGTAGAACAACTGGGCATAAGGCCTCTACTGGTGCAGGGGGATATCCGCAATCTCAAATTAACCCTCCCTCAGGACGAATTTATCATACGGCTGCTTTTGAATACTTGAATAACCTCGACAAAAAGGTCGTCTGAAAACCAGAATTTGGATTTTCAGACGACGGCGGATTCGCATTTGAAGTGCAACTTTCCATAACAGAAAAAGGCCAGTATGCAGCAGCATACGGCCTTTCCTGCAAGAAAGATTGCCATGAGCTACACACAACTGACCCAAGACGAACGATACCATATCCAATACCTGTCCCGCCACTGCACCATCGCCGAAATCGCCAAACAGCTCAACCGCCACAAAAGCACC
The DNA here is from genome assembly GCA_003028315.1 of Neisseria mucosa. Lineage (NCBI taxonomy): Bacteria > Pseudomonadati > Pseudomonadota > Betaproteobacteria > Neisseriales > Neisseriaceae > Neisseria > Neisseria mucosa. Next base: position 582,039 of record CP028150.1, on the reverse strand, counting down.
ATCAGCCGCGAAATCAAGCGGCACTGCATCCAAGGACAGCAATACAGCGCCGAAAAAGCGCAACGGCAAAGCCGGCTGACCAAACAGCACCGGCGAAAACCCTATAAACTCGATTCGCAGCTCATTCAGCACATCGACACCCTTATCCGCCGCAAACTCAGTCCCGAACAAGTATGTGCCTACCTGCATAAACACCACGGGATCACACTCCATCACAGCACCGTTTACCGCCACCTCCGCCAAGATATAGTCAATTAAAAATAAAATAGTACAATACTCAACTTTGAAGGTCTAACCATGGCATACTCTGCGGACTTAAGAAACAAAGCTTTAAACTATTACGAACAATGCAAAAACATCAGCCAAACCGCAGCAACGTTTAACTTGTCAAGAAACACGCTTTACCTGTGGATTCGCCTTAAAAAACAAACAGGCAGCCTAAAACATCAAGTTACCGGTCTAAATGCCGTCAAATTGGATAGGCAAAAACTGGCTCACTATGTTGGGCAACACCCGGATGCCTATCTACATGAAATCGCCAAACATTTTGATTGTACGCCAGCCGCCGTTTGCTATGCACTCAAACAGATGGGGATGACGCGCAAAAAAAGACCACGACTTACAAAGAACAAGACCCGGCCAAAGTAACGCATTATTTGACACAGCTGGCCGAATTTTCTGACTACCAACGCGTTTATTTGGATGAAACAGGATTTGACCGCTACCTGTTCCGTCCCTATGCCCGCAGCCCGAAAGGGCAAATAGTGAAAGCGCAGATAAGTGGAAAAAGATACCGACGCTTATCTCTGGTGTCCGCACAAGTCGGCAACCGGCTGATTGCTCCGATGGTTTATCAAAATACGATGACCGGAGTCTTTTTTGAAGCGTGATTTCAGCAATGCCTACTGCCCGCATTGACTCAAAAATCGGTGATTATTTTAGATAATGCGCGATTTCACCGTATGGGTGTCTTACGGGAAATGGCGGAAAAATGGGGACATAAGGTATTGCCTCTTGCACCTTATTCACCTGAGCTCAATCCGATTGAGAAGGTGTGGGCGAATATTAAGCGGTATCTACGAACCGTATTGTCTGATTACGCCCGATTTGACGATGCGTTACTGTCCTATTTTGATTTTAATTGACTATATTTTTTATCTTTGATTTTTGCTTCCAACATTTTAATTTTATCCATCAACCATTTATCCTTCAAAATCTCATTCGATTTTTTATAATAAGTTAACGCTTTTTCATCATCTTGTAGCATACCGAGCCCATATTCATAGAATTCAGCCATCGCAATCAAAGCGTCTTCATGATTTAAGGCAACACCTTTTTTCACATAATAAAGCGCTTGGTCATATTCTTTTTTTCCAACATAATAGTTTGCCAGTTTAAGTATAGCTGAAATATGCTGATTCTCCGCTGCCTTTTCTACCCAATAAAGTATGTTTTTCTCATCTTCTTTTTCGGTATAAACGGCATCGCCTAGTAGATATTGTGCTTCGGCATTATTTTTCTCAGCTGCTTGTAATAAATAGGTTTCAGCCTTATCCAAATCATGCAACTCTTCAAGATAAATTTTTCCTAATTCTTCTAAGGCGACTGCATTACCTTGCTGAGCCGCCAATTCATAGTAATGAATCGCTTTATCTAAATCGACAGGCATTCCATTTAAGCCGTAATAATATTCATTGGCAAGGAATATTACATAATGCAAATCGCCTTTATTTTGTGCCTCTGTCATGGCTTTTAATGCTTCTTGTTTCAGCGTGCGATATTTAGCCTCATTTTTAGCTAACCACCAATTTGCTAAAGCATATTTGGCAATTTCACTCCCTTCAGCCACTGCTTCTTGCGCATATTGAAGAGCCTTATCCCGCTGGCCTTGTTGCAAGAAATTTAATGAAAGGAAAAATTTTGCCTCCAGATTGCCTTTAAGTGCAGCTTGCTCAAAATGCGCATTCGCTTTTTGGCGATCCATGATAGTTGAAAGCCCATATTGATAATCGAATCCTTGCTCGAAATCTTGATTCGCAAGAGATAACAGCTTTTCAGGCTTATTCACTTTTTCACTCAATGAATTAAATAATGTTTTAAACATAGGCGTTTGATTATGCTCTGTTAAATAAACTTTCACATTTTCAGAAAGATTTAGCGATAAATTTAATGCTATTGAAGCAATTATCGTAGCAATTGGGTATGTCATGATTGGTTATGTTGACGGAAGCTAGTACGATCACAAGCGGTCAAATTTCTATTCTATTTTGCAAAATTCTCATGAAATCTAACCGCTCAATTTTCAATTTTACTGGATACAGGTTTAAAAGAGTATAAGGCCTTACAATCAGACGGCCACGCCTGCCAGTTTTCCAATAAATCCGGTTATCACCAACGCCGCCACACCCCACAGGCACACGCGCAAGACGGCGGGAGCGACGGGTGCCCCGCCGAGTTTGGCGGAGGCGTAACCCAGCGCGGCGAGTCCGAACAAAGTGGTTGCCGCCAGCGTAGGGATCAGGGCGGCGGGGGCGGTCAGCGCGACCAGCAGCGGCAGTATGGCACCGGCGCAGAACGAACCGGCGGAGGCAAGCGCGGCCTGCATGGGCTTGGCGGCGGAGGTTTCGGTGATGCCGATTTCGTCGCGTGCATGGGCGGAGAGCGCGTCGTGTTCCATCAATGCCTGTGCGACTTCGGCGGCAAGTGCGTCGGACAAACCGCGGCGGCGGTAAATTTCGGTCAGTTCTGCCAGCTCGGCATCGGGGTTGGCTTCCAATTCGTAGCGTTCTTTGCGCAAGTCGGCTTTTTCCGTGTCAGACTGGCTGGATACGGAAACGTATTCCCCAGCCGCCATCGAGACCGCGCCGCCGATCAGGGCGGAAACGCCGGTCAGCAGCAGGGTTTGGAAATCGGGTGCGGCGGCCGCGACGCCGGTCAGCAGCGAAGCGGTGGAAATTAGGCCGTCGTTCGCGCCCAATACGCTTGCGCGCAGCCAGTTGTTGCGGTTGCTGAAATGGCGTTCGCTGTGTTGTGAATACATGGCAGTGTTCCGGCGGTATTTTGTGTTATGGTAGCACCGTATCGGTTTATCGGGGCGGCGTAATCATGTGTTTGCACGCTGAAAATCCGTCCACACTTGATAATCATTGTCGCTTAAACGGGTTTGTGGTATAAATCCTAGAAATTTAGCTCTAAACTCTAATAACTGCCGATTAACCGAGAATCATGATGACACACACCGAATCAAGCGCGCAGCCGTCAACTATGGACACGGCTGCTTTTTTAAAGCACATCGAATCCGCATTCCGTCGCATTTTTTCAGACGACCTTAACCTCATGCAATACCTACCCGAAGACAAATGGCTTGCCTTAAAGCAGGCGGGTTTGCTGTTGCCCTTCCTCGACAAAAAACACGGCGGCCGCAAGGGCAGCCAGTTTGAAATCCAAGAAGTCCTGCGGATTGCGGGGCATTACGGCGTGCCCGTTACCCTGCGTACCGGCATCGAAGGCGCGCTGGTGTTGCAGCCTCTGCAAGAGTTTGGCGACGAAGCGCAGGTCGCGCAAGGTTTGGACATGGTTTTTAAAGGCGAGGGCGGCGGTTTGGGTATTACCGAACCCGAAACCTCCGGCGCGGCGATTGCCCGCGAAATGCAGTCCTACTACGAATACATCGACGAACAAACGATTTACGTCAACGCCGCGAAATATTGGCAGGGCAACTCGCAGAGCGACTTCCTCCTCGTCGCCGCCAAAGAGCGCAAAAACGGTAAACTCTCCAAAGTCATCAACCTGCTGCTCGTTCCCAAACAATACATCCGCTACGAAGCCCTCGCATCCGAAGGCCTGCGCGCCGTCCGTTACGCCGTCAACCGCATTGATGCCCAAATGCCCGCTGCCGCCGTCATGAAACTCTCGCAGAGCGATGCCGCCGGTTTGCGCGCGTTCCAAAACATCTTTATCCGCAGCCGCCTGCAACTGATCGGCATGACGCACGGCATCATGGAATATATCCTTGACAACCTGAACCGATATGTCCGCCACGACATCAAATTCGTCGATTATGAACGCCGTGAAATCCAACGCCGCCATCAGGTTTCCGAGATTCTTTACCGCTACGTCTGCCATTGCGTTTCGCCCGTTGCCCCCGTCGCCCATCAACTGATGGAGGCAAACATCATCAAAACCCTTGCCACGGAATACACTTACGCCGCCGCCCAAATGTTGCAAAAACTCTTGGGCGCGAAGGGTTTTGAACGCGGACACACCGCCAGCAATATCGCTATCGACATCCGCCCCTTCACCATCTTCGAAGGTCCGAACGATATGCTTTATGCCGAAATTTACGACCAGTTCGTCCGCGCCACCGCCGAAGAAAAAGAAGCAGGCATTAAATTGGACAAAAACCAAACCCTGCTCGACCGCCTGCAAACCGACGCCCGCTTTGCCGCCGTTGCGCGCGACTACACTTTACCCGAAGACATCCGCAGCTTCCTGCAGGAACGCACCCTGACCGACGCCTGTGCCTTGCAAAAAGTCTTCATCGGCAAAATCATCGCCCGACTCTTCGCCTTCGTACAGGCGGAACACAAAGACACCGCAGCCTTCCTGCTGAACGACATCCGCAAAGACATATTGGACTGCCGATATTGCGGTTGATGGTTTAAGGCAGAGAGGTCGTCTGAAATCGGTTTTCAGACGACCTAGAGCGGATTTTCATATTTTCAATTCAAAAGCAGCTTCGTTACGAAAATCAAATGAATCAAGTGATTTAGCCATGTTCATTGACTTTCAGACGACCTCAAAGCCCATGACCCTCTCCAAACTTCCTCTTTGGCAGACTCCCGAACAAGTCTGCGACATCTTACTTGCGCTGCCGGAAAAGCAGCGCAATCGTGCGTTGTACGAATTCCTCTCTCTTTTTGATCATGAAAACCCGCAAGGTCGGACGGAAGCCGAAAGCCAGCTTGCCGCCCTGCGCCTACTGTGGCATGACCCGCGTTTTCAAGGTTTGGAAAACATCAAGCATTGGTTACGCGATGTGCTTGGGTTGGACGAGTCAAACGGTTCATGGCTTACGTTGCAGAGCGACATTGAAACGCTGATGGAAATGCTCCATCCCGAAACCTGCCGCACTTACGGAGAATACGGCGGTATGTTCAAAAGCGCGCAAATGCTCGAACCTTTTGTCGCCCAAATGTTCGAGCGCGATACCGAAGCCTCGCGCAGCATGGCTTGGGACTGTCTGTATTGGAACAAAGAGCTCCGCTGTTTACGCCCCGATTGGGATGAATGGTTGAAAGAAGAAATCCGAAATCTGCATGATATAGTCAATTAAAATAAAAATAGGACAATAGAGCATCGTCAAATCGGGCGTAATCAGACAATACGATTCGCAGATACCGCTTAATATTCGCCCACACCTTCTCAATCGGGTTGAGCTCAGGTGAATAAGGTGCAAGAGGCAATACCTTATGTCCCCATTTTTCCGCCATTTCCCGTAAGACACCCATACGGTGAAATCGTGCATTATCTAAAATAATCACCGATTTTTGAGTCAATACAGGCAGTAGGCATTGCTGAAACCACGCTTCAAAAAAGACTCCGGTCATCGTATTTTGATAAATCATCGGAGCAATCAGCCGGTTGCCGACTTGTGCGGACACCAGAGATAAGCGTCGGTATCTTTTTCCACTTATCTGCGCTTTCACTATTTGCCCTTTCGGGCTGCGGGCATAGGGACGGAACAGGTAGCGGTCAAATCCTGTTTCATCCAAATATAGTTAATTAAAATCAAAATAGGACAGTAGCGCATCGTCAAATCGGGCGTAATCAGACAATACGGTTCGCAGATACCGCTTAATATTCGCCCACACCTTCTCAATCGGGTTGAGCTCAGGTGAATAAGGTGCAAGAGGTAATACCTTATGAGACCTTTGCAAAAAAGCCTTTCCCCAAACAACCGAAACCCCAACACAGATTTTCGGCTGTTTTCGTTTCAAATATTCACCGATTTTACCCAAATACCCCCTTAATCCTCCCCGGATACCCCATAATCAGGCATCCGGGCCGCCTTTTAGGCGGCAACAGGCACACTTAGCCTGTTAGCCGCTTTCAACAGGTTCAAACACATCGCCTTCAGATGGCTTTGCGCACTCACTTTGAGCAGACCAAAATAGGCTGCCCGGGCGTAGCGGAATTTACGGTGCAGCGTACCGAAGCTCTGTTCGACCACATAACGGGTCTTCGACAAATATCGGTTACGTTTGGTTTGCGCTTCCGTCAGCGGACGGTTGCGGTGGGCTTTGCGCATAATGCCGTCTAACAACTGATGCTCTTTCAGATGTTGCCGGTTTTCCTTACTGTCGTAGCCTTTGTCGGCATAGACGGTCGTACCTTCGGCAATGCCTTCCAACAAAGGGGACAGATGGTTGCACTCATGGACATTGGCGGGGGTGATGTGCAGTTTCTCGATATAGCCTTCCTCATCGGTACGGGTATGTTGTTTGTAACCGAGTTTGTAGAGGCCGTTTTTCTTTGTCCAACGGGCATCTTTGTCCTTACTCGGTGTGGTTTGGCCGCTGACTTGTCCTTCCTCGTCGACTTCTATGGCCTGACGCTGTTTGCTGCCGGCAGTCTGAATAATGGTGGCGTCAATGACGGCGGCGGATGCCTTCTCTACTTTTAGGTTTTTTTCGGCCAGTTGTCGGTTAATCAGTTCCAGCAATTCGGACAGGGTGTCGTCTTGCGCCAGCCAGTTACGGTAGCGGCATAAGGTACTGTAATCGGGGATGCTCAGTTCGTCAAAACGGCAAAACAGGTTGAAGTCGATGCGGGTGATGAGGCTGTGTTCGAGTTCGGGATCGGAGAGGCTGTGCCATTGTCCGAGCAGGACGGCTTTGAACATGGACAACAGGGGATAGGCGGGACGGCCGCGGTGGTCTCGGACGTAACGGGTTCTTTGACGATTCAGGTACTGCTCGATCGGTTGCCAATCAATCACCTGATCCAACTTCAATAATGGGAAGCGGTCGATGTGTTTGGCGATCATGGCTTGTGCGGTTTGCTGGAAGAAGGTGCTCATGAGAAATCCCCTAAATGTCTTGATGGGAATTTAGGGGATTTTGGGGAATTTTGCAAAGGTCTCAATTAATGTAATGAGACCTTTGCAAAAATAGTCTGTTAACGAAATTTGACGTATAAAAATGCGCCAAAAAATTTCAATTGACTAAAACCTTCCTAATATTGAGCAAAAAGTAGGAAAAATCAGAAAGGTTTTGCATTTTGGAAATGAGATTGAGCATAAAATTTTAGTAACCTATGTTATTGCAAAGGTCTCGTAATGTATTAAAGTGCTGCAATAATACATTTATGGGTAACTTAACTTTTATAGCATCTTGATGTTAAATCATCATTCGCTTCGACCGCTTTGACCATAAAAATCAAAAAAATCGCCGATACCCTTACTCAAAGGATATCAGCGATTATCTCTCAGTGATGCTACTTAGCTCGAAAATCAACCAAAATCTTTAGAAGATTTCCCGCCAAGATATACGGCGAAGACCGGTCTGACAGATTTTTCCATATGCTTTTACCACAGAGTGAACACCTTGCGTACCCTTAGTACCGCTGATATAGGCAGTATTATTTACTCCAGAGAAACAAATTCTGGGCGCAGGCTTACCGCCGGCGCGTAAAACATCGTCTTCACCATTGCGGAGTGCTCCGAAAATAGTAGTGGAGCTTTGAGAGCCGGTGAGAGAGTTATTGCTGCCGCTAAGCAAGAGCGCATAGTTAGGCAGGCCGGCATTGTAGCTAAAACCTGTATACTTCTTAACGTCCTTGTCGCCAACATCTTTAGTCTTATTCGTACCCTCAAAGTCCAAATAAGCATACTCGCGGTGATTGACACCTTCCGGCGTACCTTTGGTTTTGGCAATATCACCACCATTATCGACTTTAACCTGCATAATCCAGCCTGAACCGGCGGATTCGGTACGTTTTACAGTAGGTTCACATTTATCACCACTTATTGAACCTCCAGTTGGAGCATGTTCGATACGCTTATAACTCCGGGTGCTGAAGACAAGGGTCCTTAACAGCATATCGGGTTGCACAACTACGCGCTCACTCGCTTCACCTGCCTGATTTGACAGTTGGAGATCAAAATACCAACCTTGATAAGTTGCAGGATCTAGGAGCGTATCGGTCATACTGCGTTTGTTTCCATCCGTACTCATCGTTTGCTGAAGCAAATTCACCGTTGTTTTTTCAGTCGGATCCAACACAGTCAAATCGTCATAAATACCATAAACGGACTGCTGAGTACCATCACTTAAATCGCTTTGATATAAATCGCTGCCCGTACCAAAACTAATAATATATTTGTCTTGGTCACGTCTAAACACAGCAGGTGCAGAGGTTACTTTTTGCCCCGGCTTGGCTTGGAATATCTTTTTGGCAGCCCATGAATTTAAAGGACCTCGCAAATCAAAACGATACAGGCCTCCCGAATAATCCGCAGCATAGGCAACATCTGCCACACCGTCAAAGTTTACATCCACTACGGTAGGCTGCATTAAGCCGCCACGATTTTGCTCTGCATTTGGTACTGAGATTTTCTTAATCAACTGGCCTGCCGACATTGCGTTTCTAGGCTGGGTACCTGAAGGATCAGGCAAACCGACGTTTTCTTTATCTAGCGCATTGTAAATATACAAAGCAGCTTCTGTATTATCGTCATTGCCGGACAATTTAGAGAGGTTCCGCGTACCGCTGCTAACAAAAACAGCATATTTGACATCATACAGATTAGTGGTCATGGAACTATTGTCTGCTGCAAGTGTACGATCTGTGGAAACGCGACCAATCTGCGGTGCACCGATGGTATACCCCATGACATTATCGTTTCCTTTTTGCGTTTCAAATAGAGGAACCGATTTGTCCCAGTCATTTTGAGCAGCATCAAGGCCGGCATTTTTTCCGGATTCGGGTAATTTACCGCCCAACGCCAAAGCATAAGCCCCCCTTGCTCCCCGTCCCATATTACCTGCAATAAAATGCAATTGCGGCCTAGATTTGTCAGTCGTACGATAAGTGATGCCCCCATCATTTAAGTAAACATGAGGCTTATCGGAAACCTTACCATATTGAGGATCAACGATATCCTTCAGATTAGTCGCTACGGTTTCATGAATTGAAGAGCGTTCCATACCGGCAGGCAAGTAGTTTAATTTCAAATCATACGGATGATTAGAATCGGAAGAACTTTCAAACAAATAAACCATGCCGTCATTCGCGGCGGTAACCATATACTGCTGCCGATTGTATTTTTGTCCACCAAGGGTAATCAAATCCGAACCGATAACATCACCCATATTCCTTTCATCGGGGTTGTTTTCACGAATACGGTAGCTTAATTGATTAGTATTGATTGCCGCAATTGCCGCATCAGGAGCACTTCTATTCAACCAAGGTGCTAGCGAAGTTTTCCATTCATTGGAATTATTACTTGCTGAAGGAATGTTGAAATAAGCGTTACTACCTACAGAAAGATGGTCGTTAAACCATTCAACTTTATTACCGATATTAATCAATGTACGTCTATTGGCAAAATTCGGTGTACGGTATGTATTTTGCAATGAGCCGCTACTGTTTATATCGTAAATCCGGATTTCGCTACTTCCAGATTGAAGGTTTTGGAAAATTGCAGCCGCACCGACTGCTTTCTTATCGGCATCATTCACATTAATTGCAGGAGTGGCACTAGCAAAAGACGAACCTGCTGCAGTCGAATTTTCACTTTTAATCTGCGAGAAAATCTTCAGGAATGCGTTATCCAACTCAGCCTGATTATTGGCAACCAAATATTGCCCCCCGTTAGCGGTGGCACCGCGTGATAAATATACTTTACCATCATTACTCAAGCCGCTACCGAAGCCGATAGTAAAAGTACCGATGGTTTGCTTGCCGCCGTTGACTTTCGGATCATCCCAACTTTTCCCGGCTGCATCCAAGCCGCCTGTTTTCAAGTCGGTTTCATAGACATATTCGGCAAAGTATTGCATAGCCCTTCCGTCGGAAGCCCAAACAGATTGAGGATAAAGTCCATTTGAAGGGCCAAAATTTACAAAGTCCTGATTCCATTTATAACCACTTCCTTCTTTAATCAGCAAGGCAGAAGCGTGCTCCCCCCCAACGATTTGCTCCGGGGAAATAGGCACGGCTACACGCTTACCTTCGCTGTTATAGCCCAATTTGGTTTGACTTGCCTTCTGACTCACACCGGAAATATATCCGGTAAATTTATCAGGATCCCTATGCAAATAAGTAAAACGGTCACCTTTCGCCCACCACGGAGCAATCGAGGGACCTGATACCGTACTTATTCTGACATTATTGTTATTTCTATCATTATCTGCTGACGGGAAAAAGCCCCTTATTGAATCTCCCCCCATATCTATTCGATAACCGTTGGCATCACCATCCGAAAATAGAACCACATAATTTTTCTGACAGCGGTACGCATTATTTGCATCGTAAGTACTACGTAAAATATGCAATGAATCTAAATATCGCTCTGTTGAGGGGGTTGCGCAACTAGCTGTCAATTTTTCCACGCGCCGAAGCAAATCTCCCGGAGCTACGCCAAATTGCCAGGCAGGATCGCCATCCCTATAGCCATTTGGCCAAAAATTATCCGAGTTACAAAGTGTAATCATGTTCCAATTCACTGCATCTCTAAATTCAGGATTGGTTAACAGCTTCGTAAGCGCCTGCCTTACGACTTGAATACGAGTAGGCCCACCATCAGAACGGTATGTACCATTCATATAAGCGTCCATACTGCCCGAATCATCAATCTGCAGCAGCACATTCGGCTTGACGCCTTCTGTCACCGATACCGACTCATCTTGAAGATGAAGGGGACTCTTGCAAACGGCCCCGTTACCGCTTGCGCATAAGGAATCCCAACCACCATTAAAGCCGCAAAAAGCGCGGTCGGCTTAAAGGGAAACCCTGAAAATCTTTTTTGCTTCAACGTTTTCATTGTTATGTATCCTTGAGTTATATTATTCGATTCGCAATCATGTGAATTAATGTCTGAATGATGTCAAATTACTTGATACTGCTGCTCTTTTCATTATACAGCAATATTAATTCTAAAAGCATACTTTACTTTTTTGAACTTATGGAGAGGCTGTCCGATACGGAAAACACAAACTCCAACTATCGAAGATATTCCTAACAGATATTGAGAAGGCCCTTGGATTCGGATTTCAAGTGCAACACTAGTGTATCAGTGGTTTGAACAGATTCAAGAATAAAACACTTGGCGTTTCGTAGCCAAGTGTTTTTCTTGGCCGGTGGTTCAACTCATCTTGAACCCTGCGTATCTCCCGATCACTGATGTTTCGGAAATCGGTTTGTTTGGGGAAATATTGCCGGATGAGTCCATTGGTGTTCTCATTCAGCCCTTTCTCCCACGAATGGTAAGGGCGGCAAAAATAGGTTTTCGCCTTCAATGCTTTGGCTATTTTGGTGTGTTGGTAGAACTCTTTGCCGTTATCCATGGTGATGGTGTGGACTCTGGCTTTATATGCCTTTAATACCCTAATGGCCGCTAGGGTAGTGTCTTCGGCTTTTAAGTTCTTCAATTTGCAGATGATGGTGTAGCGGGTAACGCGTTCGACCAAGGTCAGTAATGCGCTTTTCTGTCCTTTGCCGACGATGGTGTCGGCTTCCCAATCGCCGATGCGTTTTTTTTGGTCGACGATGGCGGGTCGGTTTTCTATGCCGACACGGTCGGGCACTTTGCCTTTGGTCCATGTGCTGCCGTAGCGTTTGCGGTAGGGTTTGCGGTAGGGTTTGCTGCATATTCTGAGGTGTTGCCACAAAGTGCCGCCGTTGTTTTTGTCTTGGCGAAGGTAGCGGTAAACGGTGCTGTGATGGAGTGTGATACCGTGGTGTTTGCGCAGGTAGGCGCATACCTGTTCGGGACTGAGTTTGCGGCGGATAAGGGTGTCGATGTGTTGAACCAGCTGCGAATCGAGCTTATAGGGTTTTCGCCGGTGCTGTTTGGTCAGCCGGCTTTGCTTCTGTGCTTTTTCGGCGCTGTATTGCTGTCCTTGGATGCAGTGCCGCTTGATTTCTCGGCTGATGGTGCTTTTGTGGCGGTTAAGTTGTTTGGCGATTTCGGCGATGGTGCAGTGGCGGGACAGGTCTTGGGTCAGTTGTGTGTAGCTCATGGCAATCTTTCTTGCAGGAAAGGCCGTATGCTACCGCATACTGGCCTTTTTCTGTTATGGAAAGTTGCACTTCAAATGCGAATCCGCCGACCTTTTGAACCAAGCTCAAGCTCCTGCTGTGTATTTTCTGGCTTCGGTATCGTTCTTCTACAATTTGATTTCCTTTGCGCCACCGTGACGAATGGCAGGTGTTAACGTTGATGGGTCAGCGGTTTTAAGTCTATGGGTTGTCAATCGGCATTGGATATTTTTAGTTTGTGGTCTTTGAGATAAGGTTAGCGTTCCAAAAGTAGATGCTGTATGGCACAGGTAGTCTGAAAGGCGGTATTGTGTGTGCCGGATAGTCCCGCGAAGGTCTCCATCCATTCGATTCCTCTTATATCTGACTCTACTGAGGGCAAAATATTGCAGCAAGGTACTGAGGGAGACCTTTGCAATAACATAGGTTACTAAAATTTTATGCTCAATCTCATTTCCAAAATGCAAAACCTTGCTGATTTTTCCTACTTTTTGCTCAATATTAGGAAGGTTTTAGTCAATTGAAATTTTTTGGCGCATTTTTATGCGTCAAATTTCGTTAACAGACTATTTTTGCAAAGGTCTCTGAGGGATAAAAAATCTCCGCGCTGCTTGCACGGAGATTTTGAACTGAATCGGGAACCTCTCAGCCGACAGATTTGCGATTGCATTGCGGCGGCCGGATTTTGCATAAAGAAATTTTGAATTGGATATAAACTGCCCGACTCGCATTTACAAGCCGGTTAAAGTGCAGGCTTTGTGTTGGCTGCCAGGGACATCCACCAAGGTCAAATCAACCTGATACAAACGGCACAGGTTCTCTTCATTAACAATCTCTGCCGTATCCCCCGCCTTCAAATGGCCCGACCCGTCCAAAATGGCCGTCTGACTGTTCGGGCAGCGGCCATACAGCAACAATGGATGTTCCGGATTATGTGTCGTCATTACTACGGTATAACCTCGTTCCGACAAGTCCGCAATCAGGCGTAAGGTTTTAGCGGCATTACCGTAGTCCAAAGCTGATGTAGGTTCGTCAAATAAAATCAGCTGCGGTTCCTGTACCAACACTTTGGCAATATTTGCCAACTGCTTTTCTCCGCCGCTAGCATCCATATAAATGTGGTCGGCGAGGTGGGCGATGCCCAAAACTTCCAACGCCTGCACTGCCCGTTCATAATCCGCAGCTTCAGGCTTCTGCATTATTCCCAATCGCGCTGCACAACCAAGGACTGCATACTCCAACATCGTATAACGGTAGGTTTGCGGTGAATACTGAGGCACATAAGCGGTTATCTTTGCCATTTGGCGCGCACTCATGGACTGCACCGACTTGCCATCCAACATAATCCGGCCACGTTGCGGCTTTAACAAACCGGCAATGCAGTTTAACAAAGTAGATTTTCCCACCCCATTTCGACCAAGCAGCGTCAGCAGTCCTCCTTTGTCCAGTGTCAAATTAATCCCGTTTAAAACCAAACGATTCCGGTATGCATAATACAGATTACTAATATCCAACATCATTCAATCCGCCACTTTCTGCCGCACCAAAATCCACGCAAAAAACGGCGCGCCGATAAAGCCGGTCATAATCCCTAATGGAATTTCCTGTTCGTAAAGGTTGCGTGACAACATATCGGTCAGAAGAAGGAATACCGATCCTATTAAAGATGCCAAAGGCAAGGCCCGCAAATTATTATCCCCACCCAACATCCTTGCCAAATGCGGCACCACCAAACCGAGCCAGCCTATGGTACCGCTCAGGCAAACTGCCGAAGCCGTCAACAAAGTAGCGCATATCACCACCACTGTCCGCTCGTATGTAATATCTGCCCCCGCCAGCCGCGCTTCTCGGTCGCCCAACGACAACACGTTAATCCGCCAACGCATGGCAAACAAAACGGATATGGCAGCTAGAATCAACGGCGCCAACATGATCAGATTGCCGTAATCCGACTTGGCCAAACTACCCAACTGCCAATAGACAATTTCCGCCAACTCCGTTTCGGGGTCGGCCAAATATTTTACCAACCCCAAAACTGAAGACATAAACCCCGATACCACTATACCGGCCAACACCAGCACGATGGCCGAATCACGACCGACCAGTTTGGGCAATGTCAAGGTTGCGCCTACCGCCGCCAATCCTCCGATAAAGGCAGCCGTCTGAATTCCCCAAATCCCAAAACCTGCCAAAATCGCCACAGCCGCACCAATACACGCGCCGGCTGAAACCCCCAGCAAATCGGGAGACACCAAGGGATTGCGGAAAATACCCTGATAGGCTGTTCCCGCCGCCGACAGCGCAGCACCGACCAAAACTGCAGCCAATACGCGCGGCAGCCGCAAATTCAGCACAACATTCTGTTGTACATCATCAGGATTCTGTTGCAACAGGCTCAGCCATACCCCTTCCATAGGTACGGGAAACCGCCCCCACGATAAAGATACCGCCGCAACAGCAGTCAAAGCCACGATCAATAAGATCAACATCAATTTATACGGCAGATAACGACGTACAAGTTTCGTTTCATTTACCATGTTAAATCCAGCATTCGTAATTGGAACCAATATTCAATAAAAATAAACGTATAGAAAACAATCGTGCTATTTAGCAGCTTGAAACTAAATCTGCCTCCCAAAACAACGGATTGCCAGATTAGCAGCCGGGCAGGACAAGACTTGGAGAGGCAATGTTCCTTAATTTTTTGCACTAGGCAGGAAATTGCTTAGAAAAAATAGAAGTGAGATGCGTGTTTTGATAATGTTCCGCTCCAGTATTTTCCCTAAAGATACTGAAAACAAAACTAATTTCTACCAAAGGGCATACATTCTATTGGGGGTATGGTGATACCGTCATCCATCAAAAGGAGTAAAAAAACATATACTCCTTTTGATTCAATAAATATTCCCAAAATGCCATTAAAATATAAATAAATCCCAATATAAACAATGAAATAAAAAATCAATTTTAAAAATTAATTCTTCTAGACTAATTCTCAAGAAACCTTTTACTTCCATTTACTTAATTGAATAATATCATGCCTATTTTGATACGCTTGAATCTACCTTTTATGTTCAAAAAAACCAAAATTGAAATAAAGCAGGAAATACAATGTTTTTTTAATGTCAAATGGGCATAACCCTATGATGGATCAAAATATAGATTCAGTATTAAACCGCATAAACACACTACGTTTATCATCTAAAACCATTTTAAGGACCACAACCTGATGACTTCCACCATTTTCAAATTAAGTGTTTTAAATACTTTATTGCTTACTGCATTTACCACGTATGCACAAGATAGCGAAACCGCCGCCGAAGTCAGCAAAGGCGAGCTGCCGACTGTTTATGTAACAGCAGAACGCCAAGTCAAACAACAGTTGGGGGCTTCTGTCATTACCGCCCAAGACATCCAAAGAAACCCCGTTACCAACGATTTATCCGAAATCGTCAGCAAAATGCCCGGCGTGAATATGAGTTCCAACTCGCCCGGTGGAGAACGCGGCAACAAACGCCAAATCGACATCCGCTCCATGGGGCCGGAAAACACGCTGATCCTTATAGACGGCAAACCGGTAACTTCACGCAATGCCGAGCGATACGGCAGAAGCGGTGTGCGTAACACCCGTGGCGACAGTAACTGGGTGCCTGCTGAAATGGTAGAAAAAATCGAAGTATTGCGCGGTCCGGCTGCTGCCCGTTATGGTTCCGGCGCGATGGGCGGCGTGGTCAATATTGTTACCAAAGGCATCAGTGACGAAGTTTCCGGAAGCGTGGGCATTTATGCAGACCATCCGCAAAGCGACAAAGAAGGAGCAACCCGCCGTGCAAATTTCGTACTTTCCGCCCCTTTGGTTAAAGACACTTTAGGTCTCCGCGTTTATGGCAATCTAAACAAAACCCAAGCCGATGCATTCGATATCAATGACAGCGTGAAAAGTTCGCGTACTGCATTGAGCGCGGGACGGGAAGGTGTGCGTAACAAAGACATTGCAGGACGTTTGCAATGGAATATTACCCCGGATCAAAAACTGATTTTTGATACTTCATACAGCCGCCAGGGCAACATCTATAACGGCGATACCCAAAGCAGCAATGTGTTGGTTGCAGCCATACAGCCAATTGCACAACAACTGATAGGCAGAGAAACAGCCAGACTGTACCGCCAAAGCTATACCCTAACCCATAAAGGAAAATGGAATTGGGGCAATACTGAAACTTATTTAAGTTATGACAAAACTGTCAACAGCCGCCTACCCGAAGGTCTTTTAGGCAGCACCGAAGGCGCGTACAACGCCACCGAAGGTTTTACCGACAGCATATTGAAAAACTATCGCTTTGGCAGCCGCGCGGACTTTTCCGTCAACAACCATACCGTAACCGTCGGCACAGAAGCCAACCGAGCCAAATTGGACGATACGGCCTCCATGACTGCAAATATGCGTACTTACGGCGTTATCCCATGGCTGGCCAATTCAGGCCGCAGCGGAAAAGGCGCGCAAACCGAATATGCCCTGTATGTGGAAGACAATATCGCCTTAAACGGCGGGAAAACGTTCCTGACGCCCGCCTTGCGCTGGGACAGACACAGCGTTTCCGGTTCCGCATGGACTCCATCGCTCAACTTCTCCCACGCCTTCAATCCGGTATGTAAAATCAAAGGCGGCATCGCGCGTGCCTACAAAGCACCCAACCTTTATCAAAGCCAGCCAAACTACCTGCTGATCAACGCCAGTAACGGCTGTCCGATAGACGCCCAAAACCACTGGAACAACCCCAATGCCTTAACCCATGACGGTGGCAACGGCTCCCGAACCAACCCTTACACCAACAACAGCGCACAAGGTTTTGATTGGGGACGCGCCTGCTATTTCCTCGGCAATAAAAACATCAAACCCGAAACCAGCTTGAATAAGGAAATCGGCTTTGAATTTTCTCAAAACGGTTATTTGGCCTCACTGGCGTACTTCCACAATGATTACCGCAACCGCATTGTAGACAACGGCCAATTTATCGAAACCGTCAACGGCAATTACGACCGCGAAATTCGTACCGACAACACACCTGACGGCACACCCATTTATCGGAATTACAAGGGGACCAACGTCTATCGTTGGGGCAATGGCGCCCGTGCCATTATTTCCGGCTTGGAAGGCAACTTAACCCTTCCTTTGCTAGACAAACGCCTGACAATGACCACCAATTTCACTTATATGCACAAAAATGAGGATCGTGCCACGAAAAACCCTGTTTCCATCGTACCCAAATATACGATTAACAGTACTTTAAACTGGAGAATCAATGACTCATGGGATGTGAATGCCTCATACACACGATACGGTCGCCAGGTTACCCGAAAACACCCCAACCGTTTTATGGACGTTATCTACAACAGTGGCGAGAGCATCGTAAAACAATATGAATTAGGCAGTTATGGTATATTCGGACTGAATGCCGGCTATAACTGGCAAGACAAAATCACAGTACGCGCCGGCGTAAACAACCTGTTCAATAAGAAAATCCTGCGTACCGCCGGCACGGCACGAACCTATAACGAACGCGGTCGTTCTTATTACCTGAGCGCACGCTACTCGTTTTAAATAATCAATAATGTCAAAAAGGTCGTCTGAAAACACAATATCCGTGCTTTCAGACGACCTCCCCCCCCTTTTCCCAACCTTATAGGAAAATCCCAATGTATCGGAATCTGAAAAAAATACTGGCAGGCGCACTGCTTTCCGCCTTTATCCTAACCCCTGCCCCACTATACGCACGCCCGGTTCAAGACATCAACGGCAAAAAAGTCGAACTGGCTGAGCAGGTAAACCGCATTGCCGATTTATGGCATGCAAACAATCAGGTCGTACTGCTTTTAGGAGGCGGTAACAAATTGGTCGCCACCACCGACGTTATCCGCAACAATCCCTGGTTTGCCGAAGTCCTCCCAAAAATTAAAACTGTCCCTGCCCTGACTAACGGCCAAAGCATTCAAATGGAGGCTCTTTTGGCTACACGTCCCGATGCCGTGCTGATGTCCAATCCCACTATGCAGCAACAGGTAGAAAAAGCCGGCATGAAAGCGGTATTAGTCAATTTTCAGGACTTTAACGGCTTGAAGAAAACCGTCCGCATTACCGCCTCCGTCATTGGTGGTAACGCCCCCAAAATTGCCGAAACTTACATCAGCGAATTGGACGGCAATATCAATTTTGTCAACAGCCGACTTAAAAACATACCTGAAAACCGTCGTCCTACCGTATTGCACATTACCGGCAGTACCAACCTGACTGAGATAGACGGCGGAAAATCCATGATTGGCGAATGGATTCGCCTGGCAGGCGGACGCAGCGTCCTGGCAGGGACAGGAAATAAAGCCGTTGTCAGCCTGGAAGAAATCATCAAAGCCGATCCCGAAATCATCATTGTCGGCAGCGGACGCTCCAGCGGCAAAAAAGGAATTGATGCAATTAAGAAAAACCCTGCATGGCAAAGCATACGCGCCGTCAAAAACGGCCGTCTATATGCCAATCCGTCAGGCACATTCCCATGGGACAGATACAGCACCGAAGAAGCACTGCAAATTTTGTGGGCGGCAAAACTGTTCCATCCAGAACAATTCAAAGACCTCGATATGGTGTCCAAAACCCAGGCATTCTATAAAAAATATTACAACTACAACCTCAGCCGTACCAACGCTGAACGCATGTTGGCCGGATTACCGCCCGTAGGCAAATAAAATCAACAGGTCGTCTGAAACCGAGTTTTTTGTTTTCAGACGACCTAATCTTTTTCTGCAAATTTGGGACTAAGGAGGTTTACTAAAATACAACAGAAATGACTGGAAATTTTTTCCATAGCCTTGAGGAGACGAAATGTGAAGTTTTTTAACTTTGGCGTACCGAAACGGTAATTAAAAACCCTGAGAAATGGGTATGATATTTAAGGCCAATCTGCTTCAGCCCCAATTTTTATTAGTCAAACAAAAGGCACTGCTTTAAACAGTGCCTTTAAAATCTGGCAGAGAGGAAGGGATTCGAACCCTCGATACGCTATTCACGTATACACGCTTTCCAGGCGTGCGACTTAAACCACTCATCCACCTCTCTGTGGAATCAAACATATTTTGTCGTCTGATATTGTAGCTTAATCAGACAAATAAATCTATTCAATAAAAAATCCGGATAAGCCGGATAATTGATTTGGTGCCCAGGAGAAGACTCGAACTTCCACACCCGTGAGGATACTAGCACCTGAAGCTAGCGCGTCTACCAATTCCGCCACCTGGGCAATTAGGATGGATAAGCAAAGCGGCGACCAAAAGGTTTGGTGCCCAGGAGAAGACTCGAACTTCCACGCCCGTGAGGACACTAGCACCTGAAGCTAGCGCGTCTACCAATTCCGCCACCTGGGCTTTGCTTTATTTCCTGTTTTGCGTTACAGTGATTGACTATTTCGCAAAGAAGCGGTCATTATATATTTTAGAAAAAGAATGTCAACCAATAAAATGAACAAAAATATTAAATCTTTAAATTTACGAGAAAAAGACCCGTTTTTGAAACGGGAGAAACAACGTTACGAACATCCGCTGCCAAGCAGGGAGTGGATCATTGAATTATTGGAACAAAAAGGCGTGCCGTCGAAAATCGAAGTCTTGGCACGCGAGTTGTCGATTACGGAAGAAGAGTACGAATTTTTCGAACGTCGTCTGAAAGCGATGGCGCGGGACGGTCAGGTTTTAATCAACCGCCGCGGTGCGGTTTGCGCGGCGGACAAATTGGATTTGGTCAAATGCCGTGTCGAGGCGCACAAAGACGGCTTCGGCTTCGCCGTACCGCTCACGCCCACCAAAGACGGCGATTTTGTCTTATATGAACGCCAAATGCGCGGCATCATGCACGGCGACATTGTTACTGTCCGCCCTGCCGGCATAGACCGCAGAGGCCGTCGCGAAGGTACGGTTTTGGATATTGTCGAACGCGCGCAAAGCAAAGTGGTCGGCCGTTTCTATATGGATCGAGGCGTAGCGATTTTGGAAGCGGAAGACAAACGCCTGAATCAAAGCATCGTCTTGGAACCTGACAGCGTCGCGCATTTCAAACCCGAATCCGGTCAGGTCATCGTCGGCGAAATCGAGACTTATCCCGAGCAAAACCGCCCTGCCGTGGCGAAAATCATCGAAGTATTGGGCGATTATGCCGACAGCGGTATGGAAATCGAAATCGCCGTGCGCAAACACCATTTGCCGCACCAATTCAGCGAAGCGTGTGCCAAAGCCGCGAAAAAAATCCCCGACCATGTTCGTAAAAGCGATTTGAAAGGCCGCGTCGATTTGCGCGATTTGCCTTTGGTAACCATAGACGGGGAAACGGCGCGCGATTTCGACGATGCCGTGTTTGCCGAAAAAATCGGGCGCAATTACCGTTTGGTCGTGGCGATTGCCGATGTCAGCCATTATGTCCGCCCCGATGACGCTATCGACACGGACGCGCAGGAACGCAGCACCAGCGTTTACTTCCCGCGCCGCGTGATTCCCATGTTGCCGGAAAACCTGTCCAACGGCATCTGCTCGCTCAATCCCGATGTTGAGCGTTTGTGCATGGTGTGCGACATGGTCATCACTTACGCGGGCAATATTAAAGAATACCGCTTCTACCCTGCGGTTATGCGTTCCCATGCCCGCCTGACGTACAACCAAGTCTGGGATTGGATTTCAGACGACCTCGACCATCCGCACAAAGCCCAAATCGACACTCTCTACAAACTCTTCAAAATCCTTCAGAAAAAACGCTTCGAACGCGGCGCGGTGGAGTTTGAAAGCGTCGAAACCCAAATGCTTTTCGACGACAACGGTAAAATCGAAAAAATCGTGCCCGTTGTCCGCAACGACGCCCATAAGCTGATTGAAGAGTGCATGTTGGCGGCGAACGTCTGCGCGGCAGAATTCCTGATAAAAAACAAACACACCGCCCTCTTCCGCAACCACTTAGGCCCGACACCCGAAAAACTCGCCACCCTGCGCGATCAGCTCGGCTTATTGGGTTTGCAACTGGGCGGCGGCGACAACCCGACGCCGAAAGACTATGCCGCGCTTGCCGAAAAATTCAAAGGCAGACCCGATGCCGAATTGCTGCAAGTCATGATGCTGCGCTCCATGCAGCAGGCAGTTTACGAACCGCATTGCGACGGACACTTCGGCCTTGCCTACGAAGCATACGCCCACTTCACCTCCCCCATCCGCCGCTATCCCGACCTGACCGTACACCGCGCCATCAAAGCCGTGTTGAGCCAGCAAACCTACACGCCAAGCAAAAACTGGCAGGCGTTGGGCGTACATACCTCGTTCTGCGAACGCCGCGCCGACGATGCCAGCCGCGACGTGGAAAACTGGCTGAAAACCTATTACATGCGCGATAAAGTCGGCGAAATATTCGAGGGCAAAATCTCCGGCATGACCAACTTCGGCCTCTTTGTTACCTTGGACGGCATCCACATCGACGGCTTGGTACACATCAGCGATTTAGGCGAAGACTATTTCAACTTCCGTCCCGAAATCATGGCGATAGAAGGCGAACGCAGCGGCATCCGTTTCAACATGGGCGACAAAGTCAGCGTCCGAGTAGCGCGCGCCGATTTGGACACCAGCAAAATCGACCTGACCTTGATCAGCGGCGGAAGCAGCGGCAAAAAACGCCGCACTAAAACCACTGCACAAACCGGCTCGAAAACCAAACGCAAACTGACGGCGAAAGAAATCGAAGACGCGATGAAAACGCCTGTAAAACAGGAAAAACCCGCCGCCAAACGCCGCAGCAAAGTCCAACTGGCCAGCGCAGCAACGTCGTCTGAAAACGGCAAAAAGAAAACCGCCAAAGCCAAAACGGCAACGGAAAAAGCCAAACGCAAAGACAAGAAGCCAAGCAAAAGCGTGAAAATCAAGGTGAAAAATCCGGATACCGCGCCAACCAAGCGCAAAGGCAGAAGCAAGGCTAACGGCTGATATTGCAACCCCAAGCCTCCTTCAATCACAAAAGGTCGTCTGAAATTTTCAGACGACCTTTTGTGTAATGACATTCATTTCGCAACAAATAAATGCCAGTAGTTTGAATATATTTAATTTTTCGGCTCAGGCAATGTTTGATTTTCCGTAACGGATAAAACAATCATCATGGTCAAATTGTAAGACACGGGCACGCTGTTGCTGCAACCACCCCCTCACCGTCCTTAATCCTGAATTCAAATAAGGTACGGTACTTTGTAAAATTTGCGGGCGGATGAACATCACGTTGTAATGCGGCGTTACAGGTGTTTCGATATAAAAGGCATTGCACAAAGGTGTTTTTTTAGAAACTGCCTGAAACCTTTCTACCAAATCATCCGGCAAATTAGGCATATCGCACGGCACAACCAAAAGCCAGTCGGCAGAGGCAATCTGCAAATCATTGGCAGCGGTACACAATGCAGCCAATCCGCCCAAATACCGCCATTGCCTTGCATCCGGCAGCAGGTGCGGGCTTCTGACGGCATAACTTTCCAAATTACGGTTGGCACTGATGGCAATATGGTCAACTTGCGGCCTAATCCTTTCGATAACACAATCAATCAACGTTTTTCCTTGCCAGAGCAACAGGCCTTTATCTACGCCGTCTGACTGTCCCCCTGCCGATATCAACGCAAATATTTTCATATTTATCCTTTGTGAAGCGGTTTGGTTACCCGATGTCGTCTGAAAGTCTTCATCCGAGTGAGCGGGCTTATGATAAAATTCATATAATTTGAATTTTATCATAACATGATTTTACATTGAAACAGTGTCATCTCTATTTCATGGCAACCATCTCGTCGGTCCGATTGCCTCTAAGCCGAATGAATGATATGTTTACACAGTAACCGACCGAAAACTTCCAACGGCATATACCTTCTATGTCTTTCACATTCCGTTTTTTAAACCGCCTGAGCCTGTCTTCGCGCTTGAAGCTGCTGACCATATTATGGGTCGGCTCCGCCCTTTTGTCCGTCATCCTGACTTTGGTACTCTCTTGGAGGTTGCAAAATGCCGCCACCGTTATCGAAGATGCAGGCAACTTGCGGACGCAGGTTTACCGCCTTGCCTACATGGTCGGCGAACGCGCACCCAAGGCGCAAATCAACAATCAAATCCGCGAATTCGAACAAAACCTCAACCGCATCAGCCAGAGTAACGCCATACACCCGCTGATGCCCTCTGAAACACCGCCCGCCTACGACCTGATACAGACCGCGCTGATTGAAGACTGGAAAGCCAACATACAACCCGTCCTGCGTCGTTACGAACGCCCCGACCAAATCAAGCTCTACCGTTTTGCAGCCAATATCGAACTGTTTTTACAGGCGATGGAACACGCCAATGAGAAAAACACACTATGGTTGCGCCGCTTTCAAATGATTATGATGGGGATGATTTTTGCGGCGGCGGGACTAATGATTATCTGGCACTATGCATGGATTATCCGGCCTTTGGAAACACTGAGGGACGGTGTAAAGACCATCAGCCAAGGCAGGTTCGGCGTTCAGATCGACACAGACCAGATAAGCGAGTTTGCCCAAGTCAACAAAGGCTTCAACCAAATGAGCAGCCGGCTAAAGACGCTTTATACCGATTTAGAGGGGCAAGTGGCACGTCAAACTCAAGACCTAGCGCGACAAAACCGTGATCTGACGCTGCTCTATCAAACCACCCGCGATTTGCATCAAACTTTTACCCCCCAACAGGCGGCGGAAGAATTTCTCAAGCGCACCCTGCCTGCCGTCTCCGCAGAAGCAGGCAGCATCCGCCTTTGGGATAACGAACGCAAACGCACGGACATAGTGGCGTCCATCGGGCTGCCTGATGATTCGGATGAGCCAGATACTGCCCCGGATAAAACGGCACTCAAACACGCCGTTTTCCCCATCAGCTATCAAGAAGAAGAACTGGGTGTTTTAAACCTGTATTTTTCAGACGACCTTAAACCAGATAACAACGACAACGAACTGCTGCGTACATTAAGCGGACAATTAGGCGTTTCCATCGTCAACAGCCGCCTCGAGCAAGAACGCCGCCTGCTTGCCGTTTTACAGGAGCGCAACCTGATTGCCCAAGGCCTGCACGACAGCATCGCACAAGCATTGACTTTCCTAAACCTCCAAGTCCAAATGCTGGAAAGCGCATTCTATTCAAACCAAAAAGAACAAGCCGAAGAGAATATCCGCTTCATCAAAGACGGCGTGCAGGAATGTTATGAAGACGTACGCGAACTACTGCTGAACTTCCGCACCAAAATCAGTAACAAAGACTTCCCTGAAGCCGTTTCTGCCCTGCTTACCCGATTTGAAAGGCAGACCAAAATCAACGTCAGTACCGAATGGAGGGATGAAGGCGCGGCATTGAACAACGATGAGCAGTTACAGATTATCTTCATCCTCCAAGAGAGCCTGTCCAACATCCGCAAACACGCCTTGGCACGCAACGTTACCGTCAGCATTGACAACCGTCAGGACTTCACGCTGATCATCCGCGATGACGGCGTAGGTTTCGATCCCGCTCACCTGGACACGCTTTCCGGCGAACATGTCGGCATGGGCATCATGCGCGAACGCGCCCAACGTATCCACGCAGAATTAGAAGTCAGCTCCAAACCGGATGAAGGCACAACCGTTACCCTAACCCTACCCAAACACAAGAGAACATTCTCATGACCATTAAAATTATCCTGATCGACGACCACACACTCTTCCGCAGCGGCATCAAAGCCCTGCTCTCCCGTCAAAGCGACTTCGAAGTCATCGGAGAAGCCGCCGACGGTTTGTCCGGCGTCAAAATGGCGGAACAGCTCAAACCCGACGTCGTCTTACTCGACCTTGACATGCCCGTCATGAATGGTCGCGAAGCACTGGCACAAATCTTGGGCGTCAACCCGAACCAAACCGTCATCATGCTGACCGTTTCCGAAGACAGCGACGACCTGACCGAATGCATGCGCATCGGCGCACGCGGCTTTTTGCTGAAAAACATCAACGCCGACTTCCTGCTCGACAGCATCCGCAAAGCCGTGGACGGCGACAACGTCTTCTCGCCCGAAATGACCACCCGCCTCGTCCAATCCCTGATTTCCCCGTCCGCACCGCGTACCGATCAGGCACTCTCTACCCTCACCCCGCGCGAACTCGAAATCTTAGGCTACCTCGCCGCCGGACACAGTAACAAAGTCATCGCCCGTCATTTGGAATTGGCAGAATCCACCGTCAAGGTTCACGTTCAAAACCTGCTGCGAAAACTTGACCTCAGTAGCCGCGTCCAAGCCGCCGTTTATGCCGTTCAGCACAAAGTCCCGCAGCCTGAAATCAATTAAACGGCTCAAGATACCGGTACTCAAGCGGTAAAACATGAAAGGTCGTCTGAAAATGGTTTAGCAGAATTTACCCTATCCGTTTTCAGACGACCTTTCCCGTTCCAATCGGCTATGAAAAAGAGACAATCCGACGGGCATCATCTATCAAGTAGTCCGATAATCCCCCCTCGCGACGATAAAAAACAATCGCTGCTTTTAATATAAATTAAGGCCTATAAACGGCTGCTGCGTTTATAATGTGCCTGTTCAACCCTTCCACCGAGAAGACGCCATGAAAAAACTCCTTTACTTCTTTACCGCCTTTTTTGCCCTGTGTTCCAGCGCGTTCGCTGTGAACGCCGACGATTTGCTGCCGCCTGAAAAAGCGTTTGTGCCGCAAGTGAACGTTACCGACAAAGGCATCAACGTCGAATTCAAAATCGCCGACGGCTACTATATGTACCAATCGAAAATCGTTGCCGCCACCGCGCCTGAAGGCGTATTGGGCGAACCCGTTTTCAGCAAAGGTGAAGCCAAAGAAGATGAGTTTTTTGGCAAACAAACCGTGTTCCACCGCGCTGCTCAGGTCAACTGGCCTTACAAAAAATCCGCGCCGACCTACAAGCTGACGCTGACTTATCAAGGTTGTGCCGAAGCCGGCGTATGTTACCCGCCCGTGGACACGTCTTTCGAGATTAATGGCAACGGCCTGTACCAGCCGCAAAGCGACGAACCCATATCCGCTAAAGACCGCTTCCTGCAACCCGATTCCGCCAAACCATCCTCCGCCACCGCGCCTAAAGCCTCGCAAAACGATGACAACAGCCGCTTCAAATTATCGTGGGACACATTAAACGCCAACCTGTTGGCGTTTTTTACCGCAGGGGTATTCTTGAGCTTTACCGCCTGTATGTATCCGCTTTTACCGATAGTCTCCAGCATCATCGTCGGCGATAAAACCGCCGGCAAAGGCCGCGCCTTCGCGCTGTCCGTAGCGTATGTGCAAGGTTTGGCACTGACCTACACGCTGGTCGGCGTCATCGCAGGCCTGACGGGTGCACTCTTAACCGTATGGCTGCAACAGGCATGGGTCGTCCTTGCCGCCGCAGGCCTGATGGTCGTCCTTGCACTTTCCATGTTCGGACTCTTCAACATCCAACTGCCCAACGCCGTCCAATCCTATTTCCAAAACCAAAGCAGCAAACTCTCCGGCGGCAAAATCTTCTCCGTCTTCGTCATGGGCATACTCTCCGCGCTGATCGTCGGCCCCTGCGTCGCCCCGCCGCTCGGATTCGCCTTGGGCTATATCGGACAAACCGGCGA
Source organism: Neisseria mucosa (assembly GCA_003028315.1). Lineage (NCBI taxonomy): Bacteria > Pseudomonadati > Pseudomonadota > Betaproteobacteria > Neisseriales > Neisseriaceae > Neisseria > Neisseria mucosa. Next base: position 555,104 of record CP028150.1, on the reverse strand, counting down.
TGCCGTTTTGGGCGGACTGGCGTTGTATGTCTTGGCACTCGGCACCGGCGTTCCGCTGATCCTCATCGGCACATTCGGCGGCCACGTCCTGCCCAAAGCAGGCGACTGGATGAACGGCATCAAATACGCCTTCGGCTTCATCCTGCTTGCCGTAGCCGTCTATCTCGCCACGCCGCACCTGCCCTACTACCTCGTGGTCGCGCTTTACACCCTGCTCATGATCGTCCCTGCCGTCATGTTGCTGGTTAAATCCGGCAAACAGAAAGGTCGTCTGAAAACCGCAGCCTCCGTTTTAGGCTTCCTGCTCATCATCGGCGGCGCATGGTTCGGCTGGCAAAGCGCAAACAAACAAACCACCGCCCTGCACCACTTCCTGACGCTGTCTCCCCCGTCCAAAGCAGGCACAACCACCGACCACGGCAAAATGTTCACCGACGTCGCCGAACTCAAAGCCGCCATGGACGCCGCATTGAAAGCCAACCCCGACAAACCTGTCGTTTTGGATTTCTACGCCGACTGGTGTATTTCCTGCAAAGAAATGGCAAACTACACGCTCAACCAGCCGCAAGTGCATGAAGCCGTCGATATGGAACGCTTCTTCCAAATCGACGTAACCGCCAACACGCCCGAACATCAGGCACTCTACAAAGAATACGGAATCTACGGCCCGCCGGGCATTTTCGCCATCCACGCCGACGGCAGACGCAGCGACCCCTTGCTCGGCTTCGCCAAACCGGACGAATTCATCAACTGGTACAAACAAAACGAAAAATAAAGACGAAAGGTCGTCTGAAAACCTGAAACAGGGTTTTCAGACGACCTTTTTACAAACAACCGCACTATAATCCCAACTATCTCCCTTCACAAAGGCAGCCTCATGCAAACTTGGCACGAAGCAATCGGCTCGGAAAAGTCCGAACCCTATTTCCAACACATCATCGAAACCGTCAAAAAAGAGCGCGGCATGGTGCGGATTATCTATCCGCCTGCCGAAGACGTGTTCAACGCCTTTAAAGCAACCGAATTCGGTAACGTCAAAGTCGTGATTTTGGGGCAAGACCCGTATCACGGTGCAGGACAGGCGCACGGGCTGGCGTTTTCCGTCCGCGAAGGCATCGCCGTCCCGCCCTCGTTGGTCAATATTTACAAAGAGTTGGCGGACGACATCGAAGGCTTCCGTATCCCGCAACACGGCTATCTGCAATATTGGGCGGAGCAGGGCGTTTTACTGCTCAATACCGTCCTGACCGTCCGCGCGGGACAGGCGCATTCTCATGCGACATTGGGTTGGGAGCGCTTTACCGACGAAGTGGTCAACCAAATCAACCAAAACCGCGAACACGTCGTCTTCATGCTTTGGGGCAGTCATGCGCAGAAAAAAGGCGCGTTTATCGACCGCAGCCGCCATCTCGTCCTCAGCGCGCCACACCCCTCGCCGTTGTCCGCCTATCGCGGTTTCTTCGGCTGCAAACACTTTTCCCGCGCCAATGCTTATTTGCAAGAAAAAGGCATAACGCCGATAGACTGGCAGGTATAAAAACAGGTCGTCTGAAAACGGCAGCCATAGCAAACCGGACAATCCACCCGCCGTCTGAACAAGCCTTCCTTTTTCAGACGACCCCTTCCCCAACCCCACAGGAGAACACTATGCAGGTAACGACTTCAGCCATTGTCAACGGCGAATTTGAAGACAAATACGGCAAGCGCGGCAGCCAGTTCAGTCCAAACAACATGCCGACTTACTCCATCCCCTTTGAAATCAGCGGTGCGCCCGAAGGCACGAAATCCTTTGCCGTTGTTTTGGAAGACAAAGACGCCATTACTGCCAGCGGATTTGTGTGGACACACTGGCTGATTGCTGACCTCAAGCGTACCTCCGTCGCCGAAAACGAAAGCCTGACCGCCACCGACTATACGCAAGGCGCAAACAGTTGGGCGAGCCTGTTGGGCAAGTTGGACATCGAAGAAGCCACAGGCTACGGCGGCATGTATCCGCCCAACTGCCGCCACCGCTACGAACTCATCGTTTACGCACTCGATACCGTATTAAACCTGCCGCGTGGCTTCCGCTTCAACGACCTGCATTTCGCCATGCAGGGACATATCTTGGACAGCGCAAGCGTAATGGGAACGTATGACGTATAAAGTTTAAGCAGTTTGAGACCTTTGCCAGATTTTTCAGAAAGCGCAATCTTAGAAACAGAAACGTCGTCTGAAACCTGTAACTACGTTTTTAGACGACGTTTTTATTGAATCAGCTTAGAATGAACTGACGATTTATTTCAAATAATGTTTATTTTAAATCTTTGCTTTGGAGTTTAAAAAGCAGATTCATTTCAAACTGTCGGTTCTTTTTCACGGGTCTTTATCCGATGATATTGGATGCATCCAACCATTTTGATGGATCGTCGCTATCGAATTTGGCAAATACGGTGCTACTGCTTGAACCTGCTGCACGATAAGCAAGAGTCTGCTGCTCTGTATCAAAGATGAGATAAGGATGGTCTTTTTGGAGAATGACCTCAGAGCGTGTTCATAGTCTTCGTAGCAGGACTCCCAAGAAAGCCAAAGCTACCATTTGCAGACTGGTACTCAACTTACGCTCGCAGTTTTTCCAAAGCCGCCTGTTCTTTTCCAACCAGGAAAAGCTGCGCTCTACTACCCATCGCTTCGGCAATACTGCAAAACGGTGCAATTCGTTTCGTTTGGCAATCTCTACCTGCGCACCAATCAACTCCTGTACCGACGAAGCAAATGCCTTACCCGTGTAACCACCGTCAGCAAGGATTTTTTGTATCGCACCAAGATTATCCCGCCCACGTTCCAATGCCACCAGGCAGCCTTTTCTATCCGTAACATCCGCCGTCGTTACCGCAAGGGCATGCTGCAAACCTTGCGTGTCAACCGCTATATGTCGCTTGATACCGCTAACCTTCTTGCCCGCATCGTAGCCTTTTTCCATGGCGGTATCCGTGTTCTTCACACTCTGCGCATCAATAATCAGGAAAGTAGTTGCTTCATGGCGCCCCTGCTTGCGGCGCTCCGCAACTACCTGATTTTTTTAATGCTTCCTCAAGGATGCTGATGCCACTCTCGCGTGGTTCGGTCCATCTCTGGAAGTAGGAATGCACGGTGCGCCATTTGGGGAAGTCGCCCGGCAAAGCGCGCCAGGAGCAGCCAGTGCGTTGCAGGTAGAGAATGGCACAAAAGACATCGTACAAGTCCACCTGGCGTGGCGCTGTGCGTTTACGGGCACTTTCCAGCAGGGGAAGGAGAGGCGCAAATTGCTCGCGACTGATATCGCTTGGGTAGGTTTTTCTGTTCATGCCGATAGTTTACAGCAGAGGCTGAGACAATGAACACGTTCTCAGGGTCTTTGTCAACGAACATCTTTGACCAGCTCAAATTGGCGTTGCTGCCAGTCAGCAATGAACGCATACCAGATAGGTCGAGTTTATCCGTCTCAGGGTTAAAGTCGAGCAAACGATCTATGCTGCCTTCACGAATATCTGCTGCAGTAAAGGCGACAGTGTCTCTGCCTGCACCTGTTATGATGGTGTCGCTACCCAAGCCGCCTGCAAGATAGTCATCTCCGTCTCCTCCGTTGAGGTGATCATTTCCATTGCCACCTGACAGGGTGTCGTTGCCGCCCATGCCGTACAGGAAATCGTTGCCTTCTTCACCACTCAAGCGGTTGTTGCCGCTGTTGCCTATCAGAATATTGTTAGAGTTGTTGCCAAATCCGAAGGTGTTGCCGTTGCCTTCCAGTGTCAGGTTTTCGACGTGGGTCGGTAAGGTAAAGGTTGTATCGGCGTAAACCGTGTCGTTGCCTTCATTTGCATATTCAACAATGGTGTCGCCCGCGTTCTTACTGTAATAAATATCGTCGCTCAAGCCGCCGTAGAATGTGGTATGTCCGAGACTGCCATGTAAAACGTCATCATGGGGCGTTCCTTTAAGGACGTCTGATTTATTGTTTGCTGCGCTGCGGGATAAAGAGTGCAATGTATTGGCCATGATGGCTCTCCTTGAGATCAAGTAGCCGGGAATATAAATAATTCTATCTATATGACATTAAAGAATTTTTTTCTTGTACATCTCAACGAGGATTTGATCGGCGAATGAAATGATGAGAAAGATATAATAATTTATATTATTGTTTTGTTTATTAATTTAAAATAAAAATGATATTTGATGGCACTTCAATAAAATGCCAATTGCATTTTACATCTTCAGTCAATCATGCTACTGCCGAAGCAAAATTGCAAAAAACGCTTGCTTCAGACTGGAGTCCAAAGTATAAACTGGTGTCATTTAGTAACTTTATTAATGAATTAAAAGGCAAAAATAATGGAAATTAAACAAACCAATTCAACCATCAAATCGCGTGCGGCGGTAGCATTCGCGCCAAATCAACCCTTACAAATTGTGGAAATCGATGTAGAAATGCCGCGTAAAGGCGAGGTGTTAATCCGCAATACCCACACTGGCGTGTGCCATACTGATGCATTTACATTATCAGGGAACGATCCTGAAGGCGTATTCCCTGTGGTGCTTGGACACGAAGGTGCAGGTGTAGTCGTTGCTGTGGGCGAAGGTGTGTTAAGCGTAAAACCAGGTGATCACGTCATTCCTCTTTACACCGCTGAATGTGGAGAATGTGAGTTTTGTCGTTCAGGTAAAACCAACTTATGCGTCTCAGTGCGTGATACGCAAGGTAAAGGCTTAATGCCGGACGGCACGACGCGTTTTTCTTATCAAGGTCAGCCGATCTATCACTATATGGGCTGTTCGACTTTCAGTGAATATTCTGTTGTTGCCGAAGTTTCACTGGCGAAAATCAACCCGGAAGCCAACCACGAACAAGTATGTTTGCTCGGCTGCGGTGTTACCACAGGTATTGGTGCGGTACATAACACGGCAAAAGTGCAAGAAGGCGACTCTGTGGCCGTGTTTGGCTTGGGGGCGATTGGTTTGGCTGTGGTGCAAGGTGCGCGTCAAGCCAAAGCGGGGCGCATTATCGCCATTGATACCAATTCCGCAAAATTCGAGTTGGCAAAACAGTTTGGTGCGACTGACTGCTTAAACCCGAACGATTACGATAAACCAATCAAAGATGTGTTGTTAGACATCAATAAATGGGGCATTGACCATACCTTTGAATGTATCGGCAATGTAAACGTAATGCGTCAAGCATTAGAAAGTGCACACCGTGGTTGGGGACAATCCATTATCATCGGCGTAGCAGGTGCAGGACAAGAAATTTCAACGCGTCCGTTCCAGTTGGTAACCGGTCGTGTTTGGAAAGGCACGGCATTTGGTGGTGTGAAAGGCCGCTCTGAACTTCCGAAAATGGTGGAAGATTCAATGAAAGGTGATATCCAGTTAGAACCGTTTGTGACTCACACAATGACACTTGATCAAATCAATGAAGCCTTTGAGTTAATGCACGAAGGTAAATCGATCCGCTCTGTTATTCATTACTAAGGCCCGTGATGAAACTGATTGAACAACATCAAATTTTCGGCGGTTCGCAACAAGTTTGGGCACATCATGCCCAAACGCTTCAATGCGAAATGAAATTTGCCGTCTATTTGCCGGATAATCAGAAGAATCGACCACTTGGTGTGATTTATTGGCTTTCCGGCTTAACCTGTACTGAACAAAATTTCATTACCAAATCAGGCTTTCAGCGCTATGCGGCAGAACATCAAGTGATTGTGGTTGCCCCCGATACCAGCCCTCGCGGAGAGCAAGTGCCGAACGATGCGGCTTATGATTTAGGGCAAGGTGCAGGCTTCTATCTGAATGCGACCGAGCAGCCTTGGGCGACGAATTATCAAATGTATGATTATATTTTGAACGAGTTGCCCAGTCTGATTGAGGAAAATTTTCCTACCAACGGCAAACGTTCCATTATGGGGCATTCAATGGGCGGACACGGCGCATTGGTATTGGCACTGCGAAACCGAGAACGTTATCAAAGTGTCTCTGCCTTTTCGCCCATTTTGTCGCCAAGCCTTGTGCCTTGGGGAGAAAAAGCCTTTTCTGCCTATTTAGGAAAAGATCGTGAAAAATGGCAACAATATGATGCTGGCACGCTCATTCAACAAGGCTATAAAGTGCAAGGTATGCGCATTGATCAGGGCTTGGAAGATGAGTTTTTACCAACACAATTGCGTACCGAAGATTTTATCGAAACCTGTCGTGCGGCAAATCAGCCGATCAACGTGCGCTTCCATAAAGGCTATGATCATAGCTATTACTTCATCGCCAGTTTTATTGGTGAGCATATTGCATATCATGCGGCATTTTTGAAGTAATCCAAAGAAGTGATTCGTGAATCGAATAAACGTTGAAGTGAACGTTAATTTTTCATGTTAATGAATTAAAAAGGCATCGGATTGATGCCTTTTGTTTTTATAAATGATGAAAAAGTGCTATTAAAATCAGCTATCTCCTAGAATCAGCATGAGGAGACCTTTGCAAAATCTCCTCGCTCATTCTACTTAAATATCCCCCCATTCCAATACAAACCATTGTTGAGAGGTAAAAAACGAAAAGGTCGTCTGAAAACCTGTTTTCAGACGACCTTTTGTTGTTTTCGAGAACTTTGCAAATAGCCCTTTTCACCCCCAACAGTCGAAACCCAAACACAGGTTTTCTGCTGTTTCGTTGCGGATTACAAAAAACAGTCAGGCATACCGCCCTGCCCAGTTTCGTCCTACATATTTTCCTTGCGTCAAGCCCACGCTACGCTGCCAATGCAACAGATTTATTTGATTGATTGCTGACGGTTGATGGCAACTGATTCGTCAAAAACCAAAGAAGCCGTCGATATGCCTTATCCGCAAAAAAAGCAGCCCGTTTCAGGCTGCTTTTTGCGTCATGGGATGTAACGCGTCAAATTTATACCACTTCGGCTTTGGTGATGACGACAGGTTCGGTCGGTACGTCGTCGTGGTAGCCGTGGCGTTTGGTGGCGACGCCTTCGATGGCATCGACTACATCAAAACCATCGACGACTTTGCCGAATACGGCGTAGCCCCAGTCTTGGACGACGGTTTTGCCGTACAGCTCTTTGGAACGGAAGTTCAGGAAGGCGTTGTCGGCGGTGTTGATGAAGAATTGCGCGCTGGCGGAATGCGGGTCGGAGGTGCGCGCCATGGCGATGGTGTATTTCTCGTTGGGCAGGCCGTTGGACGCTTCGTTTTGAATCGGCTCGCGTGTTTCTTTTTCGTTCATGTTCTCGTCCATGCCGCCGCCTTGAATCATGAAGCCTTTGATGACGCGGTGGAAGATTACGCCGTCGTAGAAACCGTCTTTGACGTATTGCTCGAAATTTTTGGCGGTAACGGGGGCTTTGTCGAAATCGAGTTCGATTTTGATGTCGCCTTTATTGGTGTGCAGGATAATCATGGGTTTCCTTTCGTTAAGAATCTTTTTACAAATGGTGCTGGGCGGAAAAACTTCAAGGTCGTCTGAAAAATATTCTTTCAGACGACCTTGTGGTTATGGTTTTACGGGTTTACATCAGGATGAAATAAGCCCACAGCGCAACCAATACGATACAGAGGACGTTCAGCAGCAAGCCGACGTTCATCATTTCGCGTTGCTTAATCAAGCCTGTACCGAACACAATCGCATTGGGCGGCGTGGCAACCGGCAGCATGAACGCGCAAGATGCGCCGATGCCGATGACGAATACCAAGACTTGTTCGGGCAGCCCCATTTGCGTGGCGATGCTGGCGAAAATGGGCACGAGCAGCGCGGCGGAGGCGGTGTTACTGGTGAACTCGGTCAGGAAGATGATGAAGGTGGCGACTACGAAAATCACCAGCAGCGGATGCGCGGCGGTGAAAGTGGTAGCTACCTGCTGACCCAAGGCTTCGGATGCGCCGGAAGATTGCAGCAGCGCGCTCAAGCTGATGCCGCCGCCGAAGAGCATCAACACACCCCAGTCGGTATTGCGGGCGACTTCTTTCCATTGCGCCACGCCGAATACGACGACGGCGACGGCGGCAATCAGGGCGATGACGGTATCGGGGTTGGAAATACCGAATGCTTCTTTGATTTTGGAGCTGAATACCCAAGCGACAGCAGCAGCGATGAAAATCAACAGCGCGATTACACGGTGCAGCGTCCAAGGGATAGACTCGGCTTTGACTTCGACGCGCTCGTTCAGATTGGGCTTGAGGATGACGTACATGGAGAACAGCATCAGCGGCAGAATCAACAGCATCATCGGCAGACCGAGCTTCATCCAGCCGACGAAGTCGAGATTCAGGGCTTTGGCGGCGATCATGTTCGGCGGCGAACCGACCACGGTACCCAAACCGCCGATACTGGCGCAGTAGGCGATGCCGAGCAGGACGAAGACGTAGGTTTTACGTTCTTTTTCTTGGTCGAGGTGGCTCATCATACCCATTGCCAAAGGCAGCATCATGGCGGCGGTCGCGGTATTGCTGATCCACATGGACAGGAAGGCGGTAACGGCAAACAGCATCAACACGGCGACTTTCATATTGCCGCGTGACAGGCGCAAGAGGTTGACGGCGATTTTGCGGTCGAGGCGCTGCATGTGCAGGGCGGTGGCAAGCGCGAAGCCGCCGAAGAAGATGTAAATCGTCGGATCGGCAAAGCCCGCCATCGCTTTTTTGATGTCCATATCGGGGAAGCCGAGTACGACGGCGAGAATCGGCACCATCAATGCGGTTACCGTGATGTGGACGGCTTCGGTGAACCAAAGCGCGGCAACGAAAATCAACAGCGCAATGCCTTTGTTGGCATCGGTGCTGTAGGGCAGGATGCTGTAAATGCCGAAACAGACAACGGCGGAAATGATGGTGGTCAGCAGGCCTTTAAAGTCGGTGATCGGCTTTTGCGCACTGAGCAGCTCGACATTCTCAGGATGCTGGGTTTTGTCCTTTGCATGTAAGTCCATGGAGTATTCCTCTGAAACATAACGTGAAATCGCTAAAACCGCTGATGCCTAGGCTCATCGCCTGACATTGCTTTTTTATTGATTCCACTGAATCGGTTTTTCTTGTTTCCCGCAGCGGGTTGTTCGCAGGCTTTGGATTTCAGGCAAACAAAGCCGTGCGGCATGGCAATGAGTATATTTGTAATCGGGTGTAGTGTAAATATAATGTTAACAATCGGGCGCGGTTTTTTACGAAAACGGATTGATGGGAAACTAAAAATATCTTTTTGTTGATTTTCAGACGACCTCCTTTGTAGTTAAAGCGTTAAGGTCGTCTGAAAACCCTAATTCATACCGTTATCGTGATATGATGCCGCATCCTTAACCGACGTCATGACGTCAATGAAAAAAATATTCAAAATCCTCCTGAAAGCCCTGTTGGCATTTATCATCGCCGCCATCCTTTACTTTGCCGCCGCCTACATACTTGGTAAGATTCCGCAGGACAGCACTGAAGCCTCTGACGGCGGCGTAACCCTTTATCTGCACAGCAACGGCGTACACGCCGACGTCGTCATGCCGCTTTCAGACGACCTTTTCGACTGGACCAGCATCATCAATCCTGCCGACAGCCCCGCAGGGCAAGGCGATGCGCCCATCCGCTACGTCGGCATAGGCTGGGGCGAGCGCAATTTCTATTTGAACACGCCGCAGTGGTCGGATTTGACCGCCTCTACGGCAGTACAGGCGTTAAGCGGGGTCAACAGCACGCTGATTCACGCCATCTACTACCGCGAGCCGCCGCGCGAAGGCGAAAATACCGTCAAATTCACCGTCAGCCGCGAACAATACCGCCGCCTGAGTGCCAACCTGATGCGCCATTTCAAGTTGAAAGCGGGCAAAGCCATCCCTGTCGCCGGCGCGCATTACAGCGCTGACGACGCATTCTACGAGGCAGAAGGACGCTACCATCTTTTCAATACGTGCAACAGCTGGCTCAACCGCCGCCTGACCGAAAGCGGTATCAACGGCGTTGTCTGGACACCATTCCCCGATCCGCTGCTCGACAGCCATCGTACCAATACAGCAGAAAACCCATGAAAACCCTGACCATCCGCCATCTCACGCTCGGCAGCGGGCAACCGAAAATCGCCGTTCCCTTGGTTGCCCGAGACGAAGCAGCCTTATCCGCTGCCCTGAAAAACCTCGAACACGCCTGTTTCGATATTATCGAGTTCAGAGCCGACTATTTCGACCAAGCGGGTAACCCCGAGTACCTGCTCGCCCAAGCCGAAGCCGTACGCCGCGCCTTTCCAGAAACCCCGCTGCTGTTTACCTTCCGACGCGCAGAGGAAGGCGGCGAATACCCTTGCAGCAAAGCGTATTATTTCGAGTTGCTCGATAAAGCTGCCGCTTCAGGCATTATCGACATCATAGACATCGAACTTTCCGCCGGCGAGAGCGAAGTCCGCCAAGCGGTTGCCGCCGCCAAAGCGAACGACACCGCTGTACTGATGAGCAACCACGATTTCCATCAAACACCCGCCAAATCGGACATCACAGGTCGTCTGAAAAAAATGGAAGAGGCAGGCGCGGACATCTGCAAAATTGCCGTGATGCCCCAAAGCCCCGCCGATGTCCTGACGCTTTTGGACGCCACTTGGGAAGCCCGTCAAACCGCAAACCGCCCGATTGTTACCATCTCCATGGGCAAGCTCGGACTCGTCAGCCGCATCGCAGGCTCGACCTTCGGCTCCGCCATCACATTCGGCACGGCAGGCACCGCCTCCGCCCCCGGCCAGCTCGATTCCGCCAATCTGAAAAACATCTTGGATGTTTTGGAAAACGGCAACACCGCCGGATAACAATAAATACAAAAAAACAAAAGGTCGTCTGAAACAGCGTTCAGACGACCTCGTTTTCTTTGTTTCAACAATTTGGCGAGCAAATCTCCTGAACGACGAATTGGTTTCAGACGACTTTTACAGCGGATTGGCTTATAACCATCCAAATAAACCGCACCCTCCACTACCCCGCCCTACCCAAACTCAAACCAAACAAAACGTCGTCTGAAAACAGGCATAGCGTATTTCGCAAAACCGTTTTCAGACGACGTTTTCTCCGAATCCATCTTTTTATCTTCTCTCCTGCCTGCGTATCAGCCACACCGCGAGCAGTGCGAAGGCTATGGTGGGCAGTGCGCCGGCGAGGAAAGGGGGGACGCCGTAGAGTTGGCTGGTAAAGCCGAAGAGCCGTCCGGCGAAGTGGAACAGCAAGCCGAGGCAGATGCCGCCGAAGAGTTTCAAGCCCATATTGCCGTGGCGGGTGGTTTGCGGGGTGAAGGCGAAGGCGACGAGTGCCATGACCCAGGCGGCGACGGGGTAAACCAATTTGCGCCACCAGGCGATGGCGTAGATCTGGGTGTTTTGGTTGTTGTTTTCGAGGTGGCTGATGTAGGTGGTCAGTTCGCCGACCGACATTTGGTCGGGTTTGACAAGCAATACGTCCATCAGGTTGCGCTTGACGGCGATCGGCCAGTTTTCTTCGTTTGCGGTCGAGGTTTCGACTTTGTCTTCGCTAAGTGTGCTGCGGCGGATGTTTTTCAACTGCCAACTGCCGTCGTTGTTTAAAACGGCGGATTCGGCTTCCGTTGCCTGCGTCAGCTCGTTTTTGTCGTTGCGCACCCAAATTTTAATGCCCAGCAGGGTATGGTCGGGCAGCATTTCGCGCACGTTGATGATGCTGTTTTTTTCTTTGAGCCAAAGCCCCGTATTGCCGGTGCTGATTTTGCCGTTGATGGCGGCGGATTTGATGTTTTCGGCTTTTTGGCTGAGGGTGGGGGCAATCCATTCGCCGAGCGTGGCGGTGGCGAGGGCGAAAATCAGTCCGAACTGCGACAGGATCAGCAGCAGTTTTTTGGTGCTCATACCGCTTGCTTTGATGACGGTCAGTTCGCTGCCGGCAGCAAGCTGGCTGAGGGAGACGAGTCCGCCGATGAGGACGGCGAGGGGCATGAGTTCGTAGGCGCGCGCGGGCATCTGCATGAGGACGTATTGCGCCATGGTTGCGCCGTTATAGCTGCCTTTGCCCAAGTCGCCGACTTCGTTGATGATCTCGAAAAAGCTGTACAGGGCGAGGAAGGCCAGGAGGGCGTAAACCGCCATAACCGCCATTTGGCGGATGATGTAACGTGAAATCAGGTTCATTTTCCGCCTTTCAATGTCAGACTTTTGCCAACCGCCCGCCAGAAGGGCTGGCTGGGCATGCTGCGGACGCGCAGGAGTACGACGGCGATGGCGAACATGATGATGTGCATGGGCAGCAGTCCGAGCCAGAAATGGATTTTGCCGTCTTCCACGGCATTGCGCAGGAAGGTCAGTCCGTTTTGGTAAATCAGGAAAAGCCCGATGGCGACGAGGATGTTGTAGGTGTGGCCGCTGCGCGGGTTGAAATAGGAAAGCGGTACGGCAAGCAGGCAGAGCAGGAGGACGCTGACGGTCAGCGAGATACGCCACATCAATTCCGCCTGATGTTGCGGGTTGCTGCTGCCGATGAGCTGCGATGTCGGGATGGTGCGGCGGTGGGAAACGGGGTCGATGAGTTTGGGCGTGGTGCTGATAATCAGGCTGAGGTTTTGAAAGGAAACGCGGTTGTAGTCGGCTTTGCCGGGCGTGCCGCTGTAACGGTAGCCGTTGCGCAGGTCGAGCGTGCGCTTGTTGTCGTTCAGCGAGAAATTACCTTCTTTGGCGAAGATAATGTTGTCGTTGCCGTTTTTATCCTGTTCGCGCAGGAACAGATTTTTCATGATGCCTGATTCGGTATCGAAGGTTTCGACGAAGTAAACCCTGCCGTTGCGCTTGCCCAGGCTGTTGAACTCGCCTGCTTCCACCATGGATAATTCTTGCTTCTGCTTGAGGATTTCGGCGTATTCGCGGCTGCGCAGTTCTGCCCACGGCATGACCCAAAGCTGCATGACGGCAATCAGGATGGCAAACGGTACGGCAAACTGCATGACGGGGCGTATCCATTGCCTCAACGCCAGCCCGCAGGAGAGCCAGACCGACATTTCGCTGTCGCGCCAGTAGCGGGTCAACACGGTCAGCGTGCTGATAAACGCGGTCAAAACCAGCAAAAGCGGCGTCATGCCGATGACCCAGAAGCCGACCAATGCCAACACGGCATCGATGGCGACGCGCCCGTCGGCGGCACGGCCGAGCAGGTTGATTGCCTGCGTGGAGACCAACACTGCCAAGAGGACGACGAAAATGCCGACGGCGGTAAAAGAGAGTTCTTTGATGAAGTTTCTTTGATAAATCATAGAATCGCGGCTAGGAGCGGTAGCGGTTCGGCGCAGGCGGATTGTCTGCGCAAGGTTTCAGACGACCTCTCAAATGGAGTACAATCTTTCCAACCGTTTTCAGACGACCCCTTGATGCAAAGGGTCGTCTGAAACTACCCGAAACCATCTCAATCAGGAGAATAAACGTGGAATTTAGCACAAAAGCCGGAACCTTGCAGCCGCAACAGGCAGGCGCGCAGTTATTTGTCTGCACCGAAACCGCACAATTAAACCACCCGACCGCCCTTGCCCTTTTGTCTTCGCTTGAAGAAGGTCAAACTTTTGCCGACACCAAAATCCCGACGGACAACGGTTTGCAGGTAGTCGCCGTCGTCCGCCTCGAAAAAACCGACCGCGCCGCGCTGAACAAGGCCGCTGCCGAAGCCGCCAAATGGGCGCAAAATCAGGAAACGGTTAATACGGACATCCATGCCTTCGATGAAGCGCAAGCCGCCGCCGTTGCCGAAGCCTTTGCCATCGCGTTCGGTAACGCCGCCTACCGTTTCGACCGCTACAAAAAAGAAGCCAAGCCCGCCAAGTTCTCGCAAGCCGTGTTCCACACCGCACACGAAGCCGCCGTCAAAGAAGCCCTGCGCGTCGCCGAAGCGCAGGTTTACGGACAAAGCCTCTGCCGCGACTTGGGCAATGCCGCGCCCAACGAATGCACGCCCGAATTTTTAGCGCGCACCGCCAAAGCCGAAGCCGAAAAACTGGGCGCACACGCCAAAATCATCGAAAAAGACTATATCAAAGAAAACATGGGTTCGTTCTGGTCGGTCGCCAAAGGCAGCGTGGAAGATCCCTATCTGATTGAATTGAGCTACTTCGGCGCGGCCGACAAAGAAGCCGCCCCCGTCGTCTTGGTCGGTAAAGGCATTACCTTCGACACCGGCGGCATCTCCCTCAAACCCGGTCTGAACATGGACGAAATGAAGTTTGACATGTGCGGCGCGGCAACCGTCATCAGCACCTTCTGCGCCGCCGTCAAACTGCAACTGCCGATTAACCTCGTCGCCGTCGTCGCCACCTGCGAAAACATGCCTTCCGGCGCGGCAAACAAACCGGGCGACGTCGTGAAAAGCATGAAAGGCCTAACGATTGAAGTGTTGAACACCGATGCCGAAGGCCGTCTGATTTTGTGCGACGCGCTTACTTACGCCGAGCAGTTCAAACCCAAAGCCGTCATCGACGTCGCCACCCTGACCGGCGCGTGTATCATCGCCTTGGGACATGACGTCAGCGGCGTGATGGGCAACAACCAGGATTTGGTCGACAGCCTGCTTGCCGCCTCCCGCAACGTGGACGACAAAGCATGGCAGCTGCCGCTCTTTGAAACCTACAAAGACCAGCTCAAATCCAACTTCGCCGACATCCCCAACATCGGCACGCCCGGCGCAGGCACGATTACCGCCGCCACCTTCCTGTCTTACTTCACCGAAGACTACCCGTGGGCGCACCTCGACATCGCGGGTACGGCATGGAAATCCGGCAGCGAAAAAGGCGCGACCGGCCGCCCCGTTCCCTTGTTGCTGAACTATCTGCGCAACGTGAAATAAGCCTTGACGCCTGCGGGGGAAAAGCCATCGCCTCCGTAGGTCGTCTGAAAACGGAACGCATCAACTAATGCAGGCTGTTCGAAAACATATCGGGTTTGGTAACCCCATTATGCAGCGTTGTTGTTCATTGTCCAGCAGTCGGTAATCTTACCGTCTTTGATTTTCAGAAAATCCGTACCGACTTTGACGGCGGTTTGGTTACCGAGCGTAGCGGTTACACGCCAATATGCAGAAATTGTGTCTCCGTCGCGGAACGGACCGAGTACGATTTCATAATGCAAATCTGCTTTAGCACGAATGGTAGCTATCCAAGCCTTTGCACTGGCTATGTCAGTTACGGGCGCGGGTGGTGGAGTGGAATCAGCGGTCAGATGTGCTTTGAAGTTGTTTGACAGCAGTTCATCGGCAATGTTGAGATTGCCATTCCACATCTGTGTCCATGCAGTATAGATTTTTTGTGTTTCGGTCATGTTTTTGTCTCTTAACGATGTTGGGGTAATAAGGAAAATCCTGTGCTGAAAAGCTGGGAAATGATGCTATGCAATCTTACCTGTCGTCAATATTGATACGTAAACTGTCTGAATGCAGCCTGCGCTTTATCTGCCCCAAAAAAACAAACGGAGAACCATGATGAAACCGCTATTTGCCGTATTGTCCGTCGCCTTTCTGCTCGGCACGAGCGTCAGTATCCACGCCGCGGAACAGGCCAAACCTGCCGACCGCAGCGTCCAAGTGTACAAAAAAGCCGACTTGGCGGAGTGGAACCGCGAAAACGCAGCCGGAGGCAAAGGCCCGCTGCTCGGCCGCTTCGCCTTCAACCGCCACCAGACCGCCGCACAAGACGCGTTCAGGGAAATCGGCTGGCTGACCCTGCCGCCGGGCGCATCCATCGGCGAACACAAACACACCGACAACGAAGACGTTTACATCATCGTATCGGGCAAAGGCGTGTTTACCGACAGCACGGGCAAACAGACCCAAGTCGGCGCCGGCGACATCACCATCGCCCGCCCCGGTCAGTCCCATGCGTTGAAAAATATCGGCAAAGAGCCGCTGGTCTTCCTTGACTTGATTGCCGAAACCGCAGCAGTCAAAGTTGCCAAATAGCAGTCATCAAACCGTAAAGGTCGTCTGAAAACGGAATCTGGTTTTCAGACGACCTTTTTTGCTATTTAGGCAACATGATGCTTTGCAAACAAACCGGAAGGGTGGCGTACTGCCGCTATTTCCGTCTTTTTATTATTTTTAAGATATTAGGTTTCCGACGCTATACGGGGTTTTATAGTGGATTAAATTTAAACCAGTACGGCGTTGCCTCGCCTTGCCGTACTATTTGTACTGTCTGCGGCTTCGTCGCCTTGTCCTGATTTAAATTTAATCCACTATATCTTGGGACTGAGGTAGATTAGCAGCTATGCTAATCTACCTCAGTCTCTAATTAAATCCATTTTTCATTTTTAAAATAAGATCTTGCCCACGTGATTACTTTCTCCATTATATCTATACAATATCCTTTTTCTAATATAACCTCCTGAATCTCCCCTTTATAATCTCTAAATATGATTTTTTCCGAATGGTCGGTTGATACCAGCCAGCTATTTTGATTATCAAAAATATTTTCTTCTATATTTAAATAGGTTGAGTCATATAATTGATATTCCTCATAGGTTTCATCTCCGTTTAAGATCTTTTCCAAAATATTTTCTAATTTTTCCAAAATATATTGAGCATCTTGGTTATAGATCGTGAAAGCATTGAATTTATTCAGGCTGCCTATTTTTACATTCAATGAATTTACCGCATCTAGAATGCTGATTGATTGATACTTCAATTCGGTCGGCAATATATAACCTTGAATTATATAATGAAATACTCCATCATTTTTCAAATCTTCTCCCCATTCCAGAAACCAATCTTCTACAAAATCAAATTGAATAGCAAATTTATATGGATCTCCAAAAATCATCATATCCTCCAAGATATATGTATATTAAACTAATTGTTACCAACATCCTTTAATTTTTTAACATTAATATTAAAGTAATGTTTAATTTCTATAGGTATCTGATTAGCCTGTTGTTTTCCTTTTATTCCTGCACAGTGATAGACACCATTACTGAGTGCAAATTGATGAACCATTTCACCATCAAAATAAAAGCGTAAATTACTGTCGGGATTTTATGCGGGTACGGATTTTTTGAATAAATCCAAGAAATTCCTAGATTCAATACTTGCAATAAGTCCCGGACCAGCACCAATTCCTTTCCTAGTGTGTTTAATATTTGATTGATATTTTAAACCATTATCTAAATTTACTACATTTGACCGAAAACGGATTATTGTTATGGTCGCTGTTTAACACTGCCTCTTTATTGTTTTTGGTTTTGCGCTGTTTGTATGGGCTTTGGCTTGGCTGTTTTGCGGCATCAAATGCGATTTGCTTCTTAAATTCTTGTTATATTAATGCTGAAATGTTATATAATAACAAACTTTCGAAATATGATGAAAAACTAAAATGACACAAAACACACTCAAACCCATTGTTTTATCTATTCTTTTAATCAGCACCCCTATTCTTTCTCAAGCGCATGAAACCGAGCAGACGGTGGACTTGGAAACGGTCAACGTCGTCGGTAAAAGCCATCCGCGCGCCACTTCGGGGCTGCTGCACAGTTCAACCGCCTCCGACAAAATCATTGCCGGCGATACTTTGCGGCAAAAAGCCGTCAATCTCGGCGACGCGCTCAACGGCGTGCCGGGCGTCCATGCTTCGCAATATGGCGGCGGCGCATCCGCGCCTGTGATACGCGGGCAGACGGGCAGACGGATTAAAGTGTTGAACCATCACGGTGAAACGGGCGACATGGCGGATTTTTCGCCCGACCATGCCCTGATGGTGGACACCGCCTTGTCGCAACAGGTTGAAATCCTGCGCGGGCCGGTAACGCTGTTGTACAGCTCGGGCAATGTGGCGGGCTTGGTGGATGTTGCCGACGGAAAAATCCCCGAAAAAATGCCTGAAAACGGCGTATCGGGCGAACTGGGGCTGCGTTTGGGCAGTGGCAATTTGGAAAAACTCACGTCCGGCGGCATCAATGTCGGACTGGGTAAAAACTTCGTGTTGCACACGGAAGGGCTGTACCGCAAATCGGGCGACTACGCCGTACCGCGTTACCGCAAAGAAGAGGGTCGTCTGAAACGCTTGCCCGACAGCCATGCCGATTCGCAAACGGGCAGCATCGGGCTGTCTTGGGTGGGCGAGAAAGGCTTTATCGGCGCGGCGTACAGCGACCGTCGCGACCGCTACGGCCTGCCTGCGCACAGCCACCTCTACGACGACTGCCACGCCGACATCATCTGGCAGAAAAGTTTGATTAACAAACGCTATTTGCAGCTTTATCCGCACCTGTTGACCGAAGAAGACGTCGATTACGACAATCCGGGCTTGAGCTGCGGCTTCCACGACGACGATAATGCACACGCGCATACCCACAGCGGCAGACCGTGGATAGACCTGCGCAACAAACGCTACGAAATCCGCGCCGAATGGAAGCAGCCGCTCCCCGGTTTCGAAGCCCTGCGCGTGCACCTGAACCGCAACGACTACCACCACGACGAAAAAGCGGGCGATGCGGTGGAAAACTTCTTTAAAAACAAAACGCAAAATGCCCGCATCGAATTGCGCCACCTGCCCATAGGTCGTCTGAAAGGCAGTTGGGGCGTGCAATACCTCACCCAAAAATCCAGCGCGCTTTCCGCCATTCCCGAAACCGTCCAACAGCCGATGCTGATCGACAACGATGTGCATCATTACAGCTTTTTCGGCGTAGAACAGGCAAATTGGGACAACTTCTCGCTTGAGGGCGGCGTGCGCGTGGAAAAACAAAAAGCCGCCATCCAGTACGACAAAGCCTTAATTGATCGGGAAAACTACTACAACCAACCCTTGCCCGATCTCGGTGCGCACCGCCAAACCGCCCGCTCGTTCGCGCTTTCCGGCAACTGGTATTTCTCGCCATACCACAAACTTAGCCTGACCGCTTCCCATCAGGAACGTCTGCCGTCAACGCAAGAGCTGTACGCACACGGCAAACACGTTGCCACCAATACCTTTGAAGTCGGCAACAAACACCTGAACAAAGAGCGTTCCAACAACATCGAACTCGCGCTGGGCTATGAAGGCGACCGCTGGCAATACAATCTGGCACTCTACCGCAACCGCTTCGGCAACTACATCTACGCCCAAACCCTCAACGACGGACGCGGCCCCAAATCCATCGAAGACGACAGCGAAATGAAGCTCGTGCGCTACAACCAATCCGGCGCCGACTTCTACGGCGCGGAAGGCGAAATCTACTTCAAGCCCACACCGCGCTACCGCATCGGACTTTCCGGCGACTACGTCAGAGGTCGTCTGAAAAACCTCCCGTCGCTGCCCGGCAGGGAAGACGCCTACGGCAACCGTCCCTACATCACCCAAGCCGACCAAAACGCCCCGCGCGTTCCCGCCGCACGGCTCGGCTTCCACCTGAATGCCGCGCTGACCGACCGCATCGATGCCCATCTCGACTACTACCGCGTGTTCGCCCAAAACAAACTCGCCCGCTACGAAACGCGCACGCTCGGACACCATATGCTCAACCTCGGCGCAAACTACCGCCGCCGCACCGGCTACGGCGAGTGGAATTGGTACGTCAAAGCCGACAACCTGTTCAACCAATCCGTTTACGCCCACAGCAGCTTCCTGTCCGACACCCCGCAAATGGGACGCAGCTTCACCGGCGGCGTGAACTTTAAGTTTTAAGGGGCGATAGACAAGAAAAAAGGTTTTCAGACGACCTCTGAAAACCTTTTTTATTCATCCCTTCATGTCATCCCAATCTTTTGACTTTCGTCAAAGGAAATTGTTTTCATCCGTCTACTTCCAGTATTAATCCGGCCTTTCCGCGCTCGTCATAAACCTTTGTAAACCAAATCATCCGACAGGTATCCGATATTCCTCCCCTCTTCGTCCCAAACATCCCCCTGCCCCACAGCCTTCCCCACATAAAATTTTTTTCCAAATAATATATACAGTTACCCCAAACACACCCGCCGCCCTAGGTTTAAAAAAATTCCACATAAAACAATACGGTTACTCCTCTCCAAACCCTGTTCACAAGCAGTTTCTTAAAGTATGATAAGCCTGTCTCCGGCCAATGTTCCCGCCGGAATCAGGCTTCCAAACAAATCCAACCTCAACTCGGAGTAAACATTATGTTGACCCAGACCCAACAGGTCGATTTGACCCTGCATCATCTCAAAGAGCGCGCCTTGGCAGAATATAGCCCCAAACAGCGTGCGACCGTCGAAGCTTCCGAAGACTGGAAACAGTTTGACCGGCGTTTGAACGAGCATTTCCCCAAGCTGATGCACGAGCTGGACAACGTTTACAACGACAACGAAGCCGTCCTGCCCATGCTGGAACAACTGATTGCCCAAGCATGGCAAAGCTATTCCCAACGCGATAAGTCTCTGAAAGCCATCGATGCCGCGCGTGAGAATGACCCCGATTGGATTTTGTCCAATAAACAGGTCGGCGGCGTGTGTTATGTCGATTTGTTCGCGGGCGATTTGAAAGGCTTGAAAGCCAAAATCCCTTATTTTCAAGAGCTGGGGCTGACCTATCTGCACATGATGCCCCTGTTTAAATGCCCTGAAGGCAAAAGCGACGGCGGCTATGCGGTCAGCAGCTACCGCGACGTCAATCCGGCTTTGGGTACGATAGACGATTTGCGCGATGTCATTGCCGCGCTGCACGAAGCGGGCATTTCCGCCGTCGTCGATTTCATCTTCAATCACACTTCCAACGAACACGAATGGGCGAAACGCTGCGCCGCCGGCGATCCGCTTTTCGACAATTTCTACTATATCTTCCCCGACCGCTGGATGCCCGACCAATACGACCGCACCCTGCGCGAAATCTTCCCCGACCAGCATCCGGGCGGCTTCTCCCAATTGGAAGACGGACGCTGGGTATGGACGACGTTCAATTCCTTCCAATGGGATTTGAATTACAGCAATCCATGGGTATTCCGCGCCATGGCAGGCGAAATGATGTTCCTCGCCAATCTGGGCGTCGACATCCTGCGTATGGACGCCGTCGCCTTCATTTGGAAACAAATGGGTACGGATTGCGAAAACCTGCCGCAAGCCCACGCCTTAATCCGCGCGTTCAACGCCGTCATGCGCATCGCCGCACCTGCCGTGTTCTTCAAATCCGAAGCCATCGTCCACCCCGACCAAGTCGTCCAATACATCGGACAAGACGAATGCCAAATCGGCTACAACCCGCTGCAAATGGCATTGTTGTGGAACACCCTCGCCACCCGCGAAGTCAACCTGCTCCACCAAGCCCTCTCCTACCGCCACAACCTGCCCGACCATACCGCATGGGTCAACTACGTCCGCAGCCATGACGACATCGGCTGGACGTTCGCCGACGAAGACGCATGGCAGTTCGGCATCCACGGCTACGACCACCGCCAATTCCTCAACCGCTTCTTCGTCAACCATTTCGACGGCAGCTTCGCGCGCGGCGTCCCCTTCCAATACAACCCCAATACCGGCGACTGCCGCGTCAGCGGTACTGCCGCCGCCTTGGCAGGTTTGGCGCAACACGACCCACACGCCGTTGACCGCATCAAACTCTTGTACAGCATCGCCCTGAGTACCGGCGGCCTGCCCCTGATTTATCTCGGCGACGAAGTCGGCACGCTCAACGACGACGACTGGTCAAACGACAGCAACAAGAGCGACGACAGCCGCTGGGCGCACCGTCCGCGTTACAACGCCGAGTTGTACGAACAGCGCCACGACCCGTCAACCGCGGCAGGACAAATCTATCAAGGCCTGCGCCACATGATAGACATCCGCCAAAACAACCCGCGCTTGAACGGCGGCCGTCTGGTTACCTTCAACACCAACAACAAACACATCATCGGCTACATCCGAAACAATGCGCTGTTGGCGTTCGGCAACTTCAGCGAACACCCGCAAACCATCAGCGCGCACACCCTGCAAGCCATGCCCGCCCGCGCCAAAGACCTCATCAGCGGCGAAACCGTGGCATTGAATCAAGATTTGGTGCTGCGCCCCTACCAAGTGATGTGGCTCGAAATCGCCTGATGATTGAGGCAGCTTAAAAACGCAAAGGTCGTCTGAAAACCGGCATTGCCCGTTTTCAGACGACCTATTTAAAATATAAGGCATCAAACCTACCCAAGCGATGATACTTTCCCCAACATCCGCATACAATGCGCCTTTCCATACGCAGCTTAAAAATAAATTCCATTAATTACAAAAAGTTGAAAAATTATTAATCAAATTTATCCATCAAGTATTGAAATTATTCGACTTTCTGATTTAGAATTCAGCGCATATATATTCAATATCCAGCAAAATACCATCATGCAAACCGCTAAGCATTCAAACGCTTTCTTCTATTGGTACCACACAAATGTGCGGTACTTTTTTGCGCTTGTCTGAAACAGACGGAAATGAACAGCAAAACAAGAGCCGCCCTGATTGAGCGGCTTTTTTTATACCCTTCATGGCCGCCAATCCCGATACACGATGCGAATAGATACCAATAAAGGAAAAGCCATGAACCTCTCTGCAAATATCCAAAGACGTCCACAAACCCTTCACCGCTGCCATATGATTGTTGACGGCAACAGCCACAACACATTTTCAGACAACACCATTCCCCAAACCTCAGGCCTTATCAGCGAGGCCTTGATTCCACAAATCCGCTCTCTCGCCACATTGATTGCGGCCGAACGCCACGACTTCAATTGCAACAGTCCCGCCGTGTTTACAGAAGAAGCCGACTTCTTCGCCGCACGCATCCTTATTTTGGGCGTTCGCCGCTTTCATCTCGACATCACTCTGATGCCCATGCTCAAAACCGCCAATCAGCGCGCACAAACATTTGCCAAACACCATCACCTCCCCTTCTCCCCCGCGGAAATGCACATGAGCCTGCACGCCCGCCGCCCCGACAAACTGCTTATTATGGAAACCGAACACGAAGTGAAACCTCAAGGAAATATTGTTGCCGACAGCCTTGCTTTTGCAGCCAAACTACCGAAACTCCCATTGTAAAAAAGAGCAACCTTGCTTGATAAATCCCCAAAACACACCATATGGCAGGCAGGCCACGCGCTTAGAACCATGCCGACGACTTACATAAGACGGCATTAATGACAACCGACCAAGGAAACACACAACAATGAAAAAAATTATCGCCTTAGCCGCGCTCTCCGCTTTCGCCCTTGCCGCCTGCAAAGACAATACGCAAGCACAGCTTGAACAGCAGCAAAAACAAATCGAAGCCCTGCAACAACAATTGGCACAGCAAAACGGCCAGCAGGACAATACCGTTTACCAACTCACTCCCGAAGCCGTACAAGACACCATCCCTGTCGAAGCGCAAGCTAACGGCAACAACGGCCAACCCGTTACCGGCAAAGACGGACAACAATATATTTACGACCAATCCACAGGAAGCTGGCTGCTTCAAAGCCTAATCGGTACAGCCGCAGGCGCATTTATCGGTAACGCACTGGCAAACAAATTCACCCGTGCGAACAATCAAAACAGCCCGATTGCACAGCGCGCCCGTACCCATTACTACCAATCGGCCCGTCCCAACGGCCGTACCAGCCAGCAACTGAATACCCGCAGCATCCCCGCGCAGCAGGCTCAACAACAACCCCGCTACCGTCAAACCACCCAACAACCTTCCAACTACCGCCGCCCGATGGGTCGCGGATTCGGTCGTCGCCGTTAATTCGGCAACAATTACAAAAGGTCGTCTGAAAATATTTTCAGACGACCTTTTTATTTCAAGCCAACCATTCCGGCTGACAGATTCCATATCTCAATCTTTTTTATGTTCGATGTAAGCCTGATGCTTCGTATCCGAATCTTTACCCGTTACCGTATATTCGCCTTCAATCACATCATCATCTTGTGCTTTAGTTGAAAACGGCCGCTGCCCAAATATATTCCCATCCGTCTCCGCTTGCACAACCGGGCGACCTTTAAACGGCAACAACAGCAATAATGCCAATCCCGTCGAAATAAAGCCCGGACTCATCAGGCACACCGCTGCCACAGCATAGCGTATCGGCCATAGCATCTGATAAAGCGAAACCTTTCCTCCGCTCCGTATCGTCGCTCCTGCCAGTAAAATGCCGGACAGCCCCGTATTGCGCAGCATAAATACGCCGGATACGAAACTGACGACCATCAGCAGCAACGCCACGCTGCCGCCAAGCCAGTCGGCAACCCAGACAATCGACATGATTTCCAAAAAAATCAAAACTAAAAAACCGATACCGAAAAATTGCATAATTACTGTTCCTTAATCTCTAAGCCGAAGCGATTCTGACCAATCCGTATTTATATTCGAAGCCATAGCGGATACTAACATAAAGATAAAATCCCTGCTTTCAAGCAAGGAAAATGTGAAAAACGGTAAGTATTTCCCACCTTTTCAAACCCAAGCCGA
Organism: Neisseria mucosa; assembly: GCA_003028315.1. NCBI lineage: Bacteria > Pseudomonadati > Pseudomonadota > Betaproteobacteria > Neisseriales > Neisseriaceae > Neisseria > Neisseria mucosa. The sequence goes on along the minus strand of CP028150.1, from coordinate 530,730 downwards.
TAGATATATCGATAAGATGTTTATTATCCAAATATTTATCCGAATCCCGACAGTTTCTCCGACAAAATCCGTGCATCCTGCCGAAAATTCCTCTATAATGCCTGCTTATTCGGAATGTAGCGCAGCCCGGTAGCGCACTTCGTTCGGGACGAAGGGGTCGGAGGTTCGAATCCTCTCATTCCGACCAAATATAAAAACCTGCTTTGATTGCATGATCAAAGCAGGTTTTTTCATATCGTGGTTTTAAGTCTGAATCCTGACATTTTAATAGGGTGGGAAATGACAATGGTTTCCTAGTATATCCAGCTATATCCCCTGTTTTGTTTTCAGACGACCTTTGTCTTTATGGCTTTCCCCTAAAAAATGCAAAATTCCCAGATGTTTTCACTATAATGCTTTTTGATATTCAGTTAAGAACCGTTAATCCGTTCGCGTATAATTTCAAGTTTTCCCAACAAGGCAGATGGTGTTTTATGTCTTCCAACCAACCCCGTCAAACTTGGTCCAACCGTTTGGCTTATATCCTTACCGTTGCCGGCGCGACTGTCGGTTTCGGCGCGACGTGGCGTTTCCCGTATTTGGTCGGTGAAAACGGCGGCGGCGCGTATGTGTTTTTATTCTGTATCGCCATGTTTGTTATCGGTATTCCGATGATTTTGGTGGAAAACGTCATCGGACGGCGCAAAGGTGTGAACGCGCTGGATGCGTTCGGCGGCTCGATGAACGGCAAACCCGTCGCTAAAATTTGGAAACTGGTCGGCTGGATGGGCTTGCTCGGCTCGTTCGGCATCATGGCGTATTACATGGTGCTCGGCGGCTGGGTGATCAGCTATATCATTAATATTATTAGCGGAAACCTGAATATTTCCAGCCCTGTCAGCGGCGAACTAACGAAAAGCTTCTTTACCGAACACATCGAAAACAGCCCCTGGGAAATTGCGTTCTACACTTTCTTGTTTGTCGTTGTGAACCAATGGATTTTGGTCAAAGGCGTCATCGGCGGCATTGAAAAAGCGGCGAAATACCTGATGCCGCTGCTGTTTCTATTCCTGATTGCCATGGTCGTGCGCAACGTTACCTTGCCGGGCGCGATGGAAGGGATTACTTTCTATCTGAAGCCTGACTTCAGCAAGATTACTGCAGAACTTTTCGTCTTCGTTTTGGGGCAAGTATTCTTCGCTTTGAGCTTGGGTTTCGGCGTAATGATTACCTTGTCCAGCTATCTGGATAAAAACGAAAATCTGGTGCAAACCGCAGTCATTACCGCAATTACCAATACCATCATCGCCGTACTGGCGGGCTTTATGATTTTCCCGTCGCTCTTCAGCTTCGGCGTCGCGCCCAATTCCGGTCCGACTTTGGTATTCCAAAGTTTGCCGATTGTATTCTCGAATATGTGGGCAGGACCTGTGTTCGCCGTGATTTTCTTCTCGCTGCTCCTGATTGCCGCGCTGACGACTTCGCTGACCATTTATGAAGTGTTGATTACGACGATTCAGGAAAAAACCAAAATCCGCCGTACTGCCGCGATTACGATTGTATTGGCTGCTATCTTCATCTTCGGCAACATCCCGTCCATTCTGAGCTATGGCCCGTGGAAAGATGTTTCCGTGTTCGGCAAAAATATTTTTGATGCCTTTGACTATATCAGCGGCAATATCTTGTTTATGCTGACGGCGCTCGGCTCCGCGTTGTTTGTCGGTTTTGTGATGAAGGACGAAGCGAAGGACGAATTGCTTTATAAAGGCAACCATACGACGGTCAATATTTGGTTTGCTTATGTGAAATACCTTGTACCGTTAGTGATTTTGCTGATTTTTGTCAGCAACCTGTTCTAAAGTCTAATTAGGACAACAAGGTCGTCTGAAAACCTTTTCAGACGACCTTGTTTTATAAGAAACAGTAAATACGGTATAATTTAGACCTTACACACATTACACCCGACGGATTGATTCCCCGTCGGTTTTCCCTTTTCAGACGACCTGTACCGAATATCAAAAATCCATCCATGACCGCAAAATCCTCTAAAACCGCATCAAAAACTAAAGCCAAAACAAACGCCAAACTGAGCACGCGCCGTCAAAGCCAAACGAAGGCGCAGACAGAGCCGAACAAGGTTTCCGAGCGTTTGAAGGCTGCCAAAGCGCTGCAAAAAAATGAAGAAAAAAAAGCGCGCCCCGAGCATGTCGTCAATCTGATTAACGACGCGCTGTGGCTCTTCGGGCTGATGGTGACGGTCTTCATCGCCATTTCCCTCGCCAGCTTCAAAATGACCGACCCCGCATGGTCGCGCAGCGTGCCGAAATCGGACGACATCGCCAATTTCGGCGGGCTGTTTGGCGCGTATGTTTCCGATGTCGGCTATTATCTTTTCGGACTGTCATTTTGGTGGTGGATCGCCGCTTCGTGCGTTTTCCTCTATAAAAATTTCCGCCCGCTGCAAAAGCGCGAAAACTACAAATCGTACAATCACGGCGTTGCCGCGCTGGCTTTGTTCCTGCTTTTGGTGTGCAGCCCGATTCTCGAATATTTCACCCTTCAAAATACTTTGGACGAAACCCTGCCTGTCGGTGCGGGCGGTTTGGTCGGCGCTTTGGCAGGTTCGGGCTTGGCTTGGCTGCTGGGCAAATCCGGCAGCCTGCTGATTATGTGCGTCATGCTGCTGCTTTCCGTTTCCTTGCTGGCGCAAGTGTCTTGGCTGGAGTTCATGGCAAAAACAGGACGCAATACCGAAAGCCTGTTTTCAGGCATTTGGGGTCGTCTGAAAAAGGCGTTGGGCAGACGCAAGGATGACGGCTCGACCGCCGAAGCCTTGGAAACGGAAAATACACGCCGCATGGTGAAAGAAGCCAAAAACATCACCGCCACGCCCGTTACTCCGCTTGCAGGCAGCACCAGCAACCGCAAATCCGTCGCAGTCTCCGTTGCGCCGCCGCCCAAAATTCAGGCTTCTTTGTTTGAAGACAACGAGCCGCAACAGACAGGCGAATACCACAAACCCAGCATGAGCCTGCTGCGCCTGCCCAATGGCGAACCCGTCAGCATCAATCCCGCCGAATTGGAGCGCACTGCCGAGCTGATTGAGTCCAAGCTGGCTGAGTTCGGCATCGGCGTGCAAGTCGTGTCCGCCACTTCAGGCCCGGTGATTACGCGCTATGAAATCGAACCCGCGCAAGGCATAAAAGGCAGCCAAATCGTTGCTTTGTCTAAAGATTTGGCGCGTTCCATGTCGCTGCAAGCCGTGCGCATCGTGGAAACCATCGCGGGCAAAAACACGATGGGCATTGAGTTGCCGAACGAAAAACGCCAAGACGTGATGTTGAGTGAAATTTTGTCTTCGTCCGTGTTTACCGAAGCCAAATCCAAGCTGACCGTTGCGCTGGGCAAAGACATCTCCGGTACGCCCGTCGTCGGCGATTTGGCAAAAATGCCGCATCTTTTGGTCGCCGGCATGACCGGTTCGGGTAAATCCGTCGGCGTGAACGGCATGATTATGTCCATGCTTTTCAAAGCCACGCCCGACGAAGTCCGCTTCATCATGATTGATCCGAAAATGCTCGAATTGAGCATTTACGACGGCATTCCGCACTTGCTCTGCCCGGTCGTTACCGATATGCGTGAAGCAGGGCAGGCGTTGAACTGGTGTGTCGCCGAAATGGAAAAACGCTACCGCCTGCTTTCCCACGCCGGCGTGCGCAACTTGGAAGGCTTCAACCAAAAAGTCGAAGCCGCCAAAGCATCGGGCAAACCCATGCCCAACCCGTTCAGCCTGAATCCGGACGATCCCGAGCCGCTGGAAAAACTGCCGATGATTGTGGTCGTTATCGACGAGTTGGCAGACCTGATGATGACCGAACGCAAAGCCGTCGAGCAACAAATCGCCCGCCTCGCCCAAAAAGCGCGTGCCGCCGGTATCCATATGATTGTTGCGACCCAACGACCGAGCGTCGATGTCGTCACCGGCTTGATTAAAGCGAATATCCCGACGCGCATGGCGTTTACCGTACAAAGCAAAATCGACAGCCGTACCATCCTCGACCAAATGGGCGCGGACGAATTGCTGAAATACGGCGACTCCCTGTTCCTGCAACCGGGCAGCGCCGAGCCGACCCGCCTGCAAGGCGCGTTTGTTTCAGACGACGAGGTGCATCAAGTCGTCAACTACGTCAAATCGCAAGCCCCCGCCGACTATGTCGAAGGTTTGCTCAGCGGTGAAGCCGCGCTGGAAACCACCAACATCGTCAATCCGAATGCGGGCAGCGATGAATTGTTCGACCAAGCCGTCGCCTACATTTTGGAAAGCAAAAAAACTTCCATCTCCTCCCTGCAACGCCAGTTGCGCATCGGCTACAACCGCGCCGCCAATCTGATGGAAGCGCTCGAAAACGCCGGTATTGTTTCTCCCGCAGACATCAACGGCAGCCGCAGGATTTTGGCGCAAAAAGACCAGTTGTAATCCTTGTAATTACCAAAGGTCGTCTGAAAACTGAACTGCACCCCAAAAGTTGGACATCCCCTCCAACTCACAAGGTGCAGTTTTTTTATGAGCAAATATACATTACACTTCAAATACCAAGCCGTACTCCACTACCTGCATATACGCAGCCAGCAGCGTACCGCAGACCACTACGGCATTTCCCGAACCCACCTGAGACGATGGATACGCGCCTATCAAGAAGGCGGTATCGGCGCACTCGAACATCCCCAATCCAAAACCATGCCCCAACACCGCAAAAACCCCTTCATCGCAGATAAACCCGATCAAGAAAAAACGCAGGCAGAGCTTATTGAAGAGTTGTGCTATATGCGCGCAGAGGTCGCCTACCTAAAGGAGTTAAAAGCCCTCAGCCAAAAGCGGACCGAAAAGGACAAAGCCAAACCGTCCAAACACTGAGGGCGCAACATCCGCTCAAATACCTGCTGCATATCGCAAACCTGCCCAAAAGCAGCTTTTACTACCACCACCAAGACCGATCCGACCCCGACGCAGCCGACAAAGCCCTCCTCGTCGAAACCTACCGGCGGCATAAAGGACGCTACGGGCAAAGGCGCATTGCCGCCGCATTGGGTTGGAACCGCAAAAAAGCGGCGCGGTTGATGAAGCAGTTGGAACTGAAAGCCCTCATACGGGCGAAAAAAGCCTACCGCCATCCCGCCATGGGCGAGATATCGGAACACCTCCTCAAACGCCTATTCAAATCCGAAAAGCCCAACGAAAAATGGCTGACCGACGTTACCGAACTCAAAGGGAAAGACGGCAAACTGTACCTCTCGCCAATCTTGGACTTGTTCAACCGCGAGATCGTCGCCTACGCCATGAGCCGCAGAGCCGACAGCGAAATGGTGAAGGAAATGCTCGAAAAAGCTGCCCCCCGTCTGACTGATAAAGGAACGATGCTTCATTCGGACCAAGGTGTGCTGTACCGTACGGCGGGGTATAGGGAATTGCTTGCGGAGCATTCCATGGTTCAAAGCATGTCGCGAAAGGCGAACTGTTGGGACAATGCGCCGATGGAAAGCTTCTTTGCGGTGTTGAAGACGGAGTGTTTCTATAACGCAGGTGAATTGACGGTGGACGAATTGATGAAGCAGATAGATGATTATATAGACTACTACAACCGTGAGCGTTGCAGTTTGAAATTGAAAAAGCTGAGTCCTGTCGCATACAGAACCCAGCTTGCACAGAGCGCCTGAATAGGCTTTTATGAGTGTCCAAGATTTGGGGGCCAGTTCAAACCGAAATATCGGTTTCAGACGACCTTTTTATCAAACATAAGTAAACCTACCGTTCACCGTTAAGAAATGATTCTCATCCTTTCCTATGTTAAGATAAACGTCTTTACAACCTCACACAAAGGACAAGAATCATGAAAAAAATCATCTTCGCCGCACTCGCAGCAGCAGCCATCGGTACAGCCTCGGCCGCCACCTACAAAGTGGACGAATACCACGCCAACGCCCGTTTCGCCATCGACCACTTCAACACCAGCACCAACGTCGGCGGCTTCTACGGTCTGACCGGCTCCGTCGATTTCGACCAAGCCAAGCGCACCGGCAAAATCGACATCACCATCCCCGTCGCCAACCTGCAAAGTGGTTCGCAACACTTCACCGACCACCTGAAATCCGCCGACATCTTTGACGCCGCCAAATACCCGAACATCCGCTTCGTTTCCACCAAATTCAACTTCAACGGCAAAAAACTGCTCTCCGTTGACGGCAACCTGACCATGCACGGCAAAACCGCCCCCGTCAAACTCAAAGCCGAAAAATTCAACTGCTACCAAAGCCCGATGGCGAAAACCGAAGTTTGCGGCGGCGACTTCAGCACCACCATCGACCGCACCAAATGGGGTGTGAACTATCTGGTTGATGCAGGCATGACCAAAAACGTCCGCATCGACATCCAAATCGAAGCAGCCAAACAATAAGCCACTGCGCAACACATAAGGTCGTCTGAAAACGAAGTTTACTGTATCCGTTTTCAGACGACCTTAAAATATTTCACAACGCCTTTTAGAGATTTCACATAAAATCCGCGATAATAACGTTTGATTTTCACACTACGAGAAACACTCAAATGAACAAAACCCTCAAACTCACTTTCGCCGCCCTTGCCCTTGCCGCAGCCTTCAACGCCCAAGCCGAGACACACGCCGTCATCGAAACCAATATGGGCAACATCAGCCTGTCGCTCGACGAAACCAAAGCACCCAAAACCGTCGCCAACTTCGTCAACTACGCCCGCAAAGGCTTTTACGACAACACCATCTTCCACCGCGTTATCGACGGCTTCATGATTCAAGGCGGCGGCTTTACCCCAGACCTTGCCCAAAAAACCACAGATAAAGCTGTTATCAACGAAGCGGACAACGGCTTAAAAAACACTGTCGGCACCATCGCCATGGCGCGCACCGGCGATCCTAATTCCGCCACCAGCCAGTTCTTCATCAACACTGCCGACAATACATTCCTCAACTTCAAAAACAAAACCCCGCAAGGCTACGGCTATGCCGTCTTCGGCAAAGTAACCTCGGGCATGGATGTCGTACGCCAAATCAGCAAAACACCGACTGAAACACGCGGCTTCCATCAAAACGTCCCAATCAAACCCATTATTATCAAACGTATAACCGTCACCCAATAAATATCGCGAATCCAAATAAAAAGGCCGTCTGAAAAATCGAAATAACGGAATCCTATTTTCAGACGACCTTTTTTTGTTTTAAACGGCTATACCATAAAAATTAACTCAATGACTTACAACGATTTCAAGCGGTTCCAAAACGCCCTGACCTGACCGCCATACAAATCAGCGGACGTACAATACGCAATTTCCAAACCACATTGACCTTGCGTCCCATATTTTTTAATACATTGGTTCAACGCAGTCTGATGGACGCTTTTAAAACGCGGAGAAGTAATAGCGACCACATTTTCCGCCGTGAGGCCGCCTTGCGCTTTCGGATAAGCGAGCGCAATACAGGTATTGTGAAGCGGAATAACCGACTTACACCCTGTCGCCTGCCCCTGCTGCACGCCCGAAAGTGTATCTTGTGCGCGGCAGAAAGCCTCCAATTCGGCATTTGCTTCCAGTTGCGAAGCATTTTCTTTGGTTGTTTTAAGCTGTACGGCACTGCCGCCATCCGCAGGATTCTGCCACATGACCAAGTAGCCATAAGTATCCGCCGCCCCCGCAGTACCTGCACATACGGCAAGAAGCAATGCAATAACTGTTTTTTTCATATTCATCCCTGATTACTTTATTTACATCGGCTGTTGTCATTATAAAACAAAAGAACGGCATGATATATGCCCCTTTCAGGCGACCTTATCCTGCTCGAACGGACTAAAGGTCGTCTGAAAGCTGCTTACTCTTGCGGCTGCTTTCTGTGTTTCACGCATTCTGCGGCATATTGCTCGCCCCAGCGGTGCATCGCCTCGATGACGGGCATCAATGTCCGTCCGAACGCGGTCAGCGAATACTCCACCTTCGGCGGCACCTGTGGATACACTTCGCGATGGACAATACCGTCGTGCTCCAACTCGCGCAGCTGCAACGTCAACATCCGCTGGGTAACACCTGCCAACAGACGCTGCAACTCGTTGAATCGTCGGGTTTCCCCGTATAAATAATATAAAATCAACACTTTCCACTTGCCGCCGATAATATCTAAAGTATTAACGACCGGACAGCAGGCGCCGTGTGCCGGTTCTGTTTCCGCCATTATTGACCTCCGAATGACAGTATAAAAATTGTGCGTACTTGTGAATAAGTTTGTACCCCATATAATACATGCAACAAAGTATGGCAACCACGACATTATTAATTTCATTACACAAAGGTCGTCTGAAAAGGTTTCAGATGAGCCCACAAGAAGGAACCTCATCATGCGCAACGTCAAACAAATCTACCGTGCAATCAGCCAACACTGGGTCGGCGACGGATTCCTCGTCCAACCCTTGTTCTCCCACATGGGCGACGACCGCGGCACCAACCCTTTCCTGATGCTCGACTACGCCGCACCCTATGAATTCTCCCCCAACGAAGCCCGCAGCCCGCGCGGTGTCGGCCAACACCCGCACAAAGGCTTTGAAACCGTTACCATCGCCTACCACGGCGAAGTGGCACACCGCGACTCCAGCGGCGGAGGCGGCATCATTTACGAAGGCGACGTGCAATGGATGACCGCAGGTTCGGGCATCATCCATGAAGAATTCCACTCCGAAAACTTCAGCAAAAAAGGCGGACTGTTTGAAATGGTCCAACTTTGGGTCAACCTGCCCGCCAAAGACAAAAACACGCCGCCGCGCTATCAGCATCTCGCCAAAGCCGGTATCCCCGTGGTTGAGTTCCCTGACGAAGCAGGCTGCCTGCGGCTGATTGCAGGAGAATACAAAGGCGTAAAAGGCGCAGCCGACACCTTCACCGAAATGAACGTCTGGGACATCGTTTTGAATGCCGGTAAAAAAGCCGTATTGGAAATACCCGAAGCCCACAACCTGTCTATGGTCGTCCTGCGGGGCAACGTTACCCTAAACGGCAAAGAGCAGGCGGACGCAGGACAATTGGTCGGCTTTGAGAAAAGCGGCGGCAACGTACACATAGAAGCCGGCAGCGAAGAAGTCAAAATCCTTTTGCTCTCCGGCGTCCCGATTGACGAACCTGTCGTCGGCTATGGCCCGTTTGTGATGAACACCGCCGAAGAAATCCGCCAAGCCATCAGCGATTTCAAAAGCGGCAAATTCGGCAGCATTGATTGAGCCTCTACGCCGAAACAAAATAGGCTGTATCTTACAGACAGGCTTCTCATGCTGAAAACGGAAATCACGCGTTTCACTATAGTGGATTAAATTTAAATCAGGACAAGGCGACGAAGCCGCAGACAGTACAGATAGTACGGAACCGATTCACTTGGTGCTTCAGCACCTTAGAGAATCGTTCTCTTTGAGCTAAGGCGAGGCAACGCCGTACCGGTTTAAAGTTAATCCACTATATATTTTTTTAAGGTTGCCTTAATTTCTTGGGACAACCTCTTTTCTATCTATAAACATAAAATATAGCTCGGCTAAAATGATGCAAAAAAATGGCATACGAGCCTTATTAATATTTGATTACTTACATTAGTAAATTCATATAAATAAACATACAAATATCCGCTAGTTATTTAACTATTATCTCATTTAAACAATGGGTTATTTATTTAAAATATTAGGATTACCGTTCGCTGATATTTATGTCATATCATTTTTTATAACCTCCCAAACACTCGTAAAATAGTTTGCCAAACTCATAATTTTTGATATAAAATGAAAAGAATTAACCCAAACCAACTCTCTCTAAGGATAAGTGGATTTGTTATGTTGAAAAAAACTGTTTTGATGTCCCTTGTGTTATCTGCGCTGGTCGGCTGTTCTCCAACCTATGGCAATATGCGCTTCTTACCTTCCCCTGAACAAGAAGCCACAATGCGGGCTGATTCCCAAAGAGTTCAGCACGATGAACGAGTAGAACGTGCCGAACGCCGTCGCGAACGCCGTGAGGAAATGATGGATGAAGCAGATGCCATCAAACGTGCTTACGGTGATCAAAAAATTTATATCCTCCACTAAATTTACAATACACCCGCTTAATTTTTTTACTAGGTAAAAATTATGAAAAAAACAATTGCTGCCCTGCTTCTTTCTTCTCTGGTAGTAACAGGTTGCGCTACTCAAGGAAGCTCCGTAGGTGACTTGGCTATCGGTGACGATTCCGCAGCCATCAAAGCAGGCCGTAACCGCGCCTCTGCCCAACTCTCCCGTGCGGAACTGGAACAACACCGTCGCCAACGTGCAAACGTTTCTGAAGAGCTGGCATTGGAACGTGAAAAACGCGCCAACAAACGAGACCAAATCAACGGTGCAATGGGTACTGCTGCCGGTGCGGTCGGTCTGATTGGCGGTATCGCAGGTACTGCCGCTTTGATCAAAGCTTGGTTCTAATTTAGCAGGTATTCGTAAGAACGACCGGTACGGCGTATCGGTCGTTTTTCTTATTCTCAGCCTCATAGGCTAATTGAGTTTAAACTTTCTAAATACCGCAGTTTAAACTTGTCCATCCTTTATTAAGTCATAGATAAAACCTAAAAGGTCGTCTGAAAACCCAAACCAGTTTTCAGACGACCTTTATCTATTCAATACCATCAAGCCGCTTTACGATGGTAATGCCGTAGCGCATGTTCTTTGCGCCGTCCGCTCGAGAAGGCGGATACGCGTTTCAGGTAGCCAATAACGCGGGTGCCGTAGTCGATGTCGTGCGAACCGCAGGCGGAACAGGCGTGCAAGGTGCGTTTATCGATGTGGCCGCATTCGTTGCAGATGGTGATGCGCACGTTCACGCAGAAGTAGTTGCAGCCGGTTTGTGCGGCGATGTCCAGCAGCGAACGATAGCCGGATTCAGGCAGGGCTTCGTCAAGATTCAAGTGCAGCGCGGAGCCGCCGTCGAGCCAGTCCACCAGTTCTTTGCCGTGCAGCAGGAATTTGTCGAGCGCGTTGATTTCTTCGTCTTCGACGACGTAGAAATAGGAGTTGTAGCATTCGCGGCTGACTTTGTAGCCGTCGGCTTTGTCCCATTTGGCGTTTTTCACGCCGAGGTTTTCGGCGGGGACAAACTCGGTGTTGAACTTCACGCCGTAGTGTTTGCTGGCGGCTTGGTTGGCTTCGAATATGGTTTTCAGACGACCTTGGACGAAGTTGATGTAATCGTCGTTGTAGCCGACTTTGATGCCTTGCGATTCGGCGGCTTCCGCCATGCCGTTGATACCGATGGTGAGGAACTGTTTGTCCAACGTGATGAAGCCTGCATCGTAAACGGGCAGCATGCCGGCGGCTTGGTATTCTTCCATCAGTTTGCGGTAGGCGTATTGGTATTTGTGGATTTTGGCGACTTCGGCGGCAAGGTCGCGTCCGTCTTGTTCCAGCCGGTTCATATTGATGGTGATGACGTTAATGGAACCAGTCGCCACGCCGCCTGCGCCGAGGGTATAGCTGAAAGTGCGGTCTTCGATGGCGTTACGCAGGCGGCAGCAGGAAGCCAACGAGTCGGGATTGTCGGAAAGATAGACGAAGAAGGAATTGCCCTCCGCCAACTCTTTCGCCATTGCGTCGGCGAACACGGTGTCTTTGCATTTGCCGCCATCAGTCAGCATCGCAGCGGTCACGACGGGGAAAGTCAAAACGGCTTTGGTGCGTTCCTGATTGAACCATTTGAGGAAGAAGTTTTGCAGCTTCGCCACGCTCGCCCACACCGGTTTGCTGAAATCGGGGAAGACGAAATCGCCGAACATTGCGTCGAAATAGTATTGATCGTAAACGGAAATATTCCAGAATACGCTCTGATAGCCGCGCGCGGCAGCGGGCTGGTTGATGCTGTACACCACCTGCTGCATATGGTTGGCGATTTCTTTGCCGTGGGTTTCCAAATAATCGTCGCCATAGTCTTTTCGGGCGAAATAGTCGAAATAGGTCAGAAACTCCACCGTCGCCACCGCGCCGGCAAACTGCGCGCTGATGGCAAACACAAGATTGATAAACGAACCGCAAAACGATGCCAGATGCTGCGGCGCCTTAGATTCGCCGCCGAGTTTGCTTAAGCCGTCGAGCAGGAAGGGATAGAGCGTAACCGACACACAATAAGGCTTGAGGCTGGTTTCGTCGTGCACATAAATCTCGTGTGCCTCAATCTGGCGGATGTATTCGTCGGCAACGGATTGGTCGAAAATTTCGGCGATTTTGCGCGACACTTGGGCGCGGTTAATCTGCACGAAAAAGTCTTTCATGATTTCCGCTTCCATCGTGGCGATGTTTTTCTGGGTAACGTTGGCGTTGGCGTCCATTTTCGAGCCGTCCGCCGCGTTTTGCGCACTGATGTAGTCGTGCATGAATTGCAGTTTGCCGTTTAACTGTTCGGGATGCAGCCGAATCATGTTAAGTCCTCCTGTGTGGGTTGGATAAAAAGCCTCAGGCCGTCTGAAAAGCGGCCGTCTGCGGCTGAGTCGTAATCGGGATGATTTTGGGCGCGGGTTTGTCTTTGATAAACAAGCGGTTCAACACCTCGCCCGTACGCAAATCGATAAACTTCTGATTGGTTGTCGGGCTGTCCAAGCCGCCCAGCTCCATCTGCCAACGGCCGGTTTTCAGATACGTCAGATAAGGCAGGATGCCGTCTGAAACCGCCTCCAGCTCCTCACACTCCAAACCGGTGTACAAACAGGCTTTCAACCCCGCCTGCGTCACGATGCCCAACATTTTCTGCAAGGCTTCCGGCTGCCATTCCCCGCCCATAAACAACACGCAGCTAATCAGCCCGCGATAGCGTTTCAGACGACCTCTCAAATAATCCTCGGTCAATTCCGTGCCGACACCCTCTTTCCACGCATCGGCACTATGGCAACCCTTGCAGCGCAGCGGGCAGCCGGAAAACAGAAACGCCAGCGACACTTCACCCGGCACTTCCTGCCAGACAATTTGCTCGATTGTGAATTTCAACGCTGCCATGACTTGCCACGCATAAATACAATATATGGTGTGAATTAAATCATAAGAACACAAGATATGGTATTTTTATTTAACAATGCAACAAACCGATATGATAGTTTTTAATAATTCCTCATATTGAAATTACAAATCAAGACCGGCTTCCAATACGAAAAATAAGTCGTGATAAGCAAACTCCGTTATGGCAAAGACCTGCTTCAAGGCAGACTGACAATTTGAAATGAGTCGGTTTTGGGCACAGAAAATGCCGGATTCAAGGCAAAAAGCACAGCAAGATTGAACATCTTACGAGCATTTTTAATGCGGAAGACGGCGCTTTATGAGACAAAATACCGCCATTATCGAATGAGCCCCAGTCTAAATCTCAAAAACAGAAAAGGTCGTCTGAAACCCGTTTCCAGGTTTTCAGACGACCTTTACACATTCCCCAAGCCTTCAATCAGACAATATGCTGCACCCGTTCGTACAATTGTGCAGGATTCACCATCTGATCGGCAAAACTCAGACTGAGGTCTCGCGATTGTGCCGAAGCGTAGTAATGCTCAACCTTCACCTCATCCCCTTCACCGAAAGCACGGATAAGCAGGCTGTCTTGGGCGCGTGCGAACACGGCATCTGCCTGTTTCACCCCTTCAAACACCAAACGGTCGGTAAACACGCCCGCACGGGTTGAGCCGTCGGCTACTGTATCTTTGCCGTGTCCCGCCGCAAAAACGTAAGTATCCGCAGTGTTGATACCGCCTGCCAGATAATCATCGCCTTTCCCGCCGATAATCGTGTCTTTGCCGTAGCCGCCGTAGATTTTATCGTTGCCCGCGCCGCCATGAATCGTATCGTTGCCGTGCCAGCCCGTCAGCGTCGCGCCTGTATCGGAGCCATATATTTCCATAGCCGCTGTTTTCATGGCTTCCGCATCCAAGGTTTTGTCGGCAAACTCGAAACGTACATGACGGTTGGCAACCGACTGGAAATAATTGGCGACCGTTACCGAATCGTCTTCACCGTATGCCTTGACGGTCAAATCGTTGCCGCTGCGGATAAATCTGACCGAACCGGAAACCGCGCCATCGAAGCGCAGCGTATCGGTAAATTTACCGCCCTGATAAGTCGCATCCCTGACGGTATCGTGTCCGTGTCCCGCTGCAAAAAGGTAAACATCGCTGCTGTTGATACCGCCATACAGTGTATCATTGCCCGCACCGCCTGCCAGCACATCACTATCCAAGCCGCCGCGCAGCAGATCTTCGCCGTCCGTTCCGGTCAAAATCCTGTCCTGTCCCGACGAACGTCCCAATACTTCCAAGCGCATAGCGGCTTCTGCCGTTGCGCCCTGCGTATCGGCTGCCGTAATTTTCAAATTAAAGCTGCCCGATTGCAGAACCCTGCCGCCGAATACGCCGCGTTTACCGTCAAAATCCATGCCTTCAGGTAGTCTGCCACCATCGGCAAGCGTCGCGCGGTAAGTCAGCGCATCGCCGTCTTTATCGGCAAACAATCCCTCCGGCAATGCAAACTTCCATTCCTGTCCCGCGCGTGCGTATTGCGTATTCAGACGGCTCTGCACTTCGGGCGCATGGTTTTCCGCCCCGATTGCCAACGTCCAATCTTGAGACGCCGACAAACCCTCATTATCGAATGCACTGATTTTCAAAACCAATTTATCCGTTTCAGACGACACTTTGCCGCTCAAAGTACGGCTTGCCGAATCAAACGCCAAACCTTCGGGCAGGGGCGAGCCGTCCGCCAAAGTCAATTCATAGCGCACGACACCCTTATCGTCGCGGAACAAATCATCCGCAAGTTGGTGGCTGAACAGCTTATCCGCCGATACCGACAAAGTTTCAACTGCCTTATCCGCCTGCGGAGCAGCATTGAGCGCAGGCAACGCCAATCCAAACATTCCATCGCGGAAATTCTCTATCGCAATCTGTCCTTGGAACGTCGCGCCCGTCAAAACCAGGCTTGTGCCCATCAGAGCCAGCGTCCAACCTTGCGCCGAATGCCAAACATCAGGCTTATCGGCATCCGCCGTCCAAACCGTACTGTCGAGCGAAACGCCGTCGATAAAGATCGCGCCTTCCCCGCCCGCATCGCGTATGGTTTTCACATCATCGGCATTCTGCAAATCGCGGGACGCAAAGAGATAAGAATCGAAACCCTCGCCACCGTCGAGCAGGTCGCGTCCCGCGCCCGCCGCCAGCGTATCGTGTCCCTTGCCGCCGTAGAGCCTGTCGTCGCCCTCCCCGCCGTCCAGGTAATCGTCTCCCGATACCGCAGCGTCGCGGTTGTCGTCGCCCCACAAAATGTCATTGCCCGAACCGCCGTACAGCACATCGTTGCCGTCCTGGCCGACAAGCAAATCATTACCCGCGCCGCCATGCAGCACATCCGCCGCACCGCCCGCAGCAACGCGGTGTACATTGTCCGAAGGCGCAATTTTCGCCGTCAGCGCGTAATCGCCGGTCTCGGCGTCAATCACAACATCCCAAGCATCCGTATCGTTGTGCGTACGGCTTGCGCTGTTCAGATAGTTCGGATCCCATTTACCGTCGCCCCAAGTATATTCGTAGCTCAGCGTACCGGCAGGAATCCGTACCGGACGCGGCATGACCAAGCCCGGCACCAACGGCATAACGGGCGCAACCGTACCGTAATTGAAATAAATGTCCCCGCCACCCGTGGAAATATAATGTCCGCGGCGGCCGGCGCGCAAAAAGCCGTCGCCCAGAATCACATCGTCGCCCGCGCCGCCGAAGACCGTATCGCTGCCTTCGCCGCCCGTAATCAAATCGCGGTTTGCGCTGCCGAAAACCTCATCATCACCCTCGCCCGCAGCAACCCAGTCGCCGCGTTCGGACGAACCCGTTTCCGACAGATGGCTATCTGTCAGCTCCGAATAAATCACATCGTCGCCCACGCCGCCGTAAATCAAATCCCGGCCTGCGCCGCCGATGATGATGTCGCGGTCTTCCGCCTTCTGCGCCTCGGTTTTGTTGCCCGCAAAATTGCTCCCGTTCAACAAATCGTTGCCCTCGCCGCCGTTGATGACGTCCGCGCCGTAGCTTTCGTACACACGGTCGTTGCCCGCACCTGCCGACACCGTCAGCCTGCCCGCGCCGCCCGCAAACAGCACATCGTCCTTATTGCCGCCCGTCAGATTGAACCAACGGTCTTGCGCATTCGCATAGAACACATTGTACTTGTCCGCCGTACCGACCCCGTCGGTACGCACCAAAGAGCCTTCCCCGGCCTCCGAATCGGGCATGGCAGGCTTCTCTTTGGTCATCAATGTGATCCCCAAAGCCGAAACATCCGATTTCTCGCCTTCAAAGAAACCGCGAATGACCGCCATATCCTTACCGTGTTTCACCAACAGCGAATGGGAAAGAGCAGGACGCACCGCCGTCATCAAACCGTCAGGTTTGCCGTCCACACCCACGCTCAACCAAGTATCGTCGCTTTCGCTGTTTCGGATAAAACGGGACGCGCGGACGTCGTCTGAAAACACGATTGACCCCTTGTGGTCGCTGTCGAAGACATTGTCTAAACCGTTGATACGGTAGGTATCGTCACCGTTGCCGCCTAAGAAACGGTCTGAATATTCAGTACCGATAAGGGTATCGTTACCTTCTCCTGCAATATAGGTTGCACCATATTTCGTATATTTCTGATAATGGTTTAACTCGGTTATCTGTTGCATCAATTCATTAAATAGTCCCAGCTCTTTCGCTATATTGACACTGAGAGGGAATAATGAACTAATTAAAGTATTTATCTGGGTACTGATAGTATTCAAATCAATATTTTTACTTAAATCCAACTCCTGCTCCTGAGTGTCAGTTTTTTCGATATCTACACTCAGAACCTTTTTGATTTTGTAATCATTCAAAGTATCCTTCGACTGAGTTCCATAGATAACCAATTGGTTAGCATCATCCAAATAATCAATTACGCCTGAATTTTGAATAGATTGAAACTCCTTCAAGAAACCAAATAATCTTGATACCATCCTCATCTTATTGATTTGAGGTTGAACATAAGCCTCAAATTTAGGTCGAACATAAGGATCAATATAGGGATGAATAATAGTATTATTATATTCCATAGGGTGAATAGTTTTACCTTCCAGTGCATCAACACCGATATATTGAAACAAGACTTTTTTACCAATGCTGAAAGGATCAGTTATACGGTCAAGTAAAGTGTTGACAACATCTGTTAAGCCGCCATTTCCCTTAAAATCAAAGTTATCTTGAAAGTCTCCATTTCTTTCATTGTAATCTCCAATATTTATCTTGCTATAAGGAAATAATTTAAAATTTTCAATTCGCAAAGGATTACCATTTTTATCAACAATAAAACGAATATTATTTGTATCAAAAGTTAACTTAACCGAACCAAAAACAAAGGCATTCTTACTTAAGTATTCAGCGTTATAATCCTTATCCCAATAAAAGTAATAGTCTCGAACAGGTAGAGCTGATTTCATATAATTAGAATCAAGATTATTGCTTTCTCTATAGAGATAACTTCTAATTTCATTGTAAGTAAGCGATAACTCCCCATTAGAAAATTTTTGAAGATTACCATTTTTT
The DNA here is from genome assembly GCA_003028315.1 of Neisseria mucosa. Lineage (NCBI taxonomy): Bacteria > Pseudomonadati > Pseudomonadota > Betaproteobacteria > Neisseriales > Neisseriaceae > Neisseria > Neisseria mucosa. The sequence continues at coordinate 513,097 of CP028150.1, read as the reverse complement.
AAAACATTAAAATCTTTACTTCCATTTTCATGTTCATTATTGAAAAACTTTCGAATAACACCAAACTCATAGGGGTGATATTGATATAAACCAGTTTTATCCAAAAAACTTCTTGTATCGATATTTAAAACAATTTGATCTGTTTTTGCTCTATCAATCCAATTTTCAGATATTAAATTGGTCTTTGAAGGGGGGGGCATCCATACCCCATAAATAGTAAGATAGAACCTTATTAGCATAGTTTGTATTTAAATCTAATTCAAAAAATTTATATTGGTTCATTTTTGATTCCTTTTGACGTTACAAGAAAAAAGATATTGTCCATCCCATATAACTTTTTCTTCAGGGTTAGAAATATCAACTTTATATAAAGGTGTGTTATTATTTACCCATTTTGAGCATATATTTAAATCAAAAATATATTTTTTATAAACTTCAAAATTTTTGTATGGGATATATAATTCATTGTGAGCTTTCATCTCATATGTACCCGAATATGGTGATGCTACAGAGTATTTTTCAGGCAAATAATCACCACAATTACTCAGAATATACTTTTTATTTATATAAGTTAAGTTATTATTTTTTCCAATATGTAAACTAGAAACATTTAAAAAATAGCTTCCTAAACCTCTTTCTTCTAGATAATTAGGCACTCCTAAAAATGGGAAATCATCTTCCGTTAAATCTTTTCTATCATTAATACTGCAACATTTATACGGGAAAAAATGAACGGAGCTGTTTTCTATAACAGAATAAAAACTATCATTATTTATTTTTGGATTATTCTTTGATGAAAATAGTAAACCTGAGTTAGAGAAAAGAATTTTCTTGCCTTCTTCTTGATTTAAAAACTTCCTTTTTCTGCTATCAAAAATATATTCTGCTATGCTTGCTTTCCCAACAGAAGTAAGCCAACAAGCACCATCGACAGGGCAATATTCTCTCCATTCACTATTCATTTCGTCATAATATCTACCTTGTGATAAATATCTGAAATAACTGGTCATTCCTCTGGCTAATAATTCTTCCTTATTCAATTTCCTTCCTTCGTCCACGCAAATCCCTTGCAGGTTCTGTTCTATAGCTTTGTTGCTGAGGATTTCAAAAGGAGAGAAGAAGATACGGTAATTGTTGAAAAAATAAATTGAGAACAAGATAACTGAGGTTAAAATCGCTAAAATTATTTTATTATTTTTAATCATATAGTTACCTGATTTTTAAAGTTTGCGGATTATTCTATGAATGTCATGTTTATGCAATAGGATTACTGAAAAGGTCGTCTGAAATTTTCAGACGACCTTTCAATACTAAATCCAAACAACCTCATGCGTACATTCCGCATACATCCTATCTAGTGAAACAGGGACTATAGCTTGCTAAAATTAAAATTTAATGAATGGTGTTATTTTCCCACAATATGTAACTGGATATGCCAATAAAACAGCACTACTGGCATAATTGTTACTTCTTCCTAGCATATTTAAGCCAGTATAAGAAGAAACTGCGCGATCTAAATTATAGGTTTTTATAACTAAGAACTTAATTTTATTCAACTCCTCAATACTCATAAATTTTTCTATAAGATACAATGTATGTACAAAATCATAACTACTTTTTAATTCTGAATATTCCAGCAATCGACAACAATCTTTGGGATACCATACAACACCATCGTAGCTTCTCTGAATAACTGCAAAAGGAGTTTCTCTATTAAAATATTTTCCCTTGTAAGGTCTATCTTCGAAAGGATTAAAAGAAATTCCTGACCACTCTTTTGATACCAATGATTTAAAATCACTTATCTTGTAATTTTTACTTTCCCATTTTTGAATTATATTTAAATCATTATATTCATATAATAACCAAGGATAACAAGTACTGTTTATTTCATTAGATTTTTCTCCATTTATATTCCTCAGCCCGCATATTTTCCTATTTAAATCATATGGAGTATCATCAAGTATTAATTTTTCATCTTTCAATGTTTGAATTTTATTATCCCAATCGGAAATTTTTTCAACCTGATATTTCCAATAATCATCCATAGCTAATTCATATAATTCGCTATTACTTAACTCGTTACTTGGATTATTACATATTAATTTAGAAAAAAAATGCTGCCTATAATTTTCCCTGTTCTGCTCTTCTTTTTTCTTTATCCGAAATTCTTTTTCTTTTGGAGATTCAAAATAAGAACTGATACCCAAATATACTTTTTCTATTTTGGATGCTATCCAAGGTAAATTAAATGCGAAAACAGGAAATAAAATTAAAATGAATATAACTAATGTTAAAATTAGCACAATTATATTTTTATTATTAATCATATAGTTATCCTTGATTTTGTTTTTTGTATTATAAATGACTTGTAAAATTATGCAATCGAACTACCAGACAGGATAGGATTTTTTCAGACGACCTTATAATGCCAAATCCAAACAACTGCGTGCGTCCATTCCGCATACATCCTATCTGATGAAACAGAGACTTTATGCAGGCTACGGCTTGCTCTCCCTTACAATGTCTCTCATCCTATTAAACCTGAATTAGCGGCTTCAGTTACTTTTGTATAAACTGCACACCACACAATATTTTTAATAGTATTAATAAAAATTCCATAGTATGATTTTCAAATATATATACGTTTAAAAATCAATCTCTTTGACTATATTAAAATTATATAACTTATCAATTGAGTTGATATAATGAAGATTACAGTACCTATTAGAGAAGAGAAAAGGCGTTTTCTCTCCCCCTACAGCTCCATTCAATACTTTTGAAATCCACCCCCCTTTAGCTACATAAGGATAAACGATAATGTATTTTTCTCCATGAGAATCAACATATTCCCTCTTATAATAATAAATTTCTAAAAAAGAAAATCCAACATTACTTTTTTTATATCTTACTTCTATTAAATCCTTATTTTTTATCTCATTAGGATTATGCAGAAATACAATACTGGATTGATTACATAATTTTTCAAACTGAATCAATCCTATTAGTTCATCAAAGAACATAAATCCAAATCCCAAAATGAGACTTATAAAGAGATATAACTTTGTTTTTTTACAATCAAGTAGAGTATTCTGCTTTGCATACTGCCACTCAAATGCCACACCAAGCACAAACCCAACTGCCCCAAAAACAATAATATGAAAAATCAGGAGAAGAATACCTATCATAATTTAAGTCCTTACCTTTCTCTTTCTTTCCGAGTGCCTTTTTCTGTAAAACCTTGCCCCAATCCTAAACCCAGGAATAATTCCAATGACTAAAATAAAAATGTAATAAGTAACCGCTGTCATAACCCTTCCATCACGTCTAACAATAAATCCGAGCACTATTATCTCTAAGTTTTTGAATATCCGTATAAACTGCATCAGCTAGCAACGAGCTAATATAAATTCCCTAAATCTGACTCATAATATTTCTTAAATTTAATTATTTAAATTAATGATTTTAACATCATATAAATCTTTTAGTCTTTTATAATCCATAGAATTACAATGTTTATTCCAATCTGAAATCCACATTGGACCAATTGAACTTCCAATTACGGAGTCATTTAAACGTGAAACCCACCCCCCAGATGCCATATAAGATTTAGAAATAATATAAATTTTTTTATCATCACCCCCATACTTACGAACATAATAACGTACAGGAACAGCACTTCCTTTTAATTTTAGATACTTACTATCTAACTCTATTAGATCTTTATGTTTAAAATCTTCAATAGGGAAAACAAAAACCATTTTATTTGAATTGCAGATATTTTTCATTTGAATCTCCCCAATCAGCTCATCTCCAAACATCAAAACAAAGCCAATAACCATCCCTAAAATATAAAATATTTTTCTCTTTTTATTAGAATGAAGAATATTCCATTTTGTATTCTGCCATTCAAATATTGCACCAAGAACAAACCCGATTGACACAAAGACAATAATATGAAGAATCAGGAGAAGAATACCAATCATAATTTAAGTCCTTACCTTTCTCTTTCTTTCCGAATGCCTTTTTCTGTAAAACCTTGCCCCAATCCTAAACCCAGGAATAATTCCGATGATTAAAATAAAAATGTAATAAGCAACCGCCGCCATAACCGTTCCATCATATCTAACAATAAAATTGCCCAATTGATCATTAGGATAATCAAATATCTATCAGCTTGAAATATTCTATAAAAATGGAATAAAAAGACAAAGCGTTTTTACCCAGTGGTTATATTTCTGATATAAAAGGTCATCAGGAATTTTCAAACAACATTTCTACACTAAACCTAAACAACCAAATGAATACATCTCATACAATACTTCGCTTGTATAATTTCCAGACAAATCCAAAACAAATTTTTTAGTTTGAGACATTATTGCATTTTCTCGTGTAATTTAAGAGTCCTTAGGACAACTGTAAAAATCATTACCATTCCAAATGGTTTGGTAGTTGAAAATATAATCCAATCTTTTAAAAAGTAAACGCGTTACAGAATCATCAGGTTTTCCATTACTCCATTTTCTACAGCCAACAGGAATTTCTGTAACCACCTGAATCCAATTTTCATTAATATGAAAACCATAATCTGTAGTCATATGCTTTGTATAATCGCCTTTTACAGAAGAATATTTTTCAGGAAGATATAATCCACAATTATTTATGATATATCTCATATAATATACTTCCATTTTATCTGTTAAATTTAAATTAATTATTTTTAAATCCAAAAAATAATTTCCTAACCCTCTTTGTTCCAATAAATCGGGTGTGCCATTGAACGGATAATCAGATTTCAACAACTCTGACTTTTCCTTGATACCGCAGCAGTCATAAGGGTAAAAAGAACTGAACCTGTTTGAGGCATAAAACCCGAAGGGCAGATTGTGCGATTGGTAGCGGACATTTTTTGGGAAAAACTGATCCGCCCTGCTGAATGTAACTCCATTATTCCTTGCCTTTAATAGCGAGATTCTTTTTTCCTTGTCAAAGATATAATCCCCCATCTCGATAGCGGGCATCATATACAACTGACACGATTTCTCCGTGGGGCATCTGTCCTTCCATGCACCATCAGACGTATCTTCAAAGTACTGCCCCGACGACTCATGCGCGAAATAGCTGACCAAAGCCCGTCTCAGCAACTCTTCCTTACTCAACTTTCTGCCCTCATCCACGCAAATCCCTTGCAGGTTCTGTTCTATGGTTTTGTTGCTGAGGATTTCAAAAGGGGAAAAGAAGATACAGTAATTGTTGAAAAAATAAATTGAGAACAAGATAACTGAAGTTAAAATCGCTAAAATTATTTTATTATTTTTAATCATATAGTTACCTGATTTTTAAAGTTTGCGGATTATTCTACGAATGTCATGTTTATGCAATAAGATTACTGAAAAGGTCGTCTGAAATTTTCAGACGACCTTTCAATATCAAATCCAAACAACCGCGTGCGTCAGTTTCGCATACATCCTATCTAGTGAAACAGAGACTCTATACAGGCTATGCTTGCTTATTAATTAACAAATAATTTATCAGAAGATATAACACTAGAGCAATTTGAAAAATCATCTTTAGTGTATTTACCTTCCACCCCATAAATATTAACAGACTTCCAAATTCTAGTTTTCTGTTTAATATTAATATCTTTCAATAAGAATTCTCCTCCTCCATCTGCCGATGTTGTATTCATATTATGTATTAATGAATAATATGAAAAATTTGCATCATTCTTTGCATCATTTCCAGCAGAGAAGTAATTAATATTTAAAGTTCCCCAAATGCTATCAATATCATTTTTAAATGTATACTTAGTTCTATAAAATAAATATTCTTTTCCCATAAAATTATCAGTAACTATCTCACAATTCGATAGTTTTTTTTCAATAGTATTAGATGAAAATTTAACCTTAGAGTTTAAGCATAGATTATGTGCGCTATTATCGCTAGAATATGTAGTATATATAGTAATCAAACCACAAGAGTAATCGTATTGTTTTTTCTCATATAAACGGCTTACTTCTTCTGAATTTATGTAACTAATATCAGAGTTATATCTGTTATAATAATCATCTAAAACAAAATAATATTTCAATCTAAACAAAAGAAAAAATATTAGCGTAAATACTAATACAGAAAATGAATATATAATGATTTTATTTTTTAACATGACAAATCCAAAACAAATTTTTTAGTTTGAGACATTATTGTATTTCCTCGCGTAATTTAAGGGTTCTTAGGCAACTGTAAAAATCATTACCATCCCAAAGAGTTTGGTAATGAAACATATAATCAAATGATTTTGTTAGAGAATTTATGGTAGAATTATCAGGTTTACCATAATTCCATTTCCAACAGCCAATAGGAATTTCGGAAACAATTTGAATAAAATCTTGCGGCAGATAAAATCCATAGGAAGTTGTCATATATTTAGTATAATTTCCTTGCACGGAAGAATATTTATCAGGAATATATTGTCCACAATTATTAACAATATATCTATGATAATAAACATTCATTCCTTCGCTTACTATTTTTAAATCCAAAAAATAATTTCCCAGCCCTCTTTGTTCCAATAATTCGGGTGTACCATTGAACGGATAATCAGATTTCAACAACTCTGACTTTTCCTTGATACCGCAGCAGTCATAAGGGTAAAAAGAACTGAACCTGTTTGAGGCATAAAACCCGAAGGGCAGCTTGTGCGATTGGTAGCGGACATTTTTTGGAAAAAAATGATCCGCCCTGCTGAATGTAACTCCGTTATTCCTTGCCTTTAATAGCGAGATTCTTTTTTCTTTGTCAAAGATATAATCCCCCATCTCGATGGCCGGCATCATATACAACTGACACGATTTCTCCGTGGGGCATCTGTCCTTCCAGGCGTAGTCAGATGGGTCATCGAAATACTGCCCCGACGACTCATGTGCGAAATAGCTGACCAAAGCCCGTCTCAGCAACTCTTCCTTGCTCAATTTCCTTCCCTCATCCACGCAAATCCCTTGCAGATTCTGTTCTATGGTTTTGTTGCTGAGGATTTCAAAAGGGGAGAAGAAGATACGGTAATTGCTGAAAAAATAAATTGAGAAAGAGATAACTAAAATTAAAATCGTAAAAATTATTTTCTTATTTTTAATCATATTGTTGCCTGCTTTTTAAAGTTTTCGGATTATTCCACGAATGTCATATTTATGTAATAGGATTATCAAAAAGGTCGTCTGAAAATCAAATTTCAGACGACCTTTTTGTTTACGCTTGAAGCTTAATGCTCCAGCCCCTCGGTATCGATTTTGACGACCTTATCGGTTTTATCTTCCGGCAAAAGCAGGTTCAGGATAACTGCCGTGATGCCGCCGGCGGAAATGGAGTTTTGGAACAAGACGGGCAGGTTCTTAAACACTTCCGGCTCAAACGCCACGCCCAAGCCCAGACCGACCGAAGTCGCCGCAATTACCGCTTCGCGCCTGCGGATGCCGTGGCTGACCAAAATCCGCACGCCCGCAATCGCAATCAAGCCGAACATCAAAACCATCGCGCCGCCGAGAACCGGACTCGGAATCGTCGTAAACGCGCGTCCGACGACGGGGAACAAACCCAGCAACACCAAAATCACGGCAATATATTTGCCCACATGGCGCGAAGCCACGCCGGTCATCTGAATCACGCCGTTGTTTTGCGCGAAGGTGGTCAGCGGCAGCGAACCCAAAGCCGTCGCAATCACCGATACCAAGCCGTCCGCCAACACGCCGCCGCGCAGGCGTTTGGTGTATTCCTCGCCTTCAATCGGCTGGTCGGACACCATTGCCGTCGCAGTCAAATCGCCGACCGCTTCAAATACGCTCAACAGGAAAATCGCGCCCGCCACAATAAATGCGTGCCAGTCGAAAGCAAAGCCATATTTAAACGGTACGGGCAGCGTAACCAGCGGCAGGTTTTGCAGCGCGGAAAAGTCTACCTTGCCCAAAAACAGCGCGACAATGTAGCCGACAATCAGCCCGACTGCGATGCCGCTCATACGCAGCAGCGGATTTTTCATGCAGTTGAATATCAACACAATCAGCAACACCAGCGACGCCAGTCCCAAGTTTTCCATCGAGCCGAACGTGTCGCTCGTCTTCGCGCCGAAGCCACCGCCGAAATCAGTAATGCCGACGTGTACCAAACTCAAGCCAATCAGCATCACGACTACGCCGCTGACTGTCGGCGTAATCACTTTCTTCAAATACGGCAGAAGCCATGCCGAGAAGCACACCAAAAACGCGCCGACAAACGATACGCCCAACAGCGTCGAAATCATCGCATCCTTAGTCAAACCGCCCTCTTTCATCCCCGCGCCGAGCGCAATCATGACGGTAACGAACGAGAAATTCACCGACTGGATAGACAGCATCCCCGAACCGACCGGTCCGAAGCGGTTGACCTGCAAATAAGTGCCGACACCCGACGCCACCATCGCCATCGACACGAGATACGCCGTCATCTCCACCGGCAATTCCAGCGCGCCGCCCACAATCAGCGCGGGCGTAATCATCGGCACAAAAATCGCCAGAAGATGCGTTATCGCGCTTAATAAGGCATTTCCGAATGGCGGTTTATCCTCCAAACCGTACACCAAATCAGGCGAATCCGCCTGTTTTTTCATTGTTTCAGCCATCGCAGTCTTTCTATCCGTTGTCAAACGTTAAAAAAATTTAAGAAACGAAATTGTAACCAATACTGTATGTTCTATCAATTTCAGCCTGCAATACAAATACGGCAAAAGGTCGTCTGAAAACCGGCATTGCAAGTTTTCAGACGACCTTTGTATGTGAACAGACGGTTTAGGCTTTGCCCGTGCTGCCGAAGCCGCCTTCGCCGCGTTCGCTGGCGGCAAATTCGTCCACGACTTTAAACGAGGCTTGGACGACGGGGACGATGACCATTTGCGCGATGCGTTCCATCGGCTCGATGGTAAACGCTTCTTTGCCCCTGTTCCACACGGAGACTTTGAGTTCGCCCTGATAGTCCGAGTCGATCAGTCCGACCAAGTTGCCCAAGACGATGCCGTGTTTGTGTCCCAGGCCGGAACGCGGCAGCAAAACGGCGGCGTAGTCGGGATTGGCAAGGTGAACCGCCAGACCGGTCGGAACGAGATAAGTACCGCCCGGTTGCAGGGTAACGGCTTCGTCCAGACAGGCGCGCAAGTCCAGTCCGGCGGAACCCGGCGTGGCGTAGGCGGGCAGTTTGTCCGCCATTTTCGGATTGAGGATTTTCAGTTCGACTTCGGTTTGCATGATTTTTTCCGTTTCATTTGATTTGACGCGGATTATACACATATTCCCCCTCCCTATCGTTGGAGTCGTCTGAAAAAACGGGGTATGATTCATTCAAACAAACTTGAGTATCGGAGGACATCATGGATTTGCACAATATCCGCGAAGATTACAGCAAGCGCGAACTGTCGGAATCGGAATGCTATGCTGACCCGATTGTCCAGTTCGAGCAATGGCTGAACGAGGCGATTCATTCGCAAGTCAACGAGCCGACCGCCGTCAACGTCGCCTCGGTGGGCGAAGACGGCAGGCCGAACAGCCGCATGGTGCTGCTGAAAGAAGTCAATCCGCAGGGATTTGTGTTTTTCAGCAATTACTTAAGCCGCAAAGGACGCTCGTTTGACGCGCATCCGTTTGCCGCCATGACGTTTTTCTGGCCGGAGCTGGAGCGGCAGGTGCGCGTTGAAGGACGCATCGAAAAACTGGATGCCGCCGCTTCGGACGAATATTTCGACAGCCGCCCCTACACCAGCCGTATCGGTGCATGGGCAAGCGCGCAAAGCGAAGTGTTGTCGAGCAAAGCGATGTTGGTTGCCAAAGCCGCTGCCGTAGGCGCGAAACACCCGCTGCACGTCCCGCGCCCACCGCATTGGGGCGGCTATCTCGTCATTCCCGACCGCATCGAATTCTGGCAGGGCCGCCCCAGCCGCCTGCACGACCGCATCCAATACCGTTTGGTTGACGGCAACTGGATACGCGAGCGGCTGTCGCCTTAAACTTTCCACAGCTTCAAGCCGATAGGGTAAAATTCCGACTCCAGCAAAAGGTCGTCTGAAATATAAAAACGTTTTAGCAAAACTCGTTTCATTCGTTTCAGGCGACCTTTTATCCGTAACTTATCCTGCCGCCACCGCCGCAGAAGAACCGTTTTCCACAGCGGGTTGAATTTGACTTGCTCAAATTCAACCCGCTGCCATCAAACGCGTTAGGAGAATCCCATGTCCAAGCAACCCACCAGCAAACGCCAATGGCGCGACGGCGCAGCCCCGTCTGCCAAGAAAACCGCCAAACCTTTCAAAAGCAAAGCCCGTCCCAAAGACGAAACGCGCAAAACCGCTTCCAAACCTTACGGACAAAAAGTTTCAGACGACCTCAAGCCGCAAAACGCCCCCAAACAGCGCGCCGCCAAAGCCAGAAAACTCGTCGTGCGCAACCCCAACCAAAAAATCATGGAACGCGCGCGCGATTTGAAAGAGCGCCGCAGCGACCTGTCGCGCATGGAACCCGAACGCCTGCAAAAAGTGCTTGCCGCGTCCGGCGTCGGTTCACGCCGCGAAATGGAAGAATGGATTAACAACGGCTGGGTAACGGTCAACGGCAAAACCGCGCAACTGGGCGACAAAGTCACCCCCGACGACCACGTTACCGTCAAAGGCAGCATCATCAAACTCAAATGGGCAGACCGCCTGCCGCGCATCATCCTGTATTACAAACAAGAAGGCGAAATCGTCTCCCGCGACGACCCACAAGGCCGCGTCAGCATCTTCGACCGCCTGCCGCAGGCCGCCAGCAGCCGCTGGGTCGCCATCGGACGCTTGGACATCAACACCAGCGGCCTGCTCATCCTGACCACCTCCGGCGAACTCGTCCAACGTTTCGCCCACCCCAGCTTCGAAGTTGAACGCGAATACGCCGTGCGCGTACTGGGCGGGCTGACCACCGAACAAATGCGCAGTCTCACCGAAGAAGGCGTGATGCTCGAAGACGGCTTGGCAAAAGTCGAACGCATCTACGAACAAGGCGGCGAAGGCGCAAACAAATGGTACAACGTTGTAATTAAAGAAGGCCGCAACCGCGAAGTACGCCGCATATTCGAAAGCCAAGGTCTCACCGTCAGCCGCCTCGTGCGTGTCGGCTTCGGCCCCATCGGCCTGCCCAACCGCCTCAAACGCGGACAGTTCTACGAACTCAACCCCGCCGAAGTCGCCAACATCATCAAATGGGCGGACATGCTGCTGCCGGGCGAACGCCGCCGGAAGAAATCCTGACCGCAAAGGTCGTCTGAAAACTTTTCAGACGACCTTTTATACACCCTGCCTCAACCACCATCAGGAGCCGCTTCATGTTCACACTCAAAACCGACAACGACCGCCTGCTGCTCGCCTCAGCCGATTTGCGTGCGGAAATTTATCTCTACGGCGGGCTGCTCAACCGCTACGAAATCCGCCGCCCCGACGGCACATGGTTCAACATCATCAAAGCCTACGACACCCCGCAACACGCCCGCGAGAGCCTGACCGAATGGTTCCGCAGCGGCAAGCTCAGCCCGTACGCCTGCCGCCTGCGCCACGGCAAATACAACTTTGACGGCAAAGCGTATCAGTGCGGCAAATTCAAACTCGCCGAACACGCGGCACACGGTTTGATGTATGACCGCGAGTTTACCCTCGTCAACAGCCATGCCGACGGCCAATCCGCCGAAGTCGAAATCCGCGCAGATTACGCACAAGACGACAGCGGCTATCCCTTCCCCTTCAGCCTGACCGTCCGCTACCTCCTCAGCGCAGACGGCTTAAGCATCCGCTCTACCGTCCGCAACCAAGGCACGACCGCCATGCCGCTCGCAGACGGCTGGCACCCCTATTTCACACTCGGCGGCAAAACCGACGATTGGTCGCTGGAAATCGACAGCAGCAAACGCTTGGGCTTCGATGCCGATTTGGTTCCCGACGGCAGCATGATCGACGACACCCGTTTTCAGACGACCTCAAGCTTGGCAGGCATCGAATTGGACAACAGCTTTGTCTTGGCACGCCAAAAGCCCGCCGCCTGCACGCTTTCAGGCAAAGGACTGACCCTGAGCATTTACCCCGACGCATCCTATCCCTACCTGCAAATCTTCACCCCATCGACCCGCGACACCATCGCCATCGAAAACCTCAGCGGCGCACCCGACTGTTTCAACAACGGCTTAGGGTTAATCAAGCTGGACGCGGGAGAAGAAGCCGCATTTGAAACGCGCTACCATATCGCAGCCAACCGTCCGTAAGCAGCCCGAACCGTTACCGGCAAAGCAAAGGTCGTCTGAAAACGCCCAATCAGGTTTTCAGACGACCTTTTCGATTTTTAAGCGACACATTCGTCCCAAAAATGCCGCAGCACACCGCCAACACTCAAAACAATAATTTCTTAATTAACAATATATTAAGATTATTTTAACAAAGAAACTGTATTAAAACTCTAATTTCCTATTTGATTAGAGTATAATTCCTAAAATCTTAAAACAGGCGTCATTTAGCCGATAAAAGCAACCTCGATACAGATACCGTCTATTAAAAACACCACCCGCAACCATCAAGGAACCCATACATGCAAAACAACTTCGACCCATTGCACATCCGAGGCAAATCATTGATTCCCGTCGTCCAAGGCGGGATGGGCGTGGGCGTTTCCGCATCGAAACTCTCCAGCGCGGTCGCCCGCGAAAACGGTGTCGGCACGATTGCCAGCGTCGATTTGCGCCACCTGCATGACGACCTGCTCGCCGAATCCAAAATCAACCCGAGTGAAGAAAAATACACCCGACTCAACTGTACCGCGCTTGACCGTGAAATCCAAAAAGCCAAAGCCGACGCAAACGGCAAAGGCATGATTGCCGTCAACGTCATGAAGGCCGTCAAAGACCACGCCGCCTATGTCCGCCAAGCCTGCGAATCGGGTGCGGACGCGATTGTGATGGGCGCGGGATTGCCGCTGGATTTGCCCGAAATGACCGAGGGTTATCACAAAGATGTCGCCCTGTTCCCGATTTTGTCCGAATCGCGCGGTATCGGCATCGTATTGAAACGCTGGATGAAAAAAGGTGTTTTGCCCGACGCCATCGTTATCGAACATCCCGCACACGCTGCCGGACACTTGGGCGCGGCAAGCGTGGCAGGTGTGAACGATGCCAAGTTTGAATTCAAACGCGTCATCGAAGAAACTTTCGAAGTATTCAAGAACTTAGGTCTTGAAAGTGAAAAAATCCCGCTCATCCTCGCCGGTGGCATGGCGAACTTTGAAAAAGTCAAAACCGCGCTGAAAAACTGGGGCGCATCCGCCGTCCAAATCGGCACGGCGTTTGCGGTTACCGAAGAAGGCGATGCCCACATCAACTTCAAAAAAACGCTGGCAGGCGCAGAAACCGAGCATGTTGTCGAATTTATGTCCGTCGCCGGACTGCCCGCACGCGGTGTGCGCACCAAATTCCTAGACAGCTACATCAAGCGCGAATCCAAGCTGCAAGCCAATGCCAAAGCCGACCCGCGCCGCTGTACGCAAGGCTTGAACTGTCTGACCAGCTGCGGCCTGCGCGACGGTTTGGCAAAAGCCGGACAATTCTGCATTGATATCCAACTCTCTGCCGCTTTCCGTGGCGAAGTCGATAAGGGCTTGTTTTTCCGAGGTAAAGACCCGCTACCGTTTGGCAACGCCATCCGCACGGTGCAAGAAACCATCCAATATCTGCTCAACGGCGCTCTTCCCGCAGCAGCTAAATAATTCATATCCGCAGATGAACGCTAAAAAAGGGCATATTTCAATATGCCCTTTTTTAGTGGATTAACTTTAAACCAGGACAAGGCGAGGCAACGCCATACTGGTTTAAAGTTAATCCACTATATCTTGCCTGCAAATCGCATGATGCTTAAAAAGGTCGTCTGAAACCGATTTTCAGACGACCTTTTCCCAACGCTGCCTCCCTTTTCCTGCACACATTGTCAACAAAATCCGCATAAAAAATGCTAAGATGACCGTCTCGATAGACATTTGGAACACCCATGAACCCACTACTCGACCAGCTCCAACCCTATCCGTTTGCCCGCCTGCGCGAAGCCATGCAGGGCGTTAATCCTCCCGAAGGTGTCACCCCCGTCCACCTTCACATCGGCGAACCGAAACACCCTACCCCCGAAGTCATCACCAATGCGCTGACCGCCTCGCTGCACGAACTGGAAAAATACCCCCTGACAGCAGGTCTGCCCGAGCTGCGTCAGGCCTGTGCCGACTGGCTGCGCCGCCGTTACGACGGACTGACCGTCAACCCCGATACAGAAGTCCTGCCCGTACTCGGCAGCCGCGAAGCCTTGTTTTCCTTCGTTCAAACCGTCTTAAACCCCGCTTCAGACGACCTCAAACCCGTCATCCTCAGCCCCAACCCGTTCTACCAAATCTACGAAGGCGCAGCCATCCTCGGCGGCGGCGAAATCCGTTTTGCCAACTGCCCTGCCCCGTCCTTCAAGCCCGATTGGAAAAGCATCACCGGAGACGTATGGCAACGCACCAAAGTCATGTTCGTCTGTTCGCCCAACAACCCCAGCGGCAGCGTCCTGCAACTGGAAGACTGGCAAGAAATCTTTGATCTGCAAGACAAATACGGTTTCATCATCGCTTCCGACGAATGTTATTCCGAAATCTATTTCGACGGCAACAAACCCATAGGCGGCTTACAGGCGGCAGCGCAATTAGGACGCGGCAACCGCAATATCGTTATGTTCACCAGCCTCTCCAAACGTTCCAACGTTCCCGGACTGCGCTCCGGCTTTGTCGCAGGCGATGCCGAATTGCTTAAAAACTTCCTGCTCTACCGCACCTACCACGGCAGCGCGATGAGCATCCCCGTCCAACGCGCCAGCATCGCCGCGTGGAACGACGAAGAACACGTCATTGCCAACCGCCGCCTATACCAGGAAAAATTCGATCGCGTCATCCCCATTTTGCAGCAGGCATTCGATGTCAAACTGCCCGACGCATCATTCTACATCTGGCTGAAAGTCCCCGATGGCGACGATTTGGCATTTGCCAAAAACCTCTGGCAAAAAGCCGCCATCCAAGTCCTCCCCGGCCGCTTCCTCGCCCGCGATACCGAATGGGGCAACCCCGGTGAAGGCTACGTCCGCATCGCCTTGGTCGCCGATGTCGACAGCTGCGTCAAAGCCGCTGAAACCATCGTTTCCCTGTATCGCTGAATAAAGTGGCAATTCAATAAAAGGTCGTCTGAAAACTTTAAATCCGAGTTTGAACTGCACCCCAAAAGTTGGACATCCCCTCCAACTCACAAGGTGCAGTTTTTTTATGAGCAAATATATAGTTAATTAAAATCAAAATAGGACAGTAGCGCATCGTCAAATCGGGCGTAATCAGACAATACGGTTCGCAGATACCGCTTAATATTTGCCCACACCTTCTCAATCGGGTTGAGCTCAGGTGAATAAGGTGCAAGAGGCAATACCTTATGTCCCCATTTTTCCGCCATTTCCCGTAAAACACCCATACGGTGAAATCGTGCATTATCTAAAATAATCACCGATTTTTGAGTCAATGCGGGCAGTAGGCATTGCTGAAACCACGCTTCAAAAAAGACTCCGGTCATCGTATTTTGATAAACCATCGGAGCAATCAGCCGGTTGCCGACTTGTGCGGACACCAGAGATAAGCGTCGGTATCTTTTTCCACTTATCTGCGCTTTCACTATTTGCCCTTTCTGGCTGCGGGCATAGGGACGGAACAGGTAGCGGTCAAATCCTGTTTCATCCAAATAAACACGTTGGTAGTCGGAAAATTCGGCCAGCTGTGTCAAATAATGCGTTACTTTGGCCGGATCTTGTTCTTTGTAAGTGGTGGTCTTTTTTTGCGCGTCATTCCCATCTGTTTGAGTGCATAGCAAACGGCGGCTGGCGTACAATCAAAATGTTTGGCGATTTCATGCAGATAGGCATCCGGGTGTTGCCCAACATATTGAGCCAGTTTTTGCCTATCCAATTTGACGGCATTTAGACCGGTAACTTGATGTTTTAGGCTGCCTGTTTGTTTTTTAAGGCGAATCCACAGGTAAAGCGTGTTTCTTGACAAGTTAAATGTTGCTGCGGTTTGGCTGATGTTTTTGCATTGTTCGTAATAGTTTAAAGCTTTGTTTCTTAAGTCCGCAGAGTATGCCATGGTTAAACCTTCAAAGTTGAGTATTGTACTATTTTATTTTTAATTGACTATACATTACACTTCAAATACCAAGCCGTACTCCACTATCTGCATATACGCAGCCAACAGCGTACTGCAGACCACTACGGCATTTCCCGAACCCACCTGAGACGATGGATACGCGCCTATCAAGAAGGCGGTATCGGCGCACTCGAACATCCCCAATCCAAAACCATGCCCCAACACCGCAAAAACCCCTTCATCGCAGATAAACCCGACCAAGAAAAAACACAGGCAGAGCTTATCGAAGAGTTGTGCTATATGCGCGCAGAGGTCGCCTACCTAAAGGAGTTAAAAGCCCTCAGCCAAAAGCGGACCGAAAAGGACAAAGCCAAACCGTCCAAACACTGAGGGCGCAACACCCGCTCAAATACCTGCTGCACATCGCAAACCTGCCCAAAAGCAGCTTTTACTACCACCGTCAAGACCGGCCCGACCCCGACGCAGCCGACAAAGCCCTTATCGCCGAAATCTACGAACAGCATAAAGGACGCTACGGACAAAGGCGCATTGCCGCAGCATTGGGTTGGAACCGCAAAAAAGCAGTGCGGCTGATGAGGCAGCTAGGACTGAAAGCCCTCATACGGGCGAAAAAAGCCTACCGCCATCCCGCCATGGGCGAAATATCGGAACACCTCCTCAAACGTCGGTTCACAGCCAAAAAGCCCAACGAAAAATGGCTGACAGACGTGACCGAACTCAAAGGAAAGGACGGCAAACTGTACCTCTCGCCGATATTGGACTTGTTCAACCGAGAAATCGTCGCCTACGCCATGAGCCGTAATGCTAACAGTGAAATGGTGAAGGAAATGCTCGAAAAAACCGCACCCCGTCTGACTGATAAGGGAACAATGCTGCATTCCGACCAAGGTGTGCTGTACCGTACGGCGGAATATAGGAAATTGATTGCAAAACATTCCATGGTTCAAAGCATGTCGCGAAAGGCGAACTGTTGGGACAATGCGCCGATGGAAAGCTTCTTTGCGGTGTTGAAGACGGAGTGTTTCTATAACGCAGGAGAATTGACGGTGGATGAATTGATGAAACAGATAGATGACTATATGGATTACTACAACCGGGAGCGTTGCAGTTTGAAATTGAAAAAGCTGAGTCCTGTCGCATACAGAACCCAGCTTGCACAGAGCGCCTGAATAGGCTTTTATGAGTGTCCAAGATTTGGGGGCCAGTTCAGTTTTCAGACGACCTTTTTGATTTAGAGATTTCCTCCCACCCCCTTAAACTTCTCCACAAACGCCGCAATTTTCTGAAAAACACTTTGTTTCTTCGTCAGATATTGCGGGTTGAGCGGACTCATTTTCGGCAGGGCTTCGGTCAGTTCCGTGCCGTTTTCGCTGGCATAGCCGCGTTTGAGCGAGCCGGTCAAATAACGTTTAGCGGCGGTTTCGTTCAAACCTTCGGCGGCAATCAGCTCTGCTGCTTCACTCCTCATCACCTCTTGCGCATAGGTGTAGAAGGTTTCCAGTATGGTGGGAACGTCGGGTACTTTGTCCAAATCCGTATCGTTGATGAAATCCACAATCAGGCTCTCTTTGGCGCGGTGGCCGATACTTGCGCGGATGATGCGGCGGATTTCTTCCACCAGCTCCGCTTTGCCTTTGATTTTTTTGTGATGCTCGAAAACCAGTTGCAAGATGTAATCCAGATTGATTTCCTGTGATTTGAGCAAATCCACCTCAAAAACCACATCGTCCCAATCAATTTTTGACTGTTCTTTCTGTTCGCCTGCTTTTTGGCGGCGCAGCCAGTCGCGGATGTCATTGTAGACAGAGCGATAATCCTGCACTGCCCTTTCAGAGGGCATCGGCACTTTCCGCATTTTCTGCACATCTTCATCGCTCAGGTAGTATTTTTCCTGAAACGCCTTCATAGCATCTTCGTCCGCCGCATCCACATTCTGCAACTCGCGCAATGCGGCAAATTCATCGTAGTTCTGCAATACGTTTTCCGCCCGCAGGTATTCGCCGAAGAGCTTGGCAAAATCTTTTTTGTCTTTTTCCGTTTCGATTTTGTCGGGATCGGGGAAACGTTGGCGCAATTCTTTTGCCACATCCAAATAACCGCGCCGCGCTTCGCCGGTCAGGCTGTCGGTATAGCCGTTCATGTATTCTTCGTAACTTTTTTCCAGCACCACATTTTTGGTGTTTTTGTCGCCAAACAGGGTAATCGCATCAATGGTTGCCTGCTCCAAATTGCGGAAGCAGACAATGTTGCCGAAGGTTTTGGTGGCATCATAAATGCGGTTGGTGCGAGAAAACGCCTGCATCAGGCCGTGATAGCGCAGGTTTTTATCGACGAACAGCGTGTTCAGCGTCGGCGCGTCAAAACCCGTCAAAAACATGCCGACCACAATCAGCAAATCCACTTCCTGGTTTTTCACCCGTTTTGCCAAATCGCGGTAGTAGTTCTGAAAGGCTTTGCTATCCGTGCCGAAATTGGTTTTGAAACAGGCGTTGTAATCATTGATGGCAGCCTGCAAAAATTCTTTCGCGCTGCTGTCCATCGCTTCCGGTTCAAAGGTCTCATCGACAATTTCACCGACGGCGTTTTGCTCTTCGTTGGCTGCAAAGGAAAAAATAGTGGCCACTTTCAGCGGGTGCAGGCTGCCTGCCTGTTGTGTTTTGAACGCTTCGTAATAGCACTTCGCCGCATCCACGCTGCTGACGGCAAACATGGCGTTAAAGCCTTTGCCGCCCGCATTCAGCCGGTGAGTTTTCTGCCTGAACTGGTTCAGGATATATTGCGTGATTTCGCGGATGCGTTCGGGGTGAAGCAGGGCTTGGCGGTTTTCGGCGGCACTCAGTTTCTTCTCGTCCTGTTCCGCTTCCACGGCTTTGAACTGCGGGCGCACATCGTTGTAATCCACTTTGAATTTCAATACTTTTTCATCGCGGATGGCATCGGTAATCACATAAGAATGCAGCTCCCGCCCGAACACGCCCGCCGTGGTTTCCGCGCCCAAAGCGTTTTCGGGAAAAATCGGCGTACCGGTAAAGCCGAACTGACAGAATTTTTTAAATTTCTTTTTCAGGTTTTTTTGCGCTTCACCGAATTGCGAGCGGTGGCATTCATCGAAAATAAATACAACCTGCTGGTGATAAACCGGCAGATTATCTTCACTCTTCATCAGGTTGTTCAGCTTTTGGATGGTGGTAACGATGATTTTGTTGTCGTCTTTTTCCAAATTTCGTTTCAAGCCCGCCGTGCTTTCCGAACCGTTCACGCTGTCGGGCGAAAAACGTTGGTATTCCTTCATCGTCTGATAGTCCAAATCCTTCCTATCCACCACGAAGAAAACCTTGTCGATAAACGCCGATTCCGTCGCCAGACGCGCCGCTTTAAAGCTGGTCAGCGTTTTGCCGCTGCCCGTGGTATGCCAAACATAGCCGCCGCTTTCCGGCTTGTTCCAATTCTTCGCCTGCGCCGAGCTGTTGATTTTCCACAAAATGCGTTCGGCGGCGGCAATCTGATACGGACGCATAATCAGCAGCGTATCATTCGTATCAAACACGCTGTAATGCAGCAAAACGCTCAGCAATACGCTTTTCTGCAGGAACGTGGCGGTAAAGTCTTTCAAATCTTTAATCGGATAATTGTCCGACCGCGCCCAATTCATCGTGAAATCGAAGCTGTTTTTGTCGCGCTTGGTGGTGTTGGCGAAATAGCGCGTGTCCGTGCCGTTAGAAATCACGAAGATTTGCAGGAATTTGAACAGCGAATTTTCGCTGTTGAAGCTCTCTTTGCTGTAACGGTGCACCTGATTGAATGCTTCACGCACCGCTACACCGCGCTTTTTCAATTCAATCTGCACCAACGGCAGACCGTTTACCAACACGGTAACATCATAGCGGTTTGCATGCGTGCCCGTCTGCTCAAACTGGTTGATAACCTGCACATGGTTGCGGGCAAGGTTTTTCTTGTCCAGCAGATAAATGTTTTTCAGACGGCCATCATCAAAAGCGAAATCGTAAATATGGTCGTCGTGGGTTTTGCGGGTTTTATCGGTAATGTTTTCAGACGGCCTGTCCAGATATTCCGTCAAAAAACGCGCCCATTCGTCGTCTGAAAACGCCACATCGTTCAGCCGCTGCAACTGCGCGCGCAGGTTTTCCAGCAGCCTGCTTTGGCTGTTCAAATCCTTGCGGTATTCATAACCCTGATTCTGCAAATCGGTGATTAACTCCGCTTCCAACTGGTTTTCCGATTGGTAGCTGCCCGACTGTTCGATTTTTTCATATTGGTCGAGCACGATGAAATTCGGCGTTTCGGCGATGGGTTTGGTTTCGAGGTTCACGGGTCGTCCTTTGCGGTATCGGGTTTTAAACGGTTTGATGTTCGGATTAGGCTACCTGAAAATGTGCAGGCTGCTTTTTCAGGCAGCCTTGGGGAAGGCAAGCAGCTGTTCGCGGTAATATTCGTATTGTTTGCGGCGCAGGGCGATTTCGTGCGGCAGGCCTTCGCTGATGGAGTTGGTCAGGGTATCGAATTTGTCTAGGATGGCGACGATTTTTTCCTGTTCGGGGAGTGGGGGGATGGGGATTTTAATCATCTTTAATGCATTCGCATTAAGTTGAGGTTGTCCTCCGCCTGAAACTAATTTATTAGCTTGTCGCCAAAACAATTCTCCCTGTGCAAAGTGCCAATAATATTTAGGAATTAAAATATTTTTGTCAAAATCTAACTTGATCAAAAAACCTGCATATACCGCAGGATAATCTTCACTAAAAATCATTGTTTTTCCATATGTTGCTCCTGTTCTAGCCATGAGTAAATCATTTTTCTTTAAGAGATATTTTTTACATTCTGGCAAAACATCTATATATTTTTCTCCATTTGGTATCAATTTCCCGTTAGCATTAATATCGGAAATTCGTATAAACCTAGCTGTTCCTGCATCTTGGGCTTTTGCGATATATCCATATGTAAATTTACCCACTTCCCCCAACGTCTTCCAAACCACATCTTTCAGACGGCATTGATAGCCATCAGCTATCCCCCCCCCCGATTTGATTGTCAAAATCTAAAAGAAAGTCGCGGTAATACTGGTATTGGCGTTTGCGCAGGGCTAATTCTGCTTCCAGCGTAGCTTCCAGCGTAGCTTCCAGCTCGGTGAATTTGTCAAGTATTTTTACAATTTTTTGTTGGGTTTCCAGGGGTGGGACGGGGATTTTGATTTTTTCGATTGATACCCGCCCAAGCCTTGGAACGCTTGCTTTTCTAATTTGGCTTGTTAATTGGTGTCTTTCTGAAAGAAGAAAATAATATAAGAATTTGTCATGCAATATTTCTTGGGGGCAGTCAAAGTAATAACAATCATCGGCTGCCCAGAATTCAATATCGCTAAAACCGATTTCGCCTGCTGCTCCCGCTGCAATCACAAAAGTCATATATGCTCTGCAATTCTGGTCGTCGTAAAACCCTAACGGTTGCAAACTATTTTGATACACAGGATACTGACCATTATCTTTTAGCTGGTTGCGAACCAATCTTTTACCTCTTGAAATGGGTACAATCTCCCCCAGCAGCTTCCACTCCACCGGTGCCGTCTGAATCATCTCAATCAATTTTTTCGCTTTGTTTTGAATATCCATGGTTGTTTTCCGTTTCCTTCCCGCTGCGGCGGGATATGGGGCGGTTGCGTGTTGGGCTTCGGCCCGCTATGTCCGTTTGCCGTTGTTTCGGCGGGCTGAAGCCCGTCCTGCTTTCAGGCTGCCTGAAATGGTGTGCAGGCTGCTTTTTCAGGTAGCCTGAATGCGGTTATTTTTTGCGGTCTTTTTTCTGTTTAAGCTGTTGCACGGCTGTTTTTTCCAATGCTTTAACGCTTTCCAGATAGGCTTGCTCCACCGGCGACAGGATGCGCGCTTCATAGGCGCGGTATTCGCGTTCGGCTTTCTGCTGTGCCTGTTTGCGGCTGATGCTGCCTGCGCCCTGTAATGTGCCTTGGCCGTAAAGCCCGGAAAATTTGTCCAATTCGGCTATCCAGTCGCGCATATACATGGGGCTTTGCTCCTGCGCTTTGATTTCCGCCAGGTCGAAGAAGGCGGAAACCAGACGGTTCAGGCGGAACAGTTCGTCTTCGGTCAGGTAGTTTTTGGCGATTTTGGCTTCATTCAGGGTGGGGATTGCGCCTTGAAAGGTGGTCAGCCCCATAAAGTCTTTGCTGCTGTCGGCACGGCTGTATATCAGTTCGGCTGCGGTTTGCCGGCTGGCGGCATAGTGCAGTTTGTTTTGAACGGCGGCAAAAAAGGTTTGGCTTTCGCTGCTTTTGGGGTTGTAGTCTTGGCTGGTGGCGTATAAATCAAGCACTTGCCGGTATAGGGCTTTTTCGCTGCTGCGGATGTCGCGGATACGGTTGAGCAGTTCTTTCCAATAGTCGCCGCTGCCCGTGCCTTTCAGGCGTTCGTCGTCTATGGCAAAGCCTTTGGTCAGATATTCGTCCAGCCGTTCGGTTGCCCATTGGCGGAATTGGGTGCCGCGCGCGGAACGGACGCGGTAGCCGACGGCAATAATCATGGGCAGGGAATAGTGGGCGATTTTGCGGTTTACCTTGCGCCCGTTTTCATTTTGAACTGTCAACTGGAAGTTGACAGTTGCCTCCTCTTCCAATTCTTGCTCTGCAAGAATGGTTTTAATGTGTTTGCTGATATTTTGTTTGGTGGTTTGGTACAGTTCTGCCATGTCCGCCTGCGTCAGCCAAAGCTGTCCGCCAAATTCCTGCAAGGCAAATTGGGCAGTGCCGTCGTTGGCGGTGTATAGGATGATGTTCATGCTTCAATCTCTGCAATCACTTCGTCAATTTCGTGCCGCAGCCGTTCGATTTTGGCGACGGTTTCGCTGATTTCGGCATTGAGCTGTTTGATGTCGATAATTTCACGGGTGTCTTCGGCTTCGACATAGCTGCTGACGGCGAGGTTGTAGCCGTTGTCTTTGACGGTTTGCTGGGCTGCGTTTTGGGCAATATGCGGCACATCAGCCTTATCGGCGAAGAGTTTGACGATTTCGGCAATGTGTTCTTCAGTTAAGACGTTGTTGTTGGTTTCTTTTTTAAAGAAGCTGCTTGCGTCGATAAATTGGATGTCGGTATTGTCTTTGTGTTTGGACAAAACCAGGATATTGACGGCGATGCTGGTGCCGTAAAAGAGATTGGGCGCAAGGGCAATCACGGTTTCCACGTAGTTGCCCTCCACCAGATATTGGCGGATTTTCTGTTCTGCGCCGCCGCGATAGAAAATGCCAGGGAATGAGACGATGGCGGCGCGGCCTCTGCCGGAAAGGTAGTTCAGTGCGTGCAGGATGAAGGCGAAATCGGCTTTGGATTTCGGGGCGAGTACGCCTGCGGGGGCAAAGCGGTCGTCGTTGATTAAGGTGGGGTCGTCGCTGCCTATCCAGTTGATGGAATAAGGCGGATTGGAGACGATGGCATCAAAGGGTTTGCCGTCTTTGAGCTTGGGGTTGGTCAGGGTGTCGCCCAATTCGATGTGGAATTGGTTGTAATTGATGTTGTGCAGAAACATGTTCATGCGGGCGAGGTTGTAGGTGGTGTGGTTGATTTCCTGCCCGAAGAAGCCTTCTTCGATGATGTGCTCGTCAAACTGTTTTTTCGCCTGCAAGAGCAGGCTGCCCGAGCCGCAGGCGGGGTCGTAGATTTTGTTGACTTTCTCCTGCCCGTGCACCGCCAGCCGCGCAATCAGCTTGGAGACGCTTTGCGGGGTGAAAAATTCGCCGCCGGATTTGCCTGCGTTGGCAGCGTAGTTGGAAATCAGGTATTCGTAGGCATCGCCAAAAAGGTCGATGTGGTGGTCTTCAAAACTGCCGAAATCAAGTTCCGCCACGCCTTTGAGGACGGCAGCTAGGCGTTTGTTTTTGTCGGCAACGGTGCTGCCGAGCCGGCTGCTGGTGGTATCGAAGTCGTCAAACAGGCCTTTGATGTCTTGTTCGGACGGATAGCCGGAGGCGGAGCTTTCAATCGCGGTAAAAATTTCTTTCAGCTTAGTGTTGAGCTCTTCGTTTTGATGGGCTTCGGCGGCAATATTGCAAAAAAGCTGGCTGGGGTAGATGAAATAGCCTTTGACTTTGACGGCATCGTCTTTGATTTCAGGCGTGATGATGCTGTCTGACATAGCGGCATAATCAATACTGCTGTCGCCGGCTTGCATATAGTCGGTGAAGTTTTCGCTGATAAAGCGGTAGAAAAGCGTGCCGAGAACGTATTGTTTAAAGTCCCAGCCATCCACCGCGCCGCGTACTTCATCGGCGATTTTCCAGATTTGGCGGTGCAGTTGGGCACGTTGTTGTATTTCGGTCATAATCGAAATCTATATAAAAGTTAAACAAATCAAAATCGCCTGATATTTTCAGACGACCTTTGTTATGGGCATTTCAAATTAAGCCAAATTTTCCAGCATCCATTTGACGTAGCGCCCGACACCTGCTTTGACATCCAAAAATTCTTCCTTGTATCCGGCTTCGCGCAGTTTGGTAATGTCGGCCTGGGTGAAGCTTTGGTATTTGCCTTTGAGCGCGTCGGGGAAGGGGATATAGCGGATAAGTTCTTCTTCTATCAGCTCTTTTAAGCTCAGTTCAGGTTTGCCTTCGGCGGCGCGGCAGGCGTTGACGGTAGCGGCGGCGAGTTCGTTGAATTGTTGGCTGCGGCCGGTGCCGAGGTTGTAGATGCCGGAGAGATTGGGGTGGTCGAAGAAGTAGAGGTTGACTTTGGCGACGTCTTCGACGCTGACGAAGTCGCGGGTTTGTTCGCCGTTGCCGTAGCCGTCGTTGGCACCGAACAGGTTGACGTAACCGTGTTCGCGGTATTGGTTGAAATGGTGGAAGGCGACGGATGCCATGCGGCCTTTGTGTTGTTCGTGTTGTCCGTAAACGTTGAAGTAGCGGAAGCCGACGACTTGGGCGGTCAGGCCTTCTTTCATGCGGCGGCGCAATACTTGGTCGAACAGGAATTTGGAGTAGCCGTACACATTGAGCGGTTTTTCAAGTTCGCGCTCTTCGCGGAAGATTTCGCCTTTGCCGTACACGGCGGCGCTGGAGGCGTAGAGGAAGGGGATGCGTTCGTCCTGACACCAGTCCAAAAGGTCGAGCGTGTACTGGTAGTTGTTGTCCATCATGTAGAGGCCGTCGTGGTTCATGGTGTCGGAACATGCGCCTTGGTGGAAGACGGCTTCGATGTTTTCGTAAGGCAGAAGATGGCCGCGCACTTGACGGATGAATTCGTGTTTGTCGAGGTAGTGGGCGATTTCGCACTCGGCAAGGTTTTTGAATTTTTCGCCACGGGTCAGGTTGTCGACGGCGACGATGTCGGTAATGCCGCGTTGGTTGAGGGCTTTGACGATGTTGCTGCCGATAAAGCCGGCCGCGCCTGTTACGATGATGGTCATATTGGGTTTCCTTTGTTTTTTGGTTTTGGCGAAACTCGTTGCACTCGTTTCAGACGACCTTGGAAAGACGGGGTCGTCTGAAAAAGAAATTACTGCTCTTCCAATGCTTTGTTCAACTCTGCAAACGAGCAAACCGCCGTGCCGAGTTTGGCGACGACGACACCGGCGGCGGTATTGGCGAGGTGCATGGCTTCGGGCATGGTGTAGCCTGCCGCCAGCCCCAAGCCCACTCCGGCAATGACGGTGTCGCCTGCGCCGGATACGTCGTAAACTTCTTGGGCGCGGGTGGGCTGGTAAATGGGTTCGCCTTCGCTGAACAGGGTCATGCCCTCTTCGCTTCGGGTCAGTAAAACGGCGGTCAGATCGAGGTGGCGGCGCAGGTTTTGCGCTTTTTCGGTCAGCTCGCTTTCGTTTTTCCAACTGCCGACCACTTCTTTCAATTCGGCGCGGTTGGGCGTAATCAACGTGGCGCCGGCGTATTTTTCATAATCGTCGCCTTTGGGGTCGATTAATACGGTTTTGCCAGCATGTTTCGCCCAATCTATCATATCGGAGATGTGCGACAGGCCGCCTTTGCCATAGTCTGAAAAAATGATTGCGTCGTATTCGGGCAATATTTCACGGTATTTCTGCTTGATTTGCTCCAACACTTCGCGGTTGGGATGCTCTTCAAAATCAAGGCGGATAAGCTGCTGGTTGCGGGCGACGACACGCAGTTTGACGGTAGTGGCGATTTGTTTGTCGCGCATCAGATAGGAGGCAACTCCGTCTTGCGCCATCAGCGCATCGAGCGCGTCGGCGGCTTCGTCGTCGCCGGTTACCGACAACAGCCCTGCTTTACCGCCCAACGAAGCGATGTTGCGCGCGACGTTCGCCGCTCCGCCCGCCCGTTGGTCGATTCGTCCGATTTTCGCCACCGGCACGGGCGCTTCGGGCGAAATACGGGACACGTCGCCAAACCAATAGCGGTCGAGCATCACGTCGCCGACAACAAGGACTTTGGCTTGTGCGAAACGGGATTTGAGGGTTTCTTGTTGGAACTTGGTGGGCATATTGCCTCCGTTGTGTTTTTTCAAACGGCCTCAACCTGTAAGGTCGTCTGAAAATCAGTTTGCTTCAAGGTTCGCTACGCGGTTCACTTCGCGCAATACGGCTACCGGATCAGCAGCTTTGGTTACCGGACGGCCCATCACCAGATAAGTCGAACCCGCTGCCAATGCTTCGGCGGGCGTCATGATGCGGCGTTGGTCGTCGTTGTTGCCGGCAACGTCCAAACGGATGCCGGGCGTTACCAAGACAAAATCCTGCCCCAATTCGCGGCGCAGTGGCGCGGCTTCTTGGGCGGAGCAGACCACGCCGTCCAAGCCCGAACTTTGCGCCAGTTTTGCCAAGCGGATGACTTGTTCTTCAGGGGCGATGTTCAAACCGATTTCCGCCAAATCGCTTTGTTCCATGCTGGTCAACACGGTTACGCCGATTAAGAGCGGCTTCGTGCCGTATCCGGCAACGGCTTCGGCGGCGGCTTCCATCATGCGGCGGCCGCCCGATGCGTGCATATCGACCATCCACACGCCCATGTCGGCGGCGACTTTGCAGGCTTGCGCGACGGTGTGGGGAATGTCGTGGTATTTCAAATCAAGAAAGAGTTTGAAGCCCTGATGAATCAGGCTTTCCGCCAAACTGCGCCCCGTGGCGGTAAACAGTTCTTTGCCGATTTTGATTTGGCACAACGTCGGATCAAGGTTGCGGACGAATCCGAGCGTGTCTTTTTCGTTGGCAAAATCAAGGGCAACGATGACGGGGGTGCGTTGTTGCGGAGTTTGGAAGTCGGTGATTAAAGGATTCATGGTGTTTTCGTTTTGGGTTTTCAGACGACCTTTATCGTCTTTTTCGCAGTAACAACGTAAATTCAAACCGTAGGTCGGGCATTGATGTCCACCTACGCGGACTCAAGCCCCCGACAAACTGTTTCGGATAAATTTGAACCGGTACATCAGCCGTCATTCCCGCGCAGGCGGGAATCCATTGATAAAACTCAGTTCATCAGATTTAAACAGCGATTGCCCAAATTCAGAAATGGATTTCCGCCTGCGCGGGAATGACGCCGAATGATTATTTTTCGGTTGCAACACGCTGTTTATCAAAAACAGGTCGTCTGAAAACCTGATTTCCTGTTTTCAGACGACCTTTTCGATTTATTTGCCCAATGCGCCCAATATTTCGGCTTTCACGGCTTCTACCGGCTGAGTGCCGTCAACCTTGATGTATTTCGGCGCGTGTTCGCCTTCCAGCTTGCTGTAAAAATCGACCAGCACTTCGGTTTGCTCGTGGTACACGGCAAGGCGTTTTTTGACGGTTTCTTCTTTGTCGTCGTCGCGCTGAATCAAATCTTCGCCGGTTACGTCGTCTTTACCTTCGACTTTGGGCGGATTGTAGGTAACGTGGTAGGTACGGCCGGAAGCCAAGTGGACGCGGCGGCCGCTCATGCGGTCGACAATCACGCTGTCGGGTACGTCGATTTCAACGACCGCGTCCAAATCCACACCCGCTTCAACCATCGCTTCGGCTTGTGCCAGCGTGCGCGGGAAGCCGTCGAACAGGAAACCGTTTTTGCAGTCGTCTTGCGCGATGCGCTCTTTGACCATGCCGATGATGATGTCGTCGCGCACCAAGCCGCCTTCGTCAATGATTTTTTTCGCTTCCAAACCCAGCGGCGTGCCTGCTTTAATCGCAGCGCGGAGCATATCGCCGGTAGAAATTTGCGGAATGCCGAACGCAGCGGTGATGAATTGTGCCTGAGTGCCTTTGCCCGCGCCCGGCGCGCCTAACAATAATACTTTCATGGGTGTTCCTTCTTATTAAGTGATATAGATTTGAAACGTGATTCAAATGATTTTACACGGCTTGCGTTTATCGTTCAAAACTTCAGACGGCCTGTTCCGCGCCGAAATGTTTCCATGCGTCATCGCGCATTTCGGCAAACCATGTGTCTTCGGGAAAACGCTCCAATGCGTCTTTCAAAGTGGAAAGCAGGTTTTGCGATAAAGTCTTCGCCAGATACTCTTCCTCGTTGGCTTCCGCCGCCTTGTCCGCCTGCTGCGCCAAACCGAGCGCGCGGGTCTGATGCCCGTGTGCCAAGTAGTTGA
Source organism: Neisseria mucosa (assembly GCA_003028315.1). Taxonomy (NCBI): domain Bacteria; kingdom Pseudomonadati; phylum Pseudomonadota; class Betaproteobacteria; order Neisseriales; family Neisseriaceae; genus Neisseria; species Neisseria mucosa. The sequence continues at coordinate 484,282 of CP028150.1, read as the reverse complement.
GTGCAATCACCTTTTGCGCCCAAAGCTGCGGAATCTCAGGGCTGTCTTGCAGCAAAACCGACAAAATCGACACGGCAACTGTCAGCCTGCCCCCGTTCAAACGCAAATCCAGCGAACGGTTCGGCGGCAGCGTACTGAGCGTTTCCGCCATACGGAACCAAAACTCGCCGCTGGCTTCATCCGGCGCGGCGGCTTTCAACATCTCATAGTTAAACTCTTGGTCGTCGTTTTGAACCAGCAGGGCAACATCGGCAAGCAGTTTTTGCTCTTCGCGGCTCAAATGGCGTAAATCGGTCATGTTTTTCCTTTCAGACGGCCTCAAAGACGGCTCGGACCCTGTCCAAATCTTCCTGCGTATCCACACCGGCTGCGGGGGCTTGTTTGGCGGTTTCGACGGCAATCGGGTAGCCGTGCCACAGGACGCGCAGTTGCTCCAGCGATTCGATGGTTTCCAGCGGCGAGACGCTCATTTCGGCGTAGCGTTGCAGAAAACCGGCGCGGTAGGCGTAGATGCCGATATGGCGCAGGACGGCGGTTTCGGCGGGCAATTCGCGTTTTTCGGCGCGCATGGCATCGCGCGGATAGGGAATCGGAGCGCGGCTGAAGTAGATGGCATTGCGGTTTTTGTCGAGGACGACTTTGACGACGTTGGGATTCATAAATTCGTCGAAATCGTGCAATTCGTGTGCCGCGGTCGCCATTTGTACGTTGTTTTCCACCAAGACTTCGGCGGTGCGGTCGATGAGTTCGGGGGCAATCAGCGGCTCGTCGCCCTGTACGTTGACGACGACCAGATGTTGCGGCAGTTTTAGTGCGGCGGCGGCTTCGGCAAGGCGCGTCGTGCCGCTTTCGTGTCGGTTTGACGTCATGACGACTTCGACGCCGTGTGCCTGACAGGCCGTCTGAATATCGGGATGGTCGGTGGCAACGACGACACGCGCGGCTTTACTTTTTGCCGCCTGTTCGGCAACGCGCACGACCATCGGTTTGCCGTGAATATCCGCCAAGGCTTTTCCGGGCAGGCGCGATGAATCCAGCCGCGCCGGAATCAATACGACGAATTCGGTCATGCTTTGAGTTCCTCTTCGCTCAACGGGCGTGCTTCGTTTTCCAGCATGTAGGGAATGCCGTCTTTAATCGGATAAGCCAGCTTCGCCTGACGGCTCCACAACTCTTGTTTGTCCTGATGATATTCCAGCCTGCCTTTGGTAACGGGGCAGACGAGGATGTCTAAGAATTTTTTTTCCATGGGGTTTCTTTCGGGTTTGATGGTTTTAGCGAAGCTCGCTTCGCTCGTTTTGGCGAAACTTGCTTCGCTCGTTTTCAGACGACCTCAAGCGGCATTATTTTTTCCGTGCCGGTTTGTTCGGCTGTTTGGCGCAGGCTTGGGCAGGATTTTTGCCTTCGCACATGATTTGGCGGATTTCGCGCCTCAAGTTTGCGCTTTGGTTGGATTGGGTGTATTTGCCGGCAAGGATGTCCATCATAGGTTTCACCGTTGCCTCAAGATAGCGCGGCGTTTTGTCCATTATCGATTGACCTACCGCCGTGCTGTAAAAGCCAATCAATGCGTTGACTTCTTCTTGCGTATAAACCGTCTTCATGCCGTCTAAAGTCGCTTTACGCAATTGGGCGCGCACTTGCGGCGTGTTGATTTCGGCAATCGACCGGGTTGCATACTTTTTCAATACCGCCTCCAACTGCGGACGTTTGTCTTCCGGCGCATCTTTCAAAAATTTCTGTACATTCGGATCGGAAAGCACAATGCCCTCCATGCTTTGGAAAGACTGGTCCAACAGGGCATCCATCTTCTGCACTTCAAACAGACGCTCCAGCGACGCGTCGCTGGGTGTAGCGGCAAATGCGTTGGCACACAATGCAAAGGCAGTAAGGGGCAGCAACAGGGTTTTCAATTTCATCTTTCTCTCCTTCTAAAAACAAAAATACAAATGTTCAGACGATGTTTCCCAAATAAGACGGCTTGCCAGGCATGAATGCCTGACCTACAGAATATTTTCAGACGACCTCTTCAGCAAGACCTAACTGCTCCAACACAAATTCCGCTAAATCAGGTTCGATTATCGCACAAACGGGCAACACCCATACATGGTTTAGATTGAGGTCGTTTGAAAACTTGACCGCATCCTTTTCCGTAATAATGACAGCATCCGCATTGGGCAAATCTACCGCTGCAATGTCGGCATGGTCGGGCAGCGCGACGGTTTGGTTCAATATGATGCCCATGTTCCGCAACGAATCGAAAAAGCGCTCCGGCTTGGCAATACCTGCCACGGCGGCGACGGTTTGGTTTTTCAGACGACCTGTATCCAGTATTTCAGACGGCTGGTTCAAACGGTAAATCTGTCCCGTTTCGATACGGCTGTGAAACATGTTTTCAGACGGCACAAACGACGCATCCGCCTTGCTGCCGCTGACGACGACCGCATCCACCGAATCCAGCCGCGACAAAGGTTCGCGCAAACTGCCGTTGGGCAGCAAATCCAAATCCGTGCGCCCCGTATCCGCCGCCGGAAACACGGCGATTTCCACATCCCGCCGCAGGGCGTAATGCTGCAAACCGTCGTCCGCCACAATCAGCCCGATGTCGGGGTGCGCCGCCAGCAACGCTCTGCCTGCCTCCGCACGGCTGCTGCCCACCGCCGTCGGCGCGCCGGTTTTACGGAACAGCAGCAAAGGCTCGTCGCCTGCATCTCCCGCACGGCTCGCGGCATTCAATACATGAACCGCCTTACTCTTGCGCCCGTAGCCTCGGCTGATGATGCCGACCTTTACGCCTTTTTCCTGCAAACCCGACACCAGCGCGGCGACAATCGGCGTTTTCCCCGTCCCGCCCACGTGGATATTGCCGACCACGACCACAGGTACGGGCAGCTTTTCGCTTTTCAGACGACCTGAAACGAAATCATCGCGCCGTTTTGCCGCAATTTTGGCAAACAGCTTGGATAAGGGTTTGAGCAGGAGAGATAAAAACGGATTGGGGCGTTGCCAATGGCGTTCGATGATTTGATGGAGTTTGGGCATTCAGACGACCTTGAAATATTCGACTGAAGATTATATAACACAAGCCTATCGGCTATAAATGCCGCCCGAAACCCCTTATAATCCAACCTTTCCCCATTTATTCCTGCTCCCGATGTCCGAACTCTTCGCACCCTCCTCCATTTCCGTATCCGAACTCAACGCCCTCGCCAAAGCCTTGCTGGAAGACCATCTTGCCGGTTTGTGGATTGCAGGCGAAGTGTCCAATTTGACCCGTGCCGCCAGCGGGCATTATTATTTCTCGCTCAAAGACAGCCGCGCGCAGGTGCGTTGCGCCATGTTCAAAGGTGCGGCGTCGCGTTTGGCAAAGCCTTTGAAAGAAGGCGACCATATCGAAGTGGCGGGCAAAATTAGTATTTACGAGGCGCGGGGCGAATTTCAGATTACGGTGAACGAGGTGCGGCTCAAAGGTTTGGGGCAGCTTTACGAAGCCTACGAGCGGCTGAAGGCTCAGTTGCAGGCGGAAGGCGCCTTTGCGGCGGAACGCAAGAAACCTTTGCCCGCCCGGGCGCAATGTATTGGCATCGTAACCAGTCTGGCGGCGGCGGCATTGCGCGATGTCGTTACCACCTTGAAACGCCGCGCGCCCGAAATTCCCGTCATCGTTTATCCGACCGCCGTTCAAGGCGCGGGCAGCGAGTTTCAGATTGCCCAAGCAATTAAAACCGCATCGCAACGCGCCGAATGCGATGTGTTGATTGTCTGTCGCGGCGGCGGCAGCATTGAAGACTTGTGGGCGTTTAACGAAGAACCGGTCGTGCGCGCCATCGAAGCCTGCGCGATTCCCGTCGTCAGCGGCGTGGGACACGAAACTGATTTTACGCTCGCCGATTTCGTCGCCGATGTGCGCGCGCCCACGCCGACCGGCGCGGCGGAACTGGTCAGTCCCAACCGCCAAGAATCGTTACACCGTCTCGCCCAAGCCCAAGGTCGTCTGAAAACCGTTTTGGAACAACGCTATTTCGATGCCAGCCAAAAGCTCGACTGGCTCGCGCGGCAAATCCGCCACCCGCGCCAAAAACTCGACGAACAGCGCACCTACATCCACAAACTGGCGCAAATCCTCTCCTACTCGATGACGCAAAACGTCCGCGCTCATACCGCCCGTTTCGAACGCCAAACCCAAGCCCTGAAACATTGTCGCCCCGATATTTCCGTTTACCGGCAAGACATCGACCGCTTTCAGACGACCTTGTCGCACGCCTTCCGCCAACTGCTTGCCCACCGCCGCCAAAGCCTGAACGCCCAAACCGCCCTGCTCGAAGCCGTCTCGCCGCAGCAGATTCTGGAACGCGGCTTCTCCGTCGTTAAAAACACACGCGGACAAGTCATCCGTAACGCCGATGTTTTAAAGCAAGGGCAGAAACTGCACATCACTTTTGCCGACGGCGAAACCGACGTCCGCGTGACCAAAGAGCAGGCGCAGCGGGAATTGTTTGATTAACCGTCGGCTTGAATGAAAAAGGTCGTCTGAAAACAGGGTCGATTAAAATAGAAACCGCCCTTGCCGTTATTCTCGCGCAGGTATGAATCCGGAGATTTGGAATAATGGCGTTCCTAATCCTTCCGAAAACCAAAAATCCGGATGAATGACGGTTCTGATGCTTTTTCTTTGCGCTTATTATTTGAACATTTGCTTTGACAAAATTTGATCCGCCTGTTTTCAGACGGCCCGTCCCTCACGAATCCCTTTCGCCGATATGGCATGGATGCCGAGCCCGCAGGCCAATCATGATCTTCGGAGGCTAAGCCTACGTTATACGCTATTGTTTGTCGGTTCGGATTGATAAAAATACGGCAATTTACGGCTGATTGTTCCTGTTTTTAGAAAGACAGCAAAACTCATATTTCGGTAAAAAGGTCGTCTGAAAGTGAACAAACCCAGTTGTGTTCACACATTTTCAGACGACCTCCTGCACATTCCGGAATCATTTTCATCTCAATACGGTATAATCCCTCCATCTGCTTTGTACTGCATCATCAAACGATTATGGACAACATGCAAAACCAACCGCCAATCCCGCCGCGCAATTCTCTGCGTCAGAACAGTATTTACCTGCTGCCCAACTCCTTTACCATCGCTGCGTTGTTCTGCGCCTTTTTCGCCATCACCCAATCCATGCACGGGCGTTATGAGACGGCAGCGATTGCAGTATTCCTCTCCATGCTGCTCGACGGCATGGACGGTCGCGTGGCGCGGCTGACCAACAGCCAAAGCGCGTTCGGCGAACAGCTCGACAGCCTTGCCGACATGGTCAGTTTCGGCGTTGCGCCCGCCTTGATTGCCTATAAATGGCAGCTTTGGCAGTTCGGCAAAATCGGTTATTCCGTCGCCTTCATCTACTGCGCCTGCGCCGCCCTGCGCCTCGCCCTCTTCAATACGCTTATCGGCAAAGTCGATAAACGATGGTTCATCGGTGTTCCCAGTCCGACTGCCGCTGCGTTGATTGTCGGCCTGATTTGGGTCAACCACAGCATCGAACGCTTCCCCGGCGTACATTGGTGGGCTTTGGGCATCACGCTTTTCGCCGGCATTTCCATGATTGTCCAAATCCCGTTTTGGAGCTTTAAAGAAATCAATATCCGCCGCCAAGTCCCGTTTATGGGCATGGTGCTTGCCGTGTTGGTATTGTTGCTCATCAACTGGAAACCTTCGCTTGTACTTTTCCTGTTTTTCCTGGGTTACAGCCTCTCCGGCTACATCATGGCAGTATGGCGTTGGTTGAAAAAACGCCGTAAAACCAAAAAGGTCGTCTGAAAAATGTGGACTTGGGACATCATCTTCTCCCTGCTCGCCGTCGGAAGCGCGGCGGGCTTTATTGCAGGATTGTTCGGCGTAGGCGGCGGCACATTGATTGTCCCCGTCGTCTTGTGGACGTTGCAACTGCAAGGCATCAGCAACCACCCCTACGCCCAACATCTCGCCATCGGTACATCCTTCGCCGTCATGGTATTCACCACCTTCTCCAGCATGTACGCGCAGCACAAAAAAAGCGCCATCGACTGGCAGACTGTCCGCCGTATGACCCCCTCCATGATATTCGGCGTACTGATCGGCGCGGTAACCGCCAAATACATGCCTACCCGCGCCCTGCAAATCTTCTTTATCGCATTCCTAACCCTTATCGCCCTCAAAACCCTGACAGACTCCAAACCCAAAGCCTCGCGCCACCTGCCCGCCCTACCCGGCTTAAGCGCGGTCGGCACATTGTTCGGCGCAGCTTCGAGCTGGGTCGGCATCGGCGGCGGCTCGCTGTCCGTCCCCTTCCTGATGTATTGCAACTTCCCCGCCCACCGCGCCATCGGCACATCCTCCGGCCTCGCCTGGCCGATTGCGCTCGCCGGCACAATCGGCTATCTCGTTACCGGCTGGAACGTTCCCGATCTGCCACACGGCTCCGGCGGCTTCCTCTATCTACCCGCCGTCGCCATCCTCAGCATCGCCACCATGATTTTTGCTCCGCTCGGCGTCAAAACCGCGCACAAACTCCCCGCCCGCCAGCTTAAAATCTCCTTCGGCATCATGCTGCTGCTGATTGCCATAAAAATGGCTTGGAACCTTGTCCGTTGAATTTTTCCAAACGCTGCCATCATTAAAAGGTCATCTGAAAACGGGCATGGCAGGTTACGCCGAAACCATCCACATTTTTTCAGACGACCTTTCACCTTAGCCCTGTTTCAACACCCCAAATTCTTTTAAAATACCGCCTGATTTGAATTTAACCGAAAGACCGATCTTCATGAACCTACATCAAACCGTCGAACGCGAAGCCGCCGCCGCCTTTGCCGCCGCAGGCATCGCCGACAGCCCCGTTGTTTTGCAGCCAACCAAAAACGCCGAACACGGTGATTTCCAAATCAACGGCGTGATGGGTGCGGCGAAAAAAGCCAAACAAAATCCGCGCGAATTGGCGCAAAAGGTTGCCGAAGCATTGGCGGGCAACGCCGTGATTGAAAGCGCGGAAGTGGCCGGCCCCGGCTTTATCAACCTGCGCCTGCGCCCCGAATTTCTCGCCCAAAATATTCAGACGGCCTTGAACGACGCGCGTTTCGGCATAGCAAAAACCGACAAGTCGCAAACCGTCGTTATCGACTATTCCTCACCCAATCTGGCAAAAGAGATGCACGTCGGCCACCTGCGTTCCAGCATCATCGGCGACAGCATTTCGCGCGTATTGGAATTTATGGGCAACACCGTCATCCGCCAAAACCACGTCGGCGACTGGGGTACGCAATTCGGCATGTTGGTCGCTTATTTGGTCGAGCAGCAAAAAGACAATGCCGCGTTTGAGCTGGCGGACTTGGAGCAATTTTACCGCGCCGCCAAAGTGCGCTTTGACGAAGACCCTGCCTTTGCCGACACCGCGCGTGAATATGTTGTGAAGCTGCAAGGCGGCGATGAAACCGTGTTGGCGTTGTGGAAACAGTTTGTCGATATTTCGCTCTCGCACGCCCAAGCCGTTTACGACACGTTGGGCTTGAAGCTGCGCCCTGAAGACGTGGCGGGCGAATCCAAATACAACGACGATTTGCAGCCCATGGTCGATGATTTGGTTCAAAAAGGTCTGGCGGTCGAAGACGACGGCGCGAAAGTCGTGTTCTTGGACGAGTTCAAAAACAAAGAAGGCGAACCCGCTGCGTTTATCGTGCAAAAACAAGGCGGCGGCTTCCTTTACGCTTCCACCGATTTGGCGTGCCTGCGCTACCGCATAGGTCGTCTGAAAGCCGACCGCCTGCTCTACGTCGTCGACCACCGCCAAGCCATGCACTTCGAACAACTTTTTACCACTTCCCGCAAAGCAGGCTATCTGCCGGAAAATGTAAAAGCCGAGTTTATCGGCTTCGGCACCATGATGGGCAAAGACGGCAAGCCGTTCAAAACGCGCAGCGGCGACACCGTAAAACTGGTTGACCTGCTGACCGAAGCCGTCGAGCGCGCCACGGCTTTGGTGAAAGAAAAAAATCCCGAATTGGGCGCAGACGAAGCGGCGAAAATCGGCAAAACCGTCGGCATCGGCGCGGTCAAATACGCCGATTTGAGCAAAAACCGCACCAGCGATTATGTGTTCGACTGGGACGCCATGCTCTCGTTTGAAGGCAATACCGCCCCCTACCTGCAATACGCCTACACCCGCGTGCAAAGCGTGTTCCGCAAAGCCGGCGAATGGGACGCAACCGCGCCAACCGTTTTGACCGAACCGCTGGAAAAACAGCTTGCCGCCGAGCTTCTGAAATTCGAAGACGTGCTGCAAAGCGTGGCGGACACGGCGTATCCGCACTACCTCGCTGCCTACCTCTACCAAACCGCCACCCTGTTCAGCCGCTTCTACGAAGCCTGCCCGATACTCAAAGCCGAAGGCGCAACCCGCAACAGCCGCCTGCAACTGGCGAAGCTCACCGGCGACACGCTGAAACAAGGCTTGGATTTGCTGGGCATTGATGTGTTGGACGTGATGTAAGGTGTAGAAACCAGTAGCGTTGTTTACAGTATTTCCAGGAGAATACTGAAACATGAACATGCACAAAAACACCCGCACCACCCCGCACCACCGACAAGCCATTTGGCTGGCCTACACGCAGGAAAAGGAAAGCGTCACCTCCCTGGCACGCCGCTACCAAGTCAGCCGCGTCACCATTTACCGCGCCCTTAAAGCCGCAAGGGCCAAGCTGCTCAAACCGCAAACCAGTACCAACAACCGTTTCAAACAGGCAAAGTACGGAATGAAACGCCTGGCCAAGGTAGAACGCAGCATTCAGGAAAAACTCAAAAAGCAGGCCAAACGCTACAATAAATCCTACCCCGGAGAGCTGGTGCATCTCGACACCAAACGGCTGCCGCTGCTCAAAGGACGAAAAGCCGCCGATAAGCGGGATTACCTGTTTGTCGCCATCGACGATTTCTCAAGGGAGCCATACGCCGCCATTTTGCCGGACAAAACCGCAGACAGCACCGCCAAGTTTCTGACCGAACACCTGATTGATCCCTGCCCATACCTGATTGAGTGCGTTTACTCCGACAACGGTACGGAATACAAAGGCTCGGCCAACCATGCTTTCGGTGTGGCCTGTTACGAGAACGGGATTGGTCAAAAGTTTACCCGGGTTGCCCGTCCGCAGACCAACGGTAAGGCGGAGCGGGTTATCCGTACCCTGATGGAGATGTGGCATGAGAAACAGTCGTTTGACAGTCCGGAACATCGGCAAAAGGAGTTGTGCCGCTTTGTTAATTTTTATAACACTGTGAAGCCACACCGCAGTTTGAACGGCGATACGCCGTTTGAGGTCTTGCAGGCTTATTTTTCTCAACCTGTTGTGTAAACAACGCGACAATTTTCTACATGTAAGGCATTTTCCATAAGCCAAGGTCGTCTGAAAACGGATTTTCAGACGACCTGAGACCTTTGCAAAATTCCCCAAAATCCCCTAAATTTCCATCAAGACATTTAGGGGATTTTCCATGAGCACCTTCTTCCAGCAAACCGCACAAGCCATGATTGCCAAACACATCGACCGCTTCCCACTATTGAAGTTGGATAAGGTGATTGATTGGCAACCGATCGAACAGTACCTGAATCGTCAAAGAACCCGTTACCTTAGAGACCACCGCGGCCGTCCCTCCTATCCCCTGTTGTCCATGTTCAAAGCCGTCCTGCTCGGACAATGGCACAGCCTCTCCGATCCCGAACTCGAACACAGCCTCATCACCCGCATTGACTTCAACCTGTTTTGCCGTTTTGACGAACTGAGCATCCCCGATTACAGCACCTTATGCCGCTACCGCAACTGGCTGGCGCAAGACGACACCCTGTCCGAATTGCTGGAACTGATTAACCGACAACTGTCCGAAAAAAACCTAAAAGTAGAGAAGGCATCCGCCGCCGTCATTGATGCCACCATTATTCAGACTGCCGGCAGCAAACAGCGTCAGGCCATAGAAGTCGACGAGGAAGGACAAGTCAGCGGCCAAACCTCACCGAGTAAGGACAAAGATGCCCGTTGGACAAAGAAAAACGGCCTCTACAAACTCGGTTACAAACAACATACCCGTACCGATGAGGAAGGCTATATCGAGAAACTGCACATCACTCCTGCCAATACCCATGAGTGCAACCATCTGTCCCCTTTGTTGGAAGGCATTGCCGAAGGTACGACCGTCTATGCCGACAAAGGCTACGACAGTAAGGAAAACCGGCAACATCTGAAAGAGCATCAGTTGTCAGACGGCATTATGCGCAAAGCCCACCGCAACCGTCCGCTGACGGAAGCGCAAACCAAACGCAACCGATATTTGTCGAAGACCCGTTATGTGGTCGAACAAAGCTTCGGTACGCTGCACCGTAAATTCCGCTACGCCCGGGCAGCCTATTTTGGTCTGCTCAAAGTGAGTGCGCAAAGCCATCTGAAGGCGATGTGTTTAAACCTGTTGAAAGCGGCTAACAGGCTAAGTGTGCCTGTTGCCGCCTAAAAGGCGGCCAGGATGCCTGATTATCGGGTATCCGAGGAAGATTAAGGGGGTATTTGGGTAGAATTAAGGAGTGATTGGGGGCGGAAACAGCCGAAAACAGCCGAAAACCTGTGTTTGGGGTTTCGGTTGTCGGGGGAAAAGGAATTTTGCAAAGGTCTCGACCTTTTTTAAATTCCGGACATTTATTTCGTTTTCAACCAAGCAAACCAAACCAATACGACAACGAAACAAAAATAAGCGATGCTCCAAACCGGCAGCGCAATACCCAAAAAATAATCCGGTACGGCGCAATTACCGAAGCCGCGCACGATGGGTTCGAACCAGTCAAACAACGGCCAGTCCTTCAAGCGGAACGTCCACGGAGCGCCGCAGGAAGGTGCCGTACCCGGCGGCAGACTTTGCAACCACAACTGATAAGCCGCCGTCCCTATCCCGTACACAGCAGGCACGCTGATAAGCAAAGCGGAAAACGTCCGCCCCACTTTGGAAGACTGACGGAAAAATACCGCCAGCAAAGCCGCCACCCCGACCGCCAATACGCACAAACGCTGCACGATGCATAATACGCAGGGATTCATCCCTAAAACATATTGCGAAACAAACGAACCGCAGGCAGCCAATACGGACAAAACGAGCAAAAACAAAGTTGTTTTTCTAAAAAAATTCATAATATCAAAGCTCTTTGTAAATTTCAGACGACCTCTTCATGCCGTCGATCAGCGTCTATTTTACTACAAAACCCACGCCCTTCCGAAAAGCCCTACCCATTCGCTGAAATTCAAAAAAGTACCCACCCGTTATTTGGCAATCCGCAATAATCGCTGAATCTTGCCGAAATCAAAAGCCCGGATTCACGCCTGTTCAGGAAGTTCAGGAATGATGGGAATATTTTCCATTTTAACCTGCTGTAAAATGCACCGAATCAAAACTTCTCGCACATACTTTACGCCACACCCCGATACATTTTCAGACGACATTTCCACAATTTCGTATCAAAAACAGGATTCAGCCGTGCAAAACAGATGAAACTGTGGCATAATCCGCCCGTCTTCACAAAAAGACTTCAGGAGTTTGAACGGGTTCGCGCTCGTCAAACTTGTCCGAACCGAATAACGGTTCTTTTATTTTTCGGAGTTATCCATCATGGCATTGACCGTAGAACAAAAAGCACAAATTGTTAAAGATTTCCAACGCAAAGAAGGCGATACCGGCTCTTCTGAAGTGCAAGTCGCTCTGTTGACTTTCCGCATCAACGACCTTACTCCCCACTTCAAAGCCAACCCTAAAGACCACCACAGCCGTCGCGGCCTGTTGAAAATGGTCAGCCAACGTCGCCGTCTGTTGTCTTACTTGCGCCGTACCCAACCTGATACATACCGCAACCTGATCACCCGCTTGGGTCTGCGCAAATAATTTATGCTTTACCGGACACCGCTTACAAAGCGGTGTTTTTTTTATAGAAAAGGTCGTCTGAAAACGTATTGGTAAAGTTTTCAGACGACCTATCTCTTATGCTTACGAGAGATTTAATCTATCCGTATATATTCCACCGACAAAATCTCAATCTCCTCGCGCCCTTCCGGTGTATTTAAAACGACTTCATCCCCTTCCCTCGCCTTAATCAGACAACGCGCCAACGGGGAAATCCAAGAAATTTTGTTTTGCGCGGTATCGATTTCATCGACGCCGACGATTTTCACGGTTTGCTCGCGCCCGTCGCCGCGCAACAGCCCGACGGTTGCGCCGAAAAAAACTTGGTCGGTCGCTTCGCGCAATTCCGGATCTACGACGACGGCGGCTTCCAAACGCTTGGTCAGAAAACGGATGCGGCGGTCGATTTCGCGCATACGGCGTTTTCCGTAAAGATAGTCGCCGTTTTCGCTGCGGTCACCGTTGCTTGCCGCCCAGTTGACGATTTGAACGATTTCGGGACGTTCTTTATTGACCAGTTGATACAGCTCGTCTTTCAACGCCTGCCAACCAACGGGTGTAATGTAGTTTTTGGTTTCGGTACTCATGATATATATCTGATTATTTAGGATATACGGCAGTTTCAACAAAACTTCGAACTGCTGCATTGAAATGACTGATTCTACCGTCCTTAAGACGGAAGGTTCAAGCTGTCCATATTCATTTCAAAACCATATCCATCGGTTTGAAAATGCCGCAAAGGTCGTCTGAAAACCTACGATACCCGTTTTCAGACGACCTTTATTGATTAAGTATTCAAATTTTAGGCTGTTTTTAAAAATTCCATTCAGCTCCCAACGACCATTGACGGCTGCTGCGTCGTGCATAAGGGGCATTGCTGCGGATGCGGCTGTATCCGTAATTCAAGGTCGGCGTGATGCCTTTGTAGGACAATTTGTCATGGCTGAGGCTAACGGAGAGAGCGCGCTCGCGGTTGCGTTGCGGCTCCGTGCCGAATGCCATAATGCCTTTATAGCGGCGGTTGGCAAATGAAGCGGTCAGGCGGCTGTTCAGCCCGCCCAAAAACGGCCATTGCTGTATCCAGCCTATATTGAACCCGTTGCGGCGGTAGGCAGCATTGTTGACGGCATTGCGTATGTTTTTGTTCTCAGGAACAAAGCGGTTGTATTGCCAACCGCCGAACAGGGTCGTGCTGCCGAAACGGCGCGCCAGGGAGAGATAGGTACTGTCGTGCCAACCGTCGTTACGCAGCGCACGATCGGTTTCCCGGTAGTTTTGATGGTAGCGTTCCAGCGAGTAATAAAGTTGTGTCGCGTTGCCGAGATTGACCCTATGCGAAAGCTGTACGCCGACCCCGTGAGCCAGCATATACGGCGCGGCGCGGCGGTTGTTTTCTTTTTTACTGTCAAATTCGCTGCTGCCCGCCAACTGTGCCTGATAAAACGGTAAAACGCTGACGGTTTGTTTGCCATCCTTGCGCTGCCAGCCCAAATAAGCCCTGCCGAACGCATCGTCGTAAGCTGATTGGCGGTCGAAAAAATAGCTCGTTCCGCTGAGGTTGGCGCGGAATTTGACAGCGTGATGCCCGTACAGCGGGGTGAGTTTTTCGGTGTTCAATTCGTAATTCAAGCCGTTGGCACTGACAGGCAAAGTAATGCTGCACGCGGTTTGCCCCCTTGTTTCGATGCAATAACGCGGAGCAGCGTTGTTGGCGTTATCGCTATGCACGGGACTGATTCCACCAGACCATTTCCATTCTGTCTGCCGCTTGACGGCTTCTTGAAAACGTTTGACGTTTTCCAAAACGGGGGCAGGTATATCGCGCTGCGCGGCATGGCGGAAATGCGCCGTCGCTTCGCCCAAACGATAATCTTGAAACTCTGCCACCGCTAAATCCAATAATATGCGGTCGTCTGAAACGTCGGATTCATAAAGGGTACGATAACGCTCGACCGCTTCGAAAGTCCGCCCTTTCAACTTTGCCAGCAAAGCATCGGCACGTGCAATCAGCTTGGGATTGTGGTTGGGCTGTTTGCGGTAAAGTGCGGCAAGCGAAGAAACCAAATCTGCGCTATTGCCGTTAAGTGCTTGAATCAGCGCGTCCTCTAGAATACGCGGGTTTGCCGCTAAAAAATCATCGCCGACCACAGTCGGTTCTCCTGCATTCTCATTCTTTTCAGACGACCTTTCTTCTTCGGACAAAATATCCAGCCATTGTTTTTGCTGCACTTGTACGGCAGCATCCTGAGAAGGCGAATCCTGCCGGACACCCCCTTCGGGCAATTCAGCCAAGACTGCGGAAGGCAACAGGCAGCATAAAGATACCGAAACCATTTTTTGTTTTATTCTTAACATTCAAAATCATCCGAAATATATGTTTGTATATCGCAGGGATAGCCAAATGCAAACCGCCATGCCCTACTGATTCCCCCAGTCAGGGATTTACGCCTGCCAAAGGTCGTCTGAAACTTTTCATACGACCTTTTTTGCGTAAAAGCAACAGATTCGCATTAAGATGCAGCATTATAGAGGTAAAATTCCAAAACAAACATAACTGATTTATTTTTATGGTCTTATAAATTATTCAAATGTTATTCATCAGTAGATTCATAGGATTAATCAAGCCAACCCACTAAACACGCCTGCAATATATCTTGCGTATCCAAAGCAATAGTTTAATTACACTATCACACGATATTCTTCATCATTAATAGATAGCATTATCAAATCAAATATTTAGAATAAATATTCAAACCTATGTCATTAATTGATTTATTTCTTAATATTTACTTCAAAAATCATAAAAACTCCGCGCAGATATTGCCAAGACGCCATAATTATTACAAAATATTACAACAAAATTGGTAATCCTTATCATTAATTTATAAAATATCAATATTAAGAGAGATTCATCATGAAAATCAAAGTATCCGCAATTTCTGCGGCAGCGACCCTTATTCTGACTGCCTGCGCTGGAGGAGGCGCATCCGAACCCAAAGTCCCCGTTGCCATACCTACGGCTCAGCCTATCGCCAATGTCAAGTTGAGTGATGAAAGCAGTGCGGTACAGACCATCAACACCCTTTCCGGTAAAGGCGGCAGTCTGCATGAAGCGGAACTCGAAGTGAAAACATCATGGGGCGGCAGCTATACCGATAAACAATATGTCTATCAAACCCCTTCCGGCAACTATTACAACATCAGCTCATATTCCGACCCGATTGTCCCCTCTTACTCCAGCCCGTCTTATGCCCTGCGTACCCGCCACGAAGGCCAGCCTTTGTCTGAGGGTGGAAAACTGTTTGTCTGTTGCAGCAATTCCGGACAATTCACCTATGCACCGGCAACCAAACATGACCACCTCAAATTCGGCGCATGGATAAATGCAGACGGCACGGCAGACCTGTTTGTCGGCGGCAAACCCGTCGGAACGGCGAAACCGTCTTATTACACTCCGTCAGACAGTACAGTGGCAAAAGGCAAGACTACATACGAAGTTTGGGCTGTCCGCGTCCGCAACGGCAATATCGTTACCTCAACCTACGATCCGGGCAAATCCTCCGGGTCGTCTGAAAAAAACACGCCCAAACTTTCACTGCTAACAGCCAATTTCAACACCAACAAACTCGGCGGCACGATTTTAGGTAATGCGGATTACGGTCCGGATGTTGTGATGAAAGATGTTGGCATCAACGGCGTTGATTTCTCAGGCACTGCTGAATCCGATGGTAAAAACGGCAAAGTCGAAGGAAAATTCTTTGGTCAATTTAACGGCGATAAAACAGAAGTCAGTATAGGCGGTAAAGTTACCTTTGATGCCGATAAATCGTTGGATACCGTATTCGGCGGCGTGAAGAATGATGACGACCGCAATACAACAGATACGAGTTTGACACCTGTCAGCAAGTAATCGCACATCAGGCATCCCAATAAACCAATAATCAGTACATCTTAAAGAGGCAAAAAATGTCCTTCCCCTTCAAACCCGTACTGCTGGCAGCTATTGTCAGCCAAACTTTCCCTGCCTTCGCTGCCGACCCCGTACCACAAGCCCATCAGGACTTGAATGAAGTCAAAGTCATCGGCGGCCGTAAAGCCCAAAAACTCGGCGAAGAGAAAGTCCGCCGTCAGGCATTGGATAAACAAATGGTCTCTGATGAAAGCGACTTGGTACGCTACGATCCGGGCATCAGCGTCGTCGAAGGCGGACGCTCAGGTTCCAACGGTTTTACCATACGCGGCGTCGATAAAGACCGTGTCGCCATCAACGTGGACGGACTGGCACAAGCAGAAAGCAGGTCGTCTGAAGCATTCCAAGAACTGTTCGGCGCATACGGCAACTTCAATGCCAACCGCAACACTTCCGAACCCGAAAACTTCTCGGAAGTAACCCTTACCAAAGGCGCGGACTCGCTCAAATCCGGCAGCGGCGCATTGGGCGGTGCCGTCAACTATAAAACCAAATCCGCAAGCGACTATGTTTCCGAAGAAAAGCCTTACCACTTAGGCATTAAAGGCGGCTATATCGGACGCAACAGCCAAAAATTCAGCAGCATAACCGCCGCTGGAACCTGGTTGGGGCTGGATGCATTGATGGTTTATACCCGCCGTTTCGGTAAAGAAACCAAAAACAACAGCGACGCTGCCGATACCGTCATCACCGACAACAAACAAAGCTGGAACCCGAATGCCGGCAGCACCAACTACGGCAGCCGCGGCGTAGCCCGCAGCAAACCCGATCCACAAGATTGGGTAAACAAAAGCACCTTATTCAAACTGGGTTACAACTTCAACGATAAAAACCGTATCGGTTGGATTTACGAGGATTCACGCACCGACCGCACGACGACTGAATTATCTAATATGTGGGCGGCAAACTGGAAAGGCGAGGCACTAGGCGATACCCGTTCCCGCCAAGACATCTCCTACCGTAAACGCATCGGTTTTGAATACAAAAACCAACTTGACAAAGGACCATGGGACAGTCTCAACCTGCATTACGACCGTCAAACCATCGACATGAGTACCTGGACTTGGGACTTGCCGACCGATTACGCCAGCAACGGTGTGAACAGCGACGTGTACCATATGTTTCGCAACATCCGTCAAAAAAATACCCAATTCGGTGCCGATGCTGAAAAACAAATCGACTTTTCCAAATTGGTATGGGCAATGCAATACGGATTGGGTGGTTCCCAAAACGACAACGACAATAGAGATCATAGCTATTGGGTACGCCTATACGACCCGAAATATCAAACGTCCAACAACCAAGAATTGACTATGCTGGTCGAAAGCTCCTCCAAAAACCGTTTTGCCTACTGGAACAACACCTTCCAATTCGGCGACAGCAGCCAATACCGCCTCAATGCCGGGCTTCGCTACGACAACAGCAGCAGCAAAGCCAAAGACAATCCCAACTACACTCCTGCCATCCGCGGTCAAATTCCTTATCTCGGCAGCGAACGTAAACACAGCGGTTTCAGCTACGGTTTAGGATTAGACTGGAAATTCACGCCGCGTCTGAATCTTTTGGCAAAATATAGCACTGGCTTCCGCGCGCCGACTTCAGACGAAACCTGGCTATTGTTCCCGCATCCTGACTTCTACCTTAAAGCAAACCCTAACCTTAAGGCAGAAACCGCCAAAAACTTCGAACTGGGACTTGCCGGCAGCGGCAAAGCCGGAAACTTTAAATTCTCCGGCTTCCAAACCCGCTACCGCAACTTTATCGAACTGACCTACATGGGTGTGTCCTCAGACAACCCCAACAGCCCTAATTATGCGCCGATTTCCGACGGTACCGCATTGGTCAGCTCACCCGTTTGGCAAAACCAAAACCGTTCCTCCGCATGGGCGAAAGGTTTGGAATTTAACGGCACATGGAACCTTGACAGCATCGGTTTGCCGCAAGGCACGCACGCAGGTATCAACGTCAGCTACATCAAAGGCAAAGCCAAACAGACCAACGGACAGGAAACCCCGATTAACGCCCTTTCCCCGTGGTCTGCCGTTTACAACCTGGGCTACGATGCTCCTTCCAAACGCTGGGGCATCAACGCATACCTGACCCACACCGCAGCTAAAAAACCGTCTGACACCGTCCACAGCAGCGATGATTTGAACAACCCATGGCCGTTTGCCAAGCACAGCAAAGCCTATACGCTTTTCGACCTGACAGGCTACGTCAACTTGGGCAAATACTTCACCCTGCGCGCCGGTGCGTACAACATCGGCAACAAAAAATACTACACTTGGGAATCGCTGCGCAGCATCCGCGAATTCGGCACAGTCAACCGCGTCGACAACAAAACCCATGCCGGGATAGAACGCTTCACCTCCCCCGGCAGAAGCTACAACTTCACGCTTGAAGCCAAGTTCTAAAGGCGTTTGAAGTAACAAGAAAGGTCGTCTGAAACTTGAAATCCAAGTTTCAGACGACCTTTTTCTATTGATATACAACAATCGGCAGAGAAAATCCTCACCAAACGTTTATGGAATGAAACAACAAATAATGAACAAGACGCAGGCTGAAGCAAACGCCACGCTGTACGCCCGCGCAATCGAAACCCTTGCAGGTCGTCTGAATATGGGAATCCGTGATTTTGACGCAGCCTATGGGGGCATGAATGTGGTCGGCGAAAGCCTTTTAGACGATAGCGTATTGAATCAAGCATTAGCAAGCAACCCGCCGCGCGGATGGGTACATAGCGAAAACCCGCAGGACGCAATCAACATCTGGACAACAGACGGACGGGAAACCGCGAAAAACGAAGCTGTATTTTGGACTTTGGATAACGCGGCAGATACCTGAATTGCCGATACACAGGGATATTCACATTCCATCAGCCGATTTGCAGCACACCACATCTACAAAGAACATGGCAATACCAAAACGGAAGAAGAACGCGGACAGGTTGCCGTAACAGCGGAGGATTTGACGCGGATTCCCGATATTGTTACATCGCCTGACAAAATCGTAACAGGTTTTCAATCAGAACAAGGGGCTGAACGGGTTGCGTATTTGAAGAGATTTGATGACGGGCTGATGGTTTACATCGCCGAAGCCAGCCGTAAAAAGAAAGATTTTCGAGCTATTCCATGCGGAAGTATCCCCCAACGGCAATATCCGAAAATGTCATCAAAAACATTTCCAGCCAAAGCCTCAACGTCCGAAACGGGGAGAGGGCATATGACAATTCTACCCCCAACACCGACACCAATCAAGACATACTGTTTCAAGGCGGCGCAGACCGTGGGATGTTCAGCCGTGAGCATAACCTGATTGCCCTGTTGAAAAACGCCGACGCATCTATATTCGTTCACGAACTGGGGCATTTCTTCCTTGAAACAAATACCCGTATCGCCCGCGACCTGACCGCCAAGCCTGCCGAAAACCTGACCGAACAGGAACGGCAATTCCTGTCCGACGTTCAGACGACCTTGGATTGGTTCGGTGTGAAAGACCTTGCCGCATGGGACGCAATGAGCCTGAACGAGCAGCGCGAGAATCACGAAAAATGGGCGCGCGGTTTTGAAGCCTACCTGTACAAAGGCAAAGCACCAAGCGAAGAATTGCGCGGGGTGTTCCGCCGTTTCCGTTCATGGTTGAAGCAGGTGTATCAATCCCTGAAAAGACTGAACGTAGGATTGACCGATGAAGTCCGCAGCGTGTTTGACCGAATGTTTGCCAGCAACGAGCAGATTCAACAAACCCAATACATCAACGGCATGGCTCCGTTGTCTGATAATAAGGCGTAAGCGAGCATGAACCAAGCTAAGCTGCCCTACTCCTTTCAGGCAACTCTCCATTAAGTTTCTTCTATCTTCCAAAAGAAAAGGTCGTCTGAAATTTTCAGACGACCTTTTGCAGGGTATTCAAGCTAGGATTTATTTATCGCGGCTGAATACGATTTTGGTTGCTTGGATGGCTACGCAGACTGCACCGCCGATGAAGATCAAGTCGGCTGCTGTGCGTACCCAGCGCAGGGTGTCGAGGATTTCCATTTGCAGGAATTCTTCGCTACGGGCATACCACAGACCATGAGTGATGGAGGCGTATGCTTGAATCGCGCCGACAGGCAGCAGGCTGATGGCGATCATGCCGACCAAGCCGCCGTTGAGCAGCCAGAAGCCCCAAGTCATGAGTTTGTCGTCGAAATGTGCGTTTGGTTTCAGGTAGCGGGCAACCAGCAAGACGAAGCCCAGTGCCAAGAAGCCGTATACACCGAACAAGGCTGCGTGTGCGTGAACTGCGGTAGTGTTCAGGCCTTGGATGTAGAACAGGGAAATCGGCGGGTTAATCAGGAAACCGAATACGCCGGCACCGATCATGTTCCAGAAGGCAACTGCTACGAAGCACATCAGCGGCCAACGCAGGCGTTTCGCCCATTCGGACAGGTGTTGGTAAGACCAGTGTTCGTAAGCTTCACGACCCAGCAATACCAGCGGTACGACTTCCAATGCGGAGAAGCAGGCACCGATTGCCATAGAGGCGGAGGTAGAACCGGAGAAGTACAGGTGGTGCAGCGTACCCGGGATACCGCCCAACATGAAGATGGCGGCGGCAGCCAGAGTGGATGCGGTAGCGGTACTGCGGCGGACGAAGCCCATGTTGTAGAAGATGAAGGCAAAGGCTGCGGTAGCGAATACTTCGAAGAAGCCTTCTACCCACAGGTGAACTACCCACCAGCGCCAGTATTCCATTACGGCAATCGGGGATTTTTCGCCGTAGAACAGACCGGGCGCGTAGAACACGCCTACACCGACCATGGAGGCAACGAAGATTGCCAGCAGGTTTTTGTCCACGCCTTTTTCTTTAAAGGCGGAAACGGTACAGCGCAGCATCAGGAACAGCCACAACAGCAGGCCGACCATCAGCAGGAGTTGCCAGAAACGGCCCAAGTCGAGGTATTCGTAACCTTGGTGTCCGAACCAGAAGTTGAGATCGGGACGAATGATGTGGGTCAGGGCGAAGAAGTTACCTGCGTAAGAACCGCCGACTACGATGAACAGGGCGATGTACAGGAAGTTTACGCCGGCGCGTTGGAACTTGGGATCTTTGCCGCCGTTAACAATCGGAGCCAGGAACAGACCTGCTGTCAGGAAGCCGGTTGCAATCCAGAAGATGGCGGATTGGATGTGCCAAGTACGGGTCAATGCGTAAGGGAACCAGTCGGACATTTCGAAGCCGAGTGCTTCGTCAATGCCGTAGAAACCTTGACCTTCGACAGTGTAGTGCGCGGTCAGACCGCCCAGCAACACTTGTACCACAAACAGGGCGACTGTCAGGAAGACGTATTTGCCCAATGCTTTTTGGGAAGGAGTCAGCTGTACTTTGGAAATCGGGTCTTCAGTCGGAACTTCTACTTCTTCGTGTTTGGTCAGGAAGGAGTAACCCCACATCAGCAGGCCGATACCCATCAAGAGCAGGACAACGCTGGTGAACGACCACATGTAGTTTTCAGTAGTCGGTACGTTGTTGATCAGAGGCTCGTGCGGCCAGTTGTTGGTGTAGGTGAAGTTCTCGTCAGGACGGTTGGTCGAAGCAGACCATGAAGTCCAGAAGAAGAAGTTGAACAGTTTTTCACGCGCTTCTTTACTTGGCAATGTGTTGTTTTTCATTGCGAAGTGTTCGCGGGTCGTCTGAAGGGCGGGATCATCGCTGTATACGCCGTGGTAGTAAGGCAGAATGCTCTCAATGGCTTTGACACGGGTATCGCTGATAACGACGCTGCCGTCTTCTTTAATACGGCTTTGGTTGCGGTATTCGTCGGCAAGGCGGGTTTTCAGTACGGCTTGTTCTTCAGGAGAAACTTCGTTGAATTTTTTGCCGTAAGTCTCTTGCGCGGTCAAATCCAACCATGCGACAAGCTCGCGGTGCAGCCAGTCGGCTGTCCAGTCCGGAGCTTGGTATGCGCCGTGTCCCAATACGGAACCGACTTCCATACCGCCGGTGGTTTGCCAGGCTGACTGACCTGCCAAAATATCGTCTTTGGTCATCAGCTGAGTGCCTGATGCCGAAACGACTCTCTCAGGGTAAGGCGGGGCTTTTTTATAAACCTCGCTGCCCATGTAGCCAAGAATGGTAAAGCAGACTGCCAGGACGGCAAACAGCAAGTACCATAGCTTCTTGTACTGTCCCATTTCAGAACTCCTTATTTTGGTAAAAAGTGGTTGCTTATAAATTCATACTATATGAATGTTAAAGATTGTAGCACTCTTTTCAGGCAAAAGAAATATTCTCTTAACAACAATCTTTAAAAAACAGGTATATAGTCAATAATAATTCTTATTATCAAAAATACGATGACATTTTTGTAAAGAATTGGATAAAACATGTGAGCAATAATAGATGATTTGATGTAGTTTTATCTAATTATTAAGTATTAATTAGGTATTAAATTAGGTAGTAAAAGTTCATCTTTGATGAATTAATTGATTTAGGTCAAGATATAGCGGCAAAACCCCCTACATAATCCTACAAAAGTTCATAAGAGATGCTTTTCAGACGACCCTGAATAAGGCAGTTTGTAAAGAGCCGAAAGCGGTATGCCGCGGACGACAAAGGTTGAAAAATTATACCCTGACCTTCTTAAAATAGTTATTAAAGGAAATGACAACTATGAAACGCCAAGCTTTAGCTGCAATCATTGCTTCAGTTTTTGCTTTAGCCGCCTGTGGTGAGCAAGCTGCCCAAAAACCTGCCGAGCAAACCGCTTCCGCTCCTGCAACTGCCGAAGCTCCTGCTTCCAGCACTCAGACTGCTGCCGAAACCCCGGCTGCTGATTTGCCTGTTATCGACGCGGTAACCACCCACGCTCCTGAAGTTCCGCCGGCCATTGACCGCGACCATCCTGCACGTGTACGCGTAAAAATGGAAACCATCGAAAAAACCATGAAAATGGACGATGGCGTGGAATACCACTACTGGACATTTGACGGCGACGTTCCGGGTCGCATGATCCGTGTACGCGAAGGCGATACCGTGGATATCGAATTCTCTAACAACCCGTCTTCTACTGTACCGCACAACGTTGACTTCCACGCTGCTACCGGTCAAGGCGGTGGTGCAGAAGCCAGCTTCACTGCTCCGGGCCGTACTTCTACATTCAGCTTCAAAGCCCTGCAACCCGGTCTGTACATCTATCACTGTGCCGTTGCCCCTGTCGGTATGCACATCGCCAACGGTATGTACGGTCTGATTTTGGTTGAACCTAAAGAAGGCCTGCCTAAAGTGGACAAAGAGTTCTACATCGTACAAGGTGACTTCTACACTAAAGGCAAAAAAGGTGCGCAAGGCCTGCAACCGTTCGATATGGACAAAGCCATCGCAGAACAACCTGAATATGTTGTATTTAACGGCCACGTAGGTTCTATCGCCGGCGACAACGCTCTGAAAGCTAAAGCAGGCGAAACCGTCCGTATGTACGTTGGTAACGGTGGTCCGAACCTCGTTTCTTCCTTCCACGTTATCGGTGAAATCTTCGATAAAGTTTACGTAGAAGGCGGCAAACTGATCAACGAAAACGTACAAAGTACCCTGATCCCTGCCGGTGGTGCAGCGATTGTCGAATTTAAAGCCGATATTCCGGGCAGCTATACTTTGGTTGACCACTCTATCTTCCGTGCATTCAACAAAGGCGCGTTGGGTCAACTGAAAGTAGAGGGCGCAGAAAACCCTGAAATCATGACCAAAAAACTGGAAGACAAAGCCTATGTAGGTAGCGGTGCCGCTTCTGCCCCTGCTGCTTCTGCTCCAGCTGATTCCGCAGCTCCTGCTTCCGCAGCATCTGCAGGTAAAGGCGGCTACTAATCCAGTCATCTCGGCGTAGAGACAGAAAAAAGCCACTGCTGTTCCGGCTGATGCAAGGACAACAGTGGCTTTCTTCCACGACCAATCGAAAGATTGGTTTTTCAGACAACCTATCAAGTATCGAAGGTCGTCTGAAAAACCGGTTTCAAGCATTCACGAACCCGACAAGCCAAAAGCACAATAATCAGACGGCCTCTAAGGATTTTTATCCGGTTTCGCTATATAATCAAAGCCTAATACCCCGCATTCAGATTAGAAAGCCCGTTATGAAACTCATACCACTCCTCACCTTCTTTACCCTTGTCGCAAGCGGCAGTGCAGCGGCGGCCGAAATGGCAAAAGTTGAAGGAGGCAGCTACCGCCCGCTCTATCTGAAGAAAGAAACAAGCATCATTAAAGTCAAACCCTTCCAAATCGACAAATATCCCGTTACCAATGCCGAATTTGCAGAGTTTGTCAAAAAACACCCGCAGTGGCAAAAAGGTAAAGTCAGTTCCAAACAGGCCGAACCTGCCTATCTGAAACACTGGGTTAAAACCGGCAGCAACAGCTACGCGCCCAAACCCAACGAACTGAAACATCCGGTAACCAACGTATCTTGGTTTGCCGCCAATGCCTACTGTACTGCGCAAGGCAAACGCCTGCCGACCATAGACCAATGGGAATTTGCCGGACTTGCCTCCGCCACACAGAAAAACGGTTCTGCCGAACCCGGATACAACCGTACCATTCTTGACTGGTATGCAGACGGCGGCAGAAACGGCTTGCGCGATGTCGGCAAAAGCAAACCCAACTACTGGGGCATTTACGATATGCACGGCCTGATTTGGGAATGGACGGAAGACTTCAACAGCAGCCTGCTCTCGTCAGGCAATGCCGATACGCAAATGTTTTGCAGCGGCGCATCCGTAGGCTCCAGTGACCCATCAAATTACGCCGCCTTCCTGCGCTACGGCATTCGCACCAGCCTGCAATCGAAATACGTCCTGCACAACCTAGGCTTCCGTTGCGCCTCGAAATAACAGGTTTCATCACCAAAGCAGCTTTGGCGGTACTGAAAGGTATCGCCTTTTTTTTGAGTTTGAGGTTAATTTGAAAATAGCGAATGGACAAAACCTCGTGCCTAACAAATTTAGCATGACCAAGTTTCTAACGGGCTGAATATTCCAAGCAACTGGTCTATTTCTCTACCTCTTCCTAATTTTCATTAATAAATATACCGGTAAACCAAAAGGTCGTCTGAATGTTTTTCAGACGACCTTTTATCTATGTTTATCAAGCAGACTGTATCGGGATGATACGGTTTTGATTGCGTTTTGCACCGCCTTCGCAATAATTGACTTTGACGTATTCTTCGACAATCTCTAAGAATTCGGCTGCAATGTTGTCGCCTTTTAAAGTCACTTTGCGTTCTCCGTCAACATAAACCGGGGCAACAGGGGTTTCACCGGTTCCGGGCAGGCTGATGCCGATGTCTGCCAGTTTGCTTTCGCCCGGTCCGTTAACGACGCAGCCCATGACAGCAACGTTTAAAGATTCTACACCGGGGTAAAGGGTGCGCCATACGGTCATTTTTTGGCGAAGGTAATTTTGTACGTCTTGGGCAAGCTCTTGGAAGACTGTGCTGGTGGTGCGTCCGCAGCCCGGGCAGGCGGTAACCATGGGGGTAAACGAGCGCAGTCCCATGGTTTGTAGAATTTCCTGACCGACGATGACTTCCTGCGTGCGCGAGCTGCCGGGTTCAGGGGTCAGGGAAATGCGGATGGTGTCGCCGATACCTTCTTGAAGCAGTACGGCCAAGGCGGCAGTCGAAGCGACAATGCCTTTGCTGCCCATGCCTGCTTCTGTCAAGCCTAAGTGGAGCGGATATTGGCAGCGGCTGCCCAGTTCGCGGTAAACCTGAATCAAATCTTGAACGGAGCTGACCTTGCACGACAAGATGATTTTGTTTTCAGGCAAACCTAATCGGACGGCTTTTTCAGCAGATTCCAACGCCGAAATAATCAAGGCTTCTTTCATGATTTCTTCGGGCGGTTTGGGCGATGAGGACGCCAGATTGGCATCCATCATGCGCTTGGCGAGGCTTTGGTCAAGCGAGCCCCAGTTGACGCCGATACGGACGGCTTTGTCGTTTTCGGCGGCAGTCCGAATCATATAGGCAAATTTTTCATCGCCTTTTGCGCCTTTGCCGACATTACCGGGGTTGATGCGGTATTTGGACAAGGCTTTGCCGCACTCGGGAAATTCTGCCAACAGACGTTCGCCATTGAAATGGAAGTCGCCAATCAGCGGGGTGGTGTAACCCATGTCGTCCAAACGTTGACGGATTTCGGCAACTTTGGAGGCGGCTTCCGGGCTATTGACGGTAATGCGCACCATTTCTGAGCCTGCATCGCTCAATTCTTTGACTTGCAGGGCGGTTGCTTTAGCATCTGCAGTGTCGGTATTGGTCATCGATTGCACGACAACGGGTGCATCCGAACCGACGGTGAGATGATCGATTTGTACTTGATGGGTTTGGCGGCGTTTGGGTGTGTTCATCTTTATTTTTTTCCTGCTACAAAGGAAGCTGATTTTTCACCGGCAACCCGGTATTCTGCCAGATTGATGGTTGTCCCGCCGTAATTGGCTTGTGCGCCTGTGGCAATACCGATCCAGACATTGTAGGGTGCACCGCCTTTAAAACGCCTTTCGCTTCCTGCGGGAATGATCCGGCTGAAAATCATGGTACCTTTCTTGTCGGTGATAATCAGATTGCTTCGGTATTGGACTTTAATCCAAAGCTCGTCTGAATCGACTTTGACTTCAGGTGCGGATGCCGCTGCTTCGGATGCGGCGACACTTGAAGCTGCTTTTTCGGCATTGGATATTTCTTGTTTGCCGTTTTCTGCCATATTGGAAACGGCAACATTTTCTTTTTTCAAATCCGGCGTCTGCATACTGTTGCGTACTGCATCGCTGTTTTGCGCGACTTGTTGTTCGTTTTCATGATTGGACTTGCTTTGCCAAACATAAATACCGCCGCCAAGCAGGATGAGCGCTGCCATGCCCAAAACCCATTTGGGAAAACCGACTTTTTCACCATCTTGGTAGTTCAAGCCGGCATTTTGTTTGCGATCAACCAGATAGACATGGTCTTCTTCCGGCGCGGAAATGGCTTTCAGACGACCTGTAATGGTTGCTTCATCGATTTTCAACAGACGGGCATAAGAACGCAGATAGCCCATAACGAAGACCAATCCTGAAAAGAAAGAATAGTCTCCTTTTTCAAGTGCTTCAATTTGTTCGGCAGACAGTTTCAACCGTCGTGCTACTTCGTCAATATCCCAACCTGATTTGTGTCTGAGTTGTCCCAGCTCATCACCCAATGATTTGGCAGCTTGAATGTCGTATTCGTTTTTCTTTTGATTTTCCATGTAGTTACTTACCTGTGGTTACTGCCTGTAATTGTTCCGAGTAGGGGAAGTTTGCCCTTAACTGGGCTTCGTATTCGTAGGCTGCCTGGCTATTGCCCAAAGCGGTCGCCAATTTCCAACCCAGCAGCAAATCATCTGCCTGCAAGACATCGACTTTGCTTTGGTATTGGCGGAAATAATAGTCCGCTTCGTTTAAATTGCCTGCCAGCATTTTGGTTCTTGCCAATTCTTTAAACGCAGGCGGGAATTGAGGTTGCGCAGCCAAAGAGCGTTCGAGATAAGCTTCTGCCAGCGAATATTGTCCCATCTTCGCGCTGCAAATGCCCTTGTTGAGGTTGGCGATAAACGGAGAAGGATAAGTCGGATCGGCCAGGGCTTTGTCAAAATAACTGATGGACTGGGCGGGATTATTCATCTCGCTGCACAAGAACCAGCCGTAGTTATTGTTGATTTCCGCATTGTCAGGTTTCAAAGATAGGGCTTTTTGGAAGCTTTCTTGCGCCTTTTCGCGAACTTTAAGATATTGATAAATTTGTGCGCGAACCAGCCATGCATCTTCATTGCTGCTGTCCGCTTTCAATGCCTCTTCAATGCTCACCGTTGCTTGACGGTAATCGCCCCCGCGCATGTATTCGATAGCCAACTGTGTTTTGATATTGGCGACCTGTGTCGCACGTTCCGCTCTGCTTGGACCTTTCGGGCCGGCGCATGCGCCCAAAACCAAAGTTAAAATAATGGGTTGCCAAATGTTCAGTTTCATAATCAGCTCTGTTGTTCAACCAAAATCTGCTGCCATTTTTGTTGGCGGCGTGTTTTATCTTGTACTTGTCCTGCCAATTGACCGCAAGCTGCGTCAATATCATCGCCACGCGTTTTGCGAACGGTTACCACGAATCCTGCCTGCTGCAAAATATCGCGGAAAACGCGGATATTTTCATTGGTAGATCGTTCGTAGCCGGAATTGGGGAAAGGATTGAACGGGATCAGATTGAATTTGCACGGTACGTCTTTTACCAGCTCAATCAGTTCGCGCGCATGTTGCGCTTTGTCATTGATTCCGTCCAACATAACGTATTCAAAAGTAATGAAATCTCTTGGTGCTTTGACCAAATAGCGTTGGCATGCCGCCATCAACTCTTTCAACGGATATTTTTTATTCAGCGGAACGATTTGATCGCGTACTTCGTCGTTGGAAGCATGAAGGGATACTGCCAGCGCAACAGGCATCGCATCGCGCAGCCTGTCCATTTGCGGCACCATACCCGATGTAGAAACGGTAACGCGGCGACGGCTTAGGCCGTAGCCATGATCGTCCAGCATGATGCTCAGCGCAGTAACGACATTATCAAAGTTCGCCATTGGTTCGCCCATGCCCATCATGACTACATTGGAAATCACGCGTTCGTTTTTTGGCGTAACGCCCATTGCTTTATTTGCCCACCACAGTTGCCCAATGATTTCGGCAGCGGTCAGATTACGGTTGAAACCTTGGCGGCCGGTAGAACAGAAGGTGCATTCCAATGCGCAGCCGACTTGCGAGGAAATACACAATGTACCGCGTTCTGCTTCAGGAATAAATACTGTTTCCACGCCGTTGCCCGTTCCTACATCCAGCAGCCATTTGCGCGTACCGTCGGTGGATTCTTGCGCCATCATCAGTTTGGGCACATCCACGCTTGCCTGTTCGTTGAGTTTCAGGCGCAGGGATTTTGCCAAATCGGTCATTTCATCGAAACTTTGCGCACCGGCTTGGTGGATCCAGCGCATGACTTGTTTGGCGCGGAACGGTTTTTCGCCCATCTCGGCAAAATGATGGGTCAGTCCGTTTAAATCGTAATTCAGCAGATTGGTTTTCATGTGGTTTATTTCTTGGTAAAGCTTTTAATAAAGGCTGTCGTGATAAATCTTGCGAATCCGGCAGATTAGGACGTTGCATAGTGGGTTTGAACATACCCTGAATCTTGTTGAGCAAACAGCTTTTATTTCCAAGCTCCTTCTATCATATTTTCAGACGACCTCCATTTGAGAAAGGTCGTCTGAAAACAGATTGAGACAAACAATATCGACAAAACCGTCCAAACGCCCGAACCGGTCGGACGTTCGAACGGCATCTATCGTTAACGCGGGCAGATTTCGCTTTGGCTGAAGAAGTAGGCAATCTCGATTGCTGCGTTTTCCAGACTGTCGGAACCATGTACGGCGTTTACGCTGAGAGATTCGGCAAAATCGGCACGTATCGTACCGGGAGCGGCTTCCGCAGGGTTGGTCGCGCCCATCAGTTCACGGTTTTTTGCAACGGCATTTTCACCTTCCAACACCTGAATCATGACAGGACCGCTGGTCATAAAGGCAACCAAGCTGTCGTAAAAAGGACGCTCTTTATGGACAGCATAAAACTCTTGGGCTTCGCGCACGCTGAGGTGCTTCATTTTGGCGGCGACAATACGCAGTCCGTTTTCTTCAAAACGGCTGTAAATTTTGCCGATTACATTTTTACCTACAGCATCGGGTTTAACGATGGAAATCGTGCGCTCAATAGCCATATTATGTCCTTGTTTTTATTGCATTGTGCAATAGTCTGAGGTTGGGGAAAATGAACTGCTATTTTATCAAATTTCAGTATACTTTGGGAAAAGCCGCTCTTTTTTCTTCTCCTGAATCTTATTTTTTCAACGTCAGATGCGGTTGCTCCAAATAAACTTCCGATTGCATTTCCACCATACGGCTGGCGGTACGGGTAAATTCTTCGGCGAAATCGCCTTCGACATAAATATTGTTTACGCCTACCGCGCTGGTGGCACAGAGTTTTACTCGGAAATCGTACAATACGTCAATCAGCCAAGTAAGACGGCGCGCTTCGGCTTTTTCCTGCGGCGTCAGACGTTCCAATCCTGATACGAACACCATTTCATAATGTTCGGCCAAATAGAGGTAATCGGCTTGCGAACGCGGACCAAAGCATAAAGCGCGGAAATCGAACCAAATGGCGCGGTCGGAGTGGGCTTTATGTGGAATTTCACGCCCGTGTATTACGCTGACACCGGGATTCAGTTCGGAAATTCCCGCCATTTCTTTAAACAAATCAGCCAATTTCTGCTCGTTTTCTTCATTGTTGGGAACGAAGAAAATCTCGGCAGGACGTAAAGTGCGCAGGCGGTAGTCTTCTCCGCCGTCAACATTTAAGACGGTCAGACTGGATTCAATCAGCGCAATCGTCGGCAGAAAGCTGCTTCTGTTTTGACCTTGGGGGTAAAGCTCGGACGGGGCGTAGTTGGAAGTTGCCACCAAAACCACGCCTTCGCTCAACAAGTTTTCCAGCAGGCGCCCCAGAATCATCGCATCTGCAATATCGCTGACGTGGAATTCGTCAAAACACAATACGCGGGTCTCTTTGGCAATCTCAGCAGCAACTGCTTTTAAAGGGTTGGCTTCACTTTTCAAGTCTTTCAAACGCTTATGGATTTCCGCCATAAAGGCATGAAAGTGGACACGGCGTTTTCGGCGGTATGGCAAACAGCCGAAAAAAGCATCCATCAAGAAACTTTTGCCGCGACCCACGCCTCCATAAAAATACAGACCTTTCGGCACTTGGGGAGAGCGCAGGCTGCGTCCTAGGAAACGATTGCGTTTGCGTTTGAACATCATCAGTTCCGTCCACAAACGATCCAAATATTCAATCGCCCGCGCTTGCGCTTCATCGCGGATGAAATTCGGTTGTTCGGCTGCCGCCTGATACCAAGTCAGCGGGCTGTGGTTTTCAAATGGAGGGGCGACAAACAGTTGACCTCTATCACTCATATCCGACCTTTATTATGTTCTTGGGTTTGACAATTATAGTGGATTAACTTTAAACCGGTACGGCGTCGCCTCGCCTTAGCTCAAAGAGAACGATTCTCTAAGGTGCTGAAGCACCAAGTGAATCGGTTCCGTACTATCTGTACTGTCTGCGGCTTCGTCGCCTTGTCCTGATTTAAATTTAATCCACTATACGTTTTATCAACGGGCAATCATTAAAAGAAACGTATTATAGATGATTTCAGACGACCCTATGAATTTTCCATTACAAATTCCACCCAAATTACGAAAACAATAGAGAACCATATTTTCAGACAACAAAAACGCCGCATTTCTGCGGCGTTCGTTTACTCAGGTTTAGTTGGCATTTTCTTGTAAAGCCAAGTCCACACGTTCACGCAATTCCTTACCGGGCTTGAAGTGAGGGACGTGTTTTTCAGGCACTTCCACACGTTCGCCGGTTTTGGGGTTGCGACCGATACGGGCTGGGCGATGGTTCAAATCGAAGCTGCCGAAACCACGGATTTCAATACGCTGACCGCGAGCCAGCGAGCGGGTCATGGTATCAACCAAAACTTTTACGCTGTATTCGACGTCTTTTGCCAGCAATTGGTTACCGTTTTTCTCGGCAAAAACTTCTGCCAAACGAACCATTAATTCAGACTTCGTCATGTCTGCAACCTTATTCTTGGTCGCCGGACAGTTTGGCTTTCAGCAAGTCGCCGAGGCTGGTAGTACCTGCGCTGGCGGTTGCAGCAGCGTTGACTGAATTCAGAGCTTCGCGGTTTTCTTTAGCGTCTTTAGCTTTAACAGACAGGCGGATGCTGCGGTTTTTGCGGTCGACGGTTACGATAACGGCTTCAATCTCGTCACCTTCTTTCAGTTTGGTGGTCAGGTCTTCAACGCGGTCGGCTGCGAATTCGGAAGCAGGCAGGTAGCCTTCCACTTCGTCAGACAGGGCAACAACGGCACCTTTGGCGTCAACAGATTTCACAGAACCTTTAACCAAAGAACCTTTGTCGTTTACGCTGATGAAGTTACCGAAAGGATCGCCTTCCAGTTGTTTGATGCCCAAAGAGATACGCTCTTTGTCAACGTCGATTGCCAATACAACGGCTTCAACTTCTTCGCCTTTTTTGTATTTGCGTACAGCTTCTTCGCCGGCTTCAGTCCAAGACAGGTCAGACAGGTGAACCAGACCGTCGATACCGCCGGGCAGACCTACGAATACGCCGAAGTCAGTGATGGATTTAACCGCACCGGAGATTTTGTCGCCTTTGTTGTGGTTTGCGGCAAATTCTTCCCAAGGATTGGCTTGGCATTGTTTCATGCCCAAAGAGATACGGCGGCGGTCTTCGTCGATTTCCAGAATCATGACTTCGACTTCGTCGCCCAATTGTACGACTTTGCTTGGGTGTACGTTTTTGTTGGTCCAGTCCATTTCGGAAACGTGTACCAAACCTTCGATACCTTGTTCGATTTCAACGAACGCACCGTAGTCGGTCAGGTTGGACACTTTACCGAACAGGCGGGTGCCTTGTGGGTAACGACGGGTCAGGCCGCTCCAAGGATCTTCGCCCAATTGTTTCATACCCAGAGAAACGCGTTGTTTGTCTTGGTCGAATTTCAGGACTTTGGCTTCGACTTCCTGACCGACTTCCAACACTTCACTCGGGTGTTTCACGCGGCGCCATGCCAAATCGGTGATGTGCAACAGGCCGTCGATGCCGCCCAAGTCAACGAATGCACCGTAGTCGGTGATGTTTTTAACGATACCTTTGATGATAGAGCCTTCTTGCAGGTTTTCCAGCAGGGCTTTGCGCTCTTCACCCAAAGTAGCTTCCAGAACGGCGCGGCGGGAAACCACGACGTTGTTGCGTTTTTTGTCCAGTTTGATGACTTTGAATTCGATTTCTTTGCCTTCAAAGTGGGAAGTGTCTTTAACGGGACGTACGTCAACCAAAGAACCCGGCAAGAATGCGCGGATGCTGTTGATCATAACGGTCAGGCCGCCTTTGACTTTGCCATTGATAACGCCGGACAGGATGTCGCCGTTTTCCATCGCTTCTTCCAAAGCGATCCAGTCGGCAGCGCGTTTGGCTTTTTCGCGGGACAGTTTGGTTTCGCCGAAGCCGTTTTCAACGGATTCGATGGTAACGGTAACGAAATCGCCAACTTTAACTTCAATCTCGCCCTGAGCGTTTTTGAATTCAGCAACGTCAATCAGAGATTCTGATTTCAGGCCTGCATTAACGGTAACGAAGTTTTGATCGATTGCCACGACTTCGGCAGTAATCACCTCACCCGGATTCATTTCTTGCAGGGTAAAGCTTTCTTCAAGCAACTGGGCAAAATTTTCCATAGTCATATATACTCTTTTCGGTACACCGCCAAGGGGTGCGGGGTAGGTTGGAGGATGCCTGCCGCCCTTGGCACGGCAGGCTTTGAAAATAAATATTTCAGACGACCTTCGGATGCTCCAAAGGTCGTCTGAAACAAAACGCAGGGATTATACCCTAAATTTCAAACTTTATGATACCAATCAAGCACTTTTTTTACAGCTTCTTCGATACTCAGCCCGCTCGTATCCAAAAGTTCCGCATCGGGAAGCTGCTTTAAGGGCGCGACGCTGCGGCGGCGGTCCGCTTCATCGCGTGCCTCGATGTCCGACAAAATCCGTTCAAATTCCAAGCCTTCGCATGGAATGCCGATTTGTTTGGCGCGGCGTTCCGCCCGTATTTTCGCACCTGCGGTCAGAAAAACCTTTAACGCCGCATCGGGGAAAACAACCGAACCCATATCGCGCCCGTCGGCGACCAAACCTTTTCCCGTTAGAAAATCACGCTGCCGCTGCAAAAGCGCGGCACGCACTTTTGGCAACTGCGCCACCGCAGAAGCGCCCATGCCGATGGCTTCACTGCGGATTTGTCCCGAAACGTCTTCGTCATCCAAAAAAACCTGAGTGCCTTCAAAGCGGGCAGGCAGATTTTCCGCCAGCGCGGCAACCGCCTCTTCATCATTCCATTCCACATCCCGTTTCTTCGCATACAGTGCGGTCAGGCGGTATAACGCGCCGGAGTCCAGATAATCGAACCCCAAAGCCTGAGCGACGCGGGAAGCGACCGTCCCTTTTCCCGATGCACTGGGCCCGTCTATGGCGATGACTTTTTGTTTGGTATTCATATTTTGGCTTTCTGAAATAATGTAGGAGGCCGTCTGAAAACAGATGCACCGAAAATATCTTATTTTTCGAATATGCGGGCAATGGTTAAAGTTCTACGACGACCCGGAATTTTACTGGGATAATGTTAAAAAGCAAATCTGACTATTCATCAGTTACTTCACCAAAAAAGGTCGTTTGAAAGCCCTATTTTCGGTTTTCAGACGACCTTTCTATCTATTTCTCTTTAAGCCAACAATTTCCGCCAGCGTTTCACTTGGAAGCGTACTTGCTCCGGCGCGGTGCCGCCCAAGTGGTTACGCGCGTTCAGGCTGCCTTCGGGTGTCAGTACGCCGTATACGTCGTCTGAAATCAGGTTGCTGAAGCCTTGCAGGACTTCGAGCTGCAGTTCGCTCAAATCGACGCCCGTTTGATCGGCGTGGCGCACGGCTTGGGCGACGACTTCGTGGCTGTCGCGGAAAGGCATGCCTTTTTTCACCAAGTAATCCGCCAAATCGGTGGCGGTGGCGAAGCCCTGCATCACGGCGGCGCGCATATTGTCGGGTTTGACGGTTACGCCGCGCATCATGTCGGCGTAAATCCGCAGGGTGTCGATGAGCGTATCGGCGGTGTCAAACAGCGGTTCTTTGTCTTCCTGATTGTCTTTGTTGTACGCCAAGGGCTGCGATTTCATCAGGGTAATCAAGCCGATAAGGTGTCCGATGACACGGCCGGATTTGCCGCGCACGAGTTCGGGCACATCGGGATTT
Source organism: Neisseria mucosa (assembly GCA_003028315.1). Taxonomy (NCBI): domain Bacteria; kingdom Pseudomonadati; phylum Pseudomonadota; class Betaproteobacteria; order Neisseriales; family Neisseriaceae; genus Neisseria; species Neisseria mucosa. Next base: position 449,370 of record CP028150.1, on the reverse strand, counting down.
TTCTTCTGCGGCATGATGGACGAACCTGTGCAAAAACGGTCGGCGATGTCGATAAAGCCGAAACGCGGACTCATCCACAAAATCAATTCTTCAGACAGGCGACTCAGGTGAACCATAATCAGCGAAGCGGCGGCGGTAAACTCGACGGCAAAATCGCGGTCGGATACGGCATCGAGCGAGTTTTGGCAGATTTGTTCGAAACCCAGCAATTCGGCGGTGATTTCGCGCTGAATCGGATAAGTCGTACCGGCAAGGGCGGCAGCGCCGAGCGGCATACGGTTGACGCGTTTGCGACAGTCGGTCATGCGCTCGAAATCGCGTCCGAGCATTTCGACGTAGGCGAGCATGTGGTGTCCGAAGCTGACGGGCTGGGCGACTTGCAGATGAGTGAAACCGGGCATGACGGTTTCAGCGTTTTGTTCCGCCAAATCGACCAAGGCCGTCTGAAGGCTCCGAATCAGGTCTTGAATGACGGTAATCTGGTCGCGCAGCCACAGGCGGATGTCGGTGGCGACTTGGTCGTTGCGGCTGCGGCCGGTATGCAGGCGTTTGCCCGCATCGCCGATTTTTTCGGTCAGGCGGCGTTCGATGTTCATGTGGACGTCTTCCAAATCCAGCGACCAAGAAATAGTACCGTCCTTGATTTCTGCTATAATCTCCGCCATTCCCTGACGAATCGCCGCCAAATCTTCTTCACTCAAAACGCCTGATTGAACAAGCATTTGCGCGTGCGCCAGCGAACCCTGAATGTCCCACTCGGCAAGCCGTTTATCGAAATCGATCGAACCGGTGTATTTTTTCACCAGTTCGGAAACAGGCTCGTTAAAACGGCCAGACCAGGTTTTGTCCTTACTCATGGTTTCATCCTCAGATAAAATAACAGAGCCGCAAAGGCTCGTATAAACGCATTAAAAGAAAACGGTTGGAAATATTTTATGTCTATTATACGTCAAATCAACAATACATTCGCCGCCCCCGACCTGCGCAATTCCGCGACAGTCGTGCGCCTTTTGATTATTGTCTTGGGCAGTCTGTTTTTTCTGCCCTTAATCAGCGATTCCTCACTCTCCTATTCTGCAGAAATTTACCATCACTCCAAATGGATTTTCCCCGTACTTTTGGGTATTTTGATCAAAGCCTATTTTGTCAATATATTCGTACCTTCCATCAAAGAAGCACCCTACGGCGTCATCATTACCTATCTTTTGAACCTGTCGATATTTGTGATTGTTGATTTTGTCGTTTTAAAAACGAATGGCAGATCGCTGTCGCAACATTTCTTCCTGTTCAACCTTTTCCTGCTCGGGCTGATGTATTACGAAGCTTCGCGCCGGAACGGCCTTGCACCTTCGATTTCCGAAGCCCGCCTCAGCGCGCTGACCGCCCGCATCCGCCCGCATTTCCTGTTCAACAGCCTCAACGCCGCCATCAGCCTCATCCGCCTGCGTCCGTATGATGCGGAAACCCTGCTGGAGAACCTCGCCAACCTCTTCCGCGCCCAACTGCGCGATGGCAGCCAAAGCAGCACTTTAGGGCAAGAAATCGAATGGGCGCAGGAATACATCGCCATCGAACAAATCCGCATGGGCCATATGCGCGTGCAAGTGATGTGGCAGCACCAGGCGCCCGATGACGCGGAAACGCCGCACCTCCTGCTCCAACCCCTTTTGGAAAACGCGGTCTTCCACGGCGTCGAATCGACCCACCGCCCCGGCATGATTACCGTGTTTACCAAGCTCAACAAATCATCCATCTACATCCGCATTGAAAACCCGTACACCCCGCCCGAAAGCAGTGAAAACGCCAAACCGCACAAAGGCAACTCAATGGCATTGCACAACCTCAAAGAACGCCTGACGCTGATGTACGACAACGATGCCAAAATCCAAAGCCGCCAACTCGACGGCATTTTCCGCGTCGATATCCGCCTGCCTTACCGCAAAAAAGCCTCTGATGTAAACAGGCTGTTCGGTTGAGAAAACATCACCGAATATGACAACAAAGGTCGTCTGAAAACCCGATTGAAAAGGGTTTTCAGACGACCTTTTTGTTTTAATAGCCTTGATTTACTCTGCAGGCGGCATTTGGGCGGCGGTTCCCAGCATCCATGCCGTGGTTTCGGCGAAAGCGGGGCGGGCGAGATGTTTGGCGGCGTAGCGTTGCAATACGTCGGATTCATCGGCGGGCAACACTTTCCAATTTTGCGTTAAGTGCAGAATCAGCGCGGAGCAGTACAAATCCATCGCGGTAAAGCTGTTTCCGACGATGTAGTCGCGGTTTTTCAAGTGTTCGCGCAGTGTGTTCCATGCGGTATCGAAATCGCCGTAACCGATTTGGCGGCGGCATTCGGGCGTATCGACAGGCAGGTTGTGCAGTTTGTTGAAGGCTGCATATTCGAGGTGCATCAATATGCACATCCAGCGGTAGTATTCGCCGCGCTCCAACGTACCTGCGGCGGGGATAAGGTGTTTGTCGGGGAATTGTTCTGCCAAAAAGGTAATGATGGCGGTCGATTCGGTCAGTACGGCATCACCGAATTTGAGCGCGGGGACTTGCCCTTGTGGATTGATGGCGAGGTATTCGGCGGATTTCATTTGCGTGCCGAACTGGACCGGTACAACGGTGTATTCCGCGCCACATTCTTTGAGCATCCATACGACGTATCTGCCGCGTGAAAAGGGATGGGTGTAGAGCGTGATGTTGTGCATGTTTCTTCCTTTTGCACGATGAATGGTTTTGGCGAAACCCACAGCGGGTTTTCAGACGACCTCATCAATAGGCGATGCTTTTTGCCGCTTCGTTCAAACCGTTTTCCAAAGATTCCAGCATGGCGGTATAGCCGTCGCCTTGTTGCGGGGTGGTAACGTCAAACGGTTTGTTGCGTCCGTCCGGCCACAGGGCATAGCCGCTAACGGTAGTCTGCCCCTGATAGCTGCCTTGGAAGGCTTCAACATAGATTTTCAGGGTTTGGCTGCTTTGGCTGCGCGAGGCGGGAACGAAAGTATGGCGCGGATTGAGGCGGTTGAGTTTGTTGCTGAGGTTTGCCGCCAGCGCACCGTCAAGCGGCGCCGCCCAAAGGTGGTTCTTCGCCAGATTTACATGATACGCGTCGGTTTGGTAAACGAGGCCGCCGTTGGCAAGCGGTTCGGCAAGGTTAACTTTGACCGCGATTTCACTGCCTTGCGCCGCCGGTCGGATGTATTGGCTGTCGGGCAGGACGAAATATTGCGGGCTTTGCGCGGTACCGCAGGCGGCAAGCGTCAGGGCGGCGGCAATCGGGAAGAGGCGCATTATCGGCTTCCTTTCGGGATGGGATCTTTGCTGCTGCTGTTAAAAATCAGCGCATTGGGTTTTTCTTTCAAAGTATTAATGACGGGCTGTACGTCTCTGAGGGTTTTGTCCAAACTTTGCAGGGTATTTTGCACGTCGCCGTAGATGGGTGATTGCGGCGATACGCCTTGCAGGGTCTGGCGTAATTCTTTCAGGGTTTGGTTCAGCTCGTTGGGGATGTTTTGCGTTTGCGGTTTGCCGACCAGTTTGTCAATGGAGCTTAAAGCGGCATTGGCAGATTTGAGGGTGGATTTGAGTTCGGCAAGCGAGCCGTTCAACCCGGCAACGGTTTTATCCAACGGTAGATTGTTGAATTTCTCTAATAAATCCGCTACTTTCGCCTGCAAATCGTCTAAACCGCCGCCTTGTGTGGCAATGACGGTATCTCCTGCGTAAACGGTGTGCGGTCGCAGCTTGGGCGAAGACGAGGGCTGGTCGGTCAGTTCGACCATTTTGCTGCCGGTAATCAAGTTGTTGCTGGAGATGGTGGCGGTCAGACCTTTGCCCAAAGCTGCTTGAAATTGTTGTTTCCAATGCTCTTTGCTTTGTTCGTCGGCATTGATTTCCATGCGCGACGGCTCGATGCGGATACGCACGGGAATCCAGCCGTTTTCAAACAGATGCAGGCTGTCGTTGCGGTCGAAATAGGGAACGTCGGAAACCACACCGACATTCAGTCCTTTATATTCGACGGGCGAACCGGCGGTCAGACCGCGCACGGACTGTTTGAAAAACGCGGTGTAATACAACGAACGGTCGTCGGGCAGGTTTGCCACTTCGCTGCGGCTGTCGTAAAGCGTGAAACTGTCTTCGCTTTTCACATTTTTGCTGTTTTTGGTTTTTGGCGAATCAAACGAAATTGCGCCGGAAAGCAACGCAGGCAGGGGAGCGGAATTGAGTTTCACGCCGCTGCCTGTGGTTTCGATATTGATGCCGCTCTCCAGCCAAAAGCGGCTTTCTGAATTAATCAATTTGTCGTTCGGGCTTTGGATGAAGATGGTGTAATGCACGGTTTGGTCGGCAGGCTCGAAATGCGCACTTTCTACCTGTCCGACCATAAAGTTTTCATAAAGCACGGGGCTGCTGACGTTGAGGATTTTGTCGTTTTGTCCGACCAGCTTCAGGCGCAGGCCGCTTTGTCCGATGGCGGCAATCGGCGGGATGTCCTGTACTTCAAATACATCCTTCGTTTCATTGCTTTTGCCCGGCGTAAACGCGATATACGAGCCGGACAGGAGCGTGCTCAAACCGGTTACGCCGCTTTGGTCGATACGCGGTTTCACCACCCAAAACTGCGTATCGCTGCGGATGAGGTCTTTCGCATCGGCGTTAAGCTGGGCGGTGACTTCCACGCCCTTTTGGTCGTCGCGCAGCTTGATGCGGGTAACGTGTCCGACATCGACGTTCAACACTTTAATCACCGTATTGTTGACTTCAATGCCTTCCGCGCTGTCCATCAAAAGCGTGACGACCGGACCTCGGTTACGGATGTCCTTTACCAGCAGCCAGCCGCCCGCAATCAGCGCAATCAGCGGAATCAGCCACACGATAGACGTGAAGACATTGGTTTTTTTGACACGCGCGGGTGCGCGATGTGTTTGAGAAGAATCGTGTTTTTTCATTGTTTCTGGTTATCGTCGGAATCGGGGTCGTCTGAAAGCTGCTGCTGTCTGTCCCAAATCAGGCGGGGGTCGAAATAATAGGCAGACAGCATGGTCAATACCACCACCAGGCAGAAATAAACCGCCGCCCCGCCGGGGACGACGCGCGCCATGTTGGTGTGGAACGAACTCATCAAAATAATAATCACAAAAATATCGATCATCGACCAGCGGCCGATGGATTCGGTAATCCGGTAAAGCACCGACATTTTCGGCGCGCTCATCGGCGGTTTGAAATAAGCAGACGCAATCAAAACCGCCATCGCGATAATCTTCAATACCGGCACCAAAATACTCGCGCTGAAAATAATCACCGCAATCAGCCTGTCGCCATCGTTCCACATATACACAATGCCGTTGAAAATCGTATTGACTTCCAGCGCGGTAGGGTTCGACGAAATCATAATCGGCAGAATATTTGCAGGGAAATACAGGATAAACGCCGCAATCAAAAATGCCAGCGAAATGCTCAGGCTTTTCGGGCGGCGGCGGTATAAATCCGCACCGCAGACCTCGCAAGGCTGCTCGTCTTTATCGCGGAAATACAGGCAGCGGCTGCAACAGGTTTTGTCTTCGGATGCCGTTTGCACCGCATCTCCGCCCGTCAGCCTGTGGATTTTATAATAAACCCAATGCTGAGGAATCGAGACCGAAGTCCGAATCAGCATGACCGACAGCGCAAACATCAAATAAAATGCCGAGCCGAATTCAACCTCCGCCACAGACGAGAGCTTGATATACGCCACCAAAGTGGAAATAAAGAACACATCCACCATAATCGCATGACGCAGCCTGACCAAAACCCGCGTCGCAAACCGCAGCGCAGGATATGCCCGCTCGCGCACCAACGCGGTATAAACGTACAAACAAAGCAGCAAAAACAATACCGGCGCGCCGAACGTGAGGACGAACATCACTTCCGCCAGAAAACCGTAATCCTGATAAATCAAAAGCCGCATCATTTCCGGCAGCGACAGGACGGATGTTACGCCGAAAAGTTCCACGCGGATGTAAACCATGCTGTACGCAAACGCCATCAAAATCAGTGAAGTTGTCGCGTAAGCCAGCGGCGCAACATAAGGATTGTTTTCCACCTCGACCACTTCATGATTGCACACCGGACAATGCGCTTCCTGCCCCTGCCGCAGACGCGGAATATCCATGCGGTTGCCGCAGTCCGGGCAATCCACCGTATGCGCCGGCAGCGATGCGTCGGGTAGGTAGGATTTATAACGCCACCAGCGCGTATAGCTAGGAATCGGTTTCATGGGAAAAGGGGGAGGACGGAAAAGTGTATAGAAAGACTCGGCATTATAAGGGAAAACAGAAAGATAGCCTAACCTCACTAAATATCAAGACATCAAAATATCAAGGCATCAAAAGGTCGTCTGAAAACATTGCTGTTTCTGCCTATATCCGATAAGCCAGAGCAAATCAAAACAGCAAATATCTACATTGTTACCACCACCCTCCCCTGCAATTATTTCACCCAAAAATGTGTGATTCAAAAATCTGAGCTACTTTTCCACAATAAAATAAAAGGTCGTCTGAAAATAAAATTTCAGACGACCTTTCAAGCATACAACCCGATTAACCCAAATCAAACGCTTTGTGCAGGACGCGGGTGGCAAGTTCCATGTATTTCTCGTCAATCAAGACGGAAACTTTGATTTCTGAGGTGGAAATCATTTGGATGTTGATACCTTCTTCGGCGAGGGTGCGGAAGATTTTGGCAGCAACGCCGACGTGCGAACGCATGCCCAAGCCGACTGCGGAGACTTTGCACACGGTGTCGTCGCCGTCGATGGCGGCTGCGCCGATGCTGTCTTGCAGTTTGGTCAGGATTTCGATGGTTTGTTTGTACTCGCCGCGCGGTACAGTGAAGGAGAAATCGGTAGTGCCTTCGCTGCCGACATTTTGGATGATCATGTCGACTTCGATATTGGCATCGGCAACCGCGCCTAAAATCTGATAGGCGACGCCGGGTTTGTCGGGTACGCCGCGTACGTTGATGCGGGCTTGGTTTTTATCGAATGCGATACCGGTTACGGCAGCTCTTTCCATGTTGTCGTCCTCTTCAAAGGTAATTAAGGTGCCGTTGCCGCCGTCTTGCAGGCTGCTCAGTACGCGCAGGCGCACTTTGTATTTTCCGGCGAATTCTACTGAACGGATTTGCAAAACTTTCGAACCGAGGCTTGCCAGCTCGATCATTTCTTCAAATGTAACCGTATCCATGCGGCGCGCTTCAGGCACGACGCGGGGGTCGGTGGTGTAAACGCCGTCTACGTCGGTATAGATTTGGCATTCGTCCGCTTTGAGGGCTGCGGCGAGCGCAACGGCGGAGGTGTCGGAACCGCCGCGTCCGAGCGTGGAAATATCGCCTTCACTGCTGATGCCTTGGAAACCGGCAACGATGACGACTTTGCCCTCGGCGAGGTCGGCGCGCATTTTTTCGTCATCTATGCTTTCGATGCGGGCTTTGGTGTGGGAAGTATCGGTTTTGAGGGCGACCTGCCAGCCGGTGTAGCTCTTGGCATCCACGCCGATGTCTTTCAATGCCATTGCCAAAAGGCCGATGGTTACTTGTTCGCCGGTAGCTAAGACGACGTCCAGCTCGCGCGGATCGGGATGCTCCTGCATTTCGTGCGCCAGCGCAACCAAGCGGTTGGTTTCGCCGCTCATGGCGGATACGACGACAACGATGTCGTGTCCTTCGGCGCGGGCTTTGGCGACACGTTTGGCTACGTTTTTAATGCGTTCGGGTGAGCCTACTGATGTGCCGCCGTATTTGTGTACGATTAACGCCATGTTTCGTGCTTTCTGTTTGAGATTGGTAGGGCAGCGTGGTGCTGCAAAGTCGGAATCTTCCCGCCTGTCTGAGCAGGTTTTCACGCTGCGGCAAAAGGCGGGCAAATCTTTGTGTATTTTACTGTCGTTTACATGAATTTCAAGGATAAATTGGATTTTGGCGACAAACAGGCCGTCGGATGTCGAAGGTCGTCTGAAAATATGGTTTCAGACGACTTTTTATTTCAAACCTAATAGTTGCATCTTGTTATATTTTTCTAATCAATCAGTACAAAATACTAGTTATTAAGACATATTTTATTTAAAAATATATTGTATTTGGACATCAGAAAACGGTATAGTATTGTTCGTTCAAATTCAAACAACAAACACACGAAAGGAATATTATTATGCAAATCAGCGCACGCAACCAATTCAACGGCATCGTTAAAGACATCCGCAACGGCGCGGTCAACAGCGAAGTAACCGTCTCCCTACCGACCGGACAGGAAATCGTAGCAGCCGTTACTTGCGAAAGCGTCAGCAACCTCGGCTTGGAAAAAGGCAAGGCCGTTGTGGTGCTGATTAAAGCGGGCAGCATCTTGATTGCCAACAATCTCGACAACATCAAACTTTCCGCGCGTAACCAACTGTCAGGCATCATCAGCCATATCGAACGCGGTTCGGTCAACAGCATCGTTGACTTGGACTTGGGTGATGGCTTGGCTTTGAGCGCGGGCATTACCATGAAAAGCAGCGATTTACTGAATCTGGTACCCGGCCAAAAAGCAACGGCAATCTTCAAAGCAGGCGCCGTTATTTTGGGCGTATTGGCATAATCCGAACCGTCCGATTCCAAAAGGTCGTCTGAAACTTCAGGTTTCAGACGACCTTTTTATCATTTGCAGAATGCCGTTATCCGATAGGGCAGGATATTTTTAATGCGTTTTGCTGGTGCGCCGTCAACTCGGCAATGCCTTTTTGCGCCAACGCAATCAGTTTGCCCAATTCGTCCAAGCTGAACGGTGCGCCTTCCGCCGTGCCTTGGATTTCGATGATTTTGCCCGAAACGGTCATAACGATGTTGACGTCGCTGTCGCAGCCGGAGTCTTCGGGGTAATCCAAATCCAAAAGCGGTACACCGTTCACGACGCCTGCGGAGACGGCGGCAACGGCTTCGCGGATGGGATTTTCGCTGATGAGGTCGTCTGAAAGCAGCTTGTTGACCGCAATTTGCAGTGCGACGAATGCGCCGGTAATAGACGCGGTGCGCGTCCCGCCGTCTGCCTGAATCACGTCGCAGTCAATTAGGATTTGGCGTTCGCCCAGTTTTTCCATATCTACGACGGCGCGCAGCGAACGCCCGATCAGACGCTGGATTTCCTGAGTGCGACCCGACTGCTTGCCTGCCGCGGCTTCACGGCGCATACGCGAGGCGGTGGACGCGGGCAGCATCCCGTATTCGGCAGTAACCCAGCCCTGCCCCTTGCCGCGAAGGAAGGGCGGAACATTTTCGTCGATGGAAGCGGTGCAGATAACTTTGGTGTTGCCGCATTCGATCAGGCACGAACCATCGGCGTGAGGAAGGAAGTGCGGGGTGATTTTGATGTCGCGCAAGCTGTCGGCAGCGCGTGAAGTGCGGGTGTAACTGCTCATGATTTGTCCTTTGGGGAAGCGGTGAAAATTTGTGGTCGGTATTATACGGGATTCGGCGGGATGGCTGTTTAAGGTCGTCTGAAATCATTTTCAGAAGACCTTATCCTATATTGTGTTATAGTCCCTCCACTTTCACTCGTATATTGAAACGGAGTAAAACCATGACTCAATCCATCCATATCCACAGTATGACCGGCTTTGCCAATGCCGCAGGCGAATGCGGCGGCAAGCGCGTGAATTTGGAAATCCGCGCGGTGAACCACCGTTATCTGGATGTCCAATTCCGTATGCCTGAAGAATTGCGTTATCTGGAAGGCGCGTTGCGCGAAAAAATTGCGGCTTCAGCCACACGCGGCAAATTGGAATGCCGCATTCAGTTGCAAGACGCGGCGGTCGGCGGGCAGAGTTTGGAAACCAATGAAGAATTGGTGAAACAGTTGTCCGATTTGAACAAAACTTGGCGCAAGGAACACGGTTTCGGCAAGCTGACAGTCGCTGAAGTGTTGCGCTTTCCTGGGGTATTGGCAGGTCAAAGCGAAGACCCCGAAGCTTTGGCGAAAACCGTGCAAGAGCTGTTGGACGAAGCGTTGAAAGAGTTTGCCGCCGCCCGCAAACGCGAAGGCAAAAAACTCGGCGAACATCTGTTGCAACGTTTGTCCAGCATGGAAGAAATCGTGGATGCCTTGAGCGAGCTGTTCCCGAGCCTGCTTCAGGCGCATATGGACAAGGTGAACGCGCGTTTGGCGGAAGCAGTCGGCAATATCGACAACGACCGTTTGCAACAGGAATTTGCGCTGTTTATCCAAAAATCCGATGTTGACGAAGAATTCAGCCGCCTGCGCACGCACATCGCCGAAGTCCGCCGCATCGTTACGGAAAACAAAGGCAGCGCGGGCAAACGCTTGGACTTCCTGATGCAGGAATTGAACCGCGAGGCGAACACGCTGGGCAGCAAAGCTATCGCGGCGGAATGCACGCAGGCTTCGGTCGAACTGAAAGTCTTAATCGAGCAAATGCGCGAGCAGGTTCAAAATATCGAATAAGCCTTCAAAAATAAAGCAAAGGTCGTCTGAAAAGCCATTTTCTGCTTTTCAGACGACCTTTTTTGATACCGCAATCCGTGCCCTGCCCTATTGTTCAACATACTGCCCCACCCTATTTACCAAACCTCCTTCCCCCGCTTTTCAGACGACCTCCTGCCCGTTATAATACGCCTGCAAATTATTTGCATTATCATTTAATTCAGGAGAAACGCATGAGCACCCGTACCGAACACGACACCATGGGCAATGTTGAAGTCCCGTCCGAAGCCTATTGGGGCGCGCAGACCCAGCGCAGCCGCAACAATTTCAAAATCGGCGGCGAAACCCTGCCGCAGCCACTAATTTATGCTTTGGCGCTGGTGAAAAAAGCCGCAGCCGCGACCAACGCTTCCCTCGGCAGGATTAAGCCCGAACAAGCGGATTTGATTACGCAGGCAGCGGACGACGTGTTGAACGGCAAGCTCGACGGGCAGTTCCCTTTAGTGGTTTGGCAGACCGGCTCCGGCACGCAGTCCAATATGAACATGAACGAAGTGCTGGCAAACCGCGCCAACGAAATCGCCGGTACGGGTTTGGCGGCGTACCAGCCCGTCCATCCCAACGACCATGTGAACCACGCGCAATCGACCAACGACGCGTTCCCGACCGCCATCCACGTTGCCGCCGCGATTGAAATCAACCGCCACCTCATCCCCGCCGTGAAAGCCCTGCGCGACACATTGGACAAAAAAGCCAAAGAATTCGCCCCCATCGTCAAAATCGGCCGCACCCACTTGCAAGACGCGACACCGCTGACTTTGGGACAAGAGTTTTCCGGCTACGTTTCCCAACTCGACCACGGCTTAGGTCGTCTGAACGACGCGCTCAAAGGTTTATACGAACTCGCCTTAGGCGGCACGGCAGTCGGCACGGGTTTGAACAGCCATCCCGAATACGCCGAAAAAGCCGCTGCCAAACTCTCCGAACTGTCCGGCCTGCCGTTTGTCAGCGCGCCGAACAAATTTGAAGCCTTGGGCGGACGCGATGCCGCCGTCGCCGCTTCGGGCGCATTGAAAACGCTGGCGGCAAGCCTGAACAAAATCGCCAACGACATCCGCTGGCTGGCAAGCGGCCCGCGCTGCGGTTTGGGCGAAATCAAAATCCCCGAAAACGAGCCGGGTTCGTCCATCATGCCGGGCAAAGTCAACCCGACCCAATGCGAAGCGATGACCATGGTGTGCTGCCAAGTGTTCGGCAACGACGTCACCATCGGCATGGCGGGCGCGTCGGGCAATTTCGAGCTGAACGTCTATATGCCCGTTATCGCCTACAACCTCTTGCAATCCATCCGCCTCTTGGGCGACGCGTGCAACAGCTTCAATGAACACTGCGCCGTCGGCATCGAACCCGTACCGGAGAAAATCGACTATTTCCTGCACCATTCCCTGATGCTCGTTACCGCGCTGAACCGCAAAATCGGCTACGAAAACGCCGCCAAAGTCGCCAAAACCGCCTACAAAAACGACAAATCGCTGCGCGAAACCGCCGTTGAGTTGGGCTTGCTGACAGGCGAAGAGTTTGACGAACTGGTCGTCCCCGCCGATATGGTTCATCCGCGCTGATTAACGGTTTGAAATACGGCAAAGGTCGTCTGAAAACCGGGATTGGTTTTCAGACGACCTTCTTTATCTCAACAGCCATATCGCTCGCTTTCTGCAATTTTCAGACGACCTTTCGATAAATCCCGTTGCGAAAAGCATTATAATCACCGCAATCTCAGTTCAACCGCCCTACCCCCGAAAGGTTCGCATGACCACTTATTCCCTCTTCGTTACCTGCCCGCGCGGTCTCGAAGCCCCTTTATCCCAAGAACTCGAACAATTCAAATGCCAAGACATCCGCGCCGTTGACGGCGGCGTCGCGTGCAAAGGCGGTATGGAGCAGGTATACCGCATCAACCTGCATTCGCGCACCGCCAGCCGTGTGTTGCTGCGCCTGACCAAAAGCGGCTACCGCAACGAGCAAGACATTTATAAAGCGGCGAAAAATATCCGCTGGACGGATTGGTTCGACTTGGAACAAACCTTCAAAGTCAAAGTAGAAGGCAAACGCGCCCAAGTCAAAAGCTTGGATTTTGTCGGGCTGAAAATCAAAGACGCCGTATGCGACGTGTTCCGCGACGCTTGCGGCGCGCGCCCCAGCGTCGGCAAAATCCGCCCCGACATCCGCATCCATGCCTTTATCGACGAGCGCGACATTCAAATTTTCATCGACACATCCGGAGAGGCCTTGTTCAAACGCGGCTACCGCCAAGACACAGGCGAAGCGCCGATGCGCGAGAACTTGGCGGCAGGGTTGCTGCTGCTGGCAGGCTATGACGGCTCGCAGCCTTTCCAAGACCCGTTTTGCGGCAGCGGCACCATCGTCATCGAAGCCGCGTGGATTGCCACCCGCCGCGCGCCCGGTCTGATGCGCCGTTTCGGGTTTGAAAAGCTGAAAAATTTCGATGCCGCCCTTTGGAAAAAGCTGCAACACGAAGCCGAAACGCAAATCCGCCCTGCGCCTGCCTCGATTTCAGGCAGCGACAACGACCGCCATATGATCCGCGCCGCCGTTGCCAACGCCCAAGCTGCCGAAGTGGACACGTTTGTCCGTTTTGAAGTCAAAGACGCGCAGGACACCCGTCCGAACGGGGACGGCGGCATTTTGATTTCCAATCCGCCTTACGGCGTCCGCCTTGCCGAAGTCCAAGCCCTGCAAGCCCTTTACCCGCAGTTGGGCGCGTGGCTGAAGCAGCATTACGCGGGCTGGCTGGCGGGCATGTTTACCGGCGACCGCGATATGCCGAAATTCATGCGCCTTTCACCCAAACGCAAAATCCCGCTCTACAACGGCAACTTAGACTGCCGCCTGTTTTTGATGGATATGGTCAAAGGGTCGAACCGATAAATATGATAAAGGTCGTCTGAAACAGATTTGGCGGGTTTCACCAAACGTTTCAGACGACCTTTTGACAAAAAATCAGTATTTCACCGAATCATTGCCACTGTTTTTCTGAATAAACTCGATTTTATAGCCGTCGGGATCTTCAACAAAAGCAATAACGGTCGTGCCGTGCATCATCGGCCCTGCTTCGCGCACGACTTTTCCGCCCATCTCTTTTACACGTTCGCAAGCTTTATAAGCATCGTCCACTTCGATAGCGATGTGGCCGTAGGCGTTGCCTAAATCGTAGCTTTCGGTATCCCAGTTGTGGGTCAGTTCCAAAACCGTATTTTCAGCTTCGCTGCCATAACCGACAAAAGCCAGCGTGAAACGGCCTTCCGGATAATCGTGGCGGCGCAAGAGCTTCATGCCCAAAACGTTTTGATAAAAGTCCAAGGATTTTTCAAGGTTGCCGACGCGCAGCATGGTGTGGAGCAGGCGCATGATTGTGTTCCTTTTATATGTTGTTAAAACAGGATTTTAACACGAAACGCAAGCCCCAGCCCGTATCAATGGCAGCAAACATAAGCTTTCAGACGACCTTTACCGTAAAAGTAAACCATCCGCCGCAGCTATTGCCAGCCGTCAAAAAATTCGCTATAAGGGAATTATATGAAACATATTAACATTTATATACAGACAACCTAAAAAAGGATTCAGAGATGAAAATCGGTATCCCACGCGAGTCATTATCCGGCGAAACCCGCGTCGCCTGTACGCCTGCCACCGTTGCCCTGTTGAGCAAACTGGGCTTTGAAACCGTTGTCGAAAGCGGCGCAGGTTTGGCGGCGAGTTTGGACGATGCCGCTTACCAAACAGCAGGCGCGACCGTTGCCGACAAAGCGACGGTTTGGGCCTGCCCTTTGATTTATAAGGTCAACGCGCCGTCCGAAGGCGAGCTGCCGCTGCTCAAAGAAGGGCAAACTATCGTCAGCTTCCTGTGGCCGCGCCAAAACGAGGCTTTGGTCGAAGCCTTGCGCGCCAAGAAAGTGAACGCGCTGGCGATGGACATGGTGCCCCGCATTTCCCGTGCGCAGGCTTTAGACGCTTTGTCTTCGATGGCAAACATCAGCGGCTATCGCGCCGTAATTGAAGCCGCCAATGCCTTCGGCCGTTTCTTCACCGGTCAAATCACTGCCGCCGGCAAAGTGCCGCCCGCGCAGGTTTTGGTGATTGGCGCAGGTGTGGCAGGTTTGGCGGCAATCGGTACGGCAAACTCGCTCGGCGCAGTGGTGCGCGCGTTTGATACCCGCTTGGAAGTGGCGGAACAAATCGAATCGATGGGCGGCAAGTTCCTGAAACTCGACTTCCCGCAAGAATCGGGCGGCAGCGGCGACGGCTACGCCAAAGTGATGAGCGACGAATTTATCGCCGCCGAGATGAAGCTCTTTGCCGAGCAGGCGAAAGAGGTGGACATCATCATCACCACCGCCGCCATTCCGGGCAAACCCGCGCCCAAGCTGATTACCAAAGAAATGGTGGAAAGCATGAAATCCGGCTCCGTCATCGTCGATTTGGCGGCGGCAACGGGCGGCAACTGCGAACTTACCAAACCGGGCGAATTGTTCGTGACCGACAACGGCGTAAAAATCATCGGTTACACCGACATGGCAAACCGCCTTGCCGGACAGTCTTCCCAGCTTTACGCCACCAACTTGGTCAACCTGACCAAGCTGTTAAGCCCGAACAAAGACGGCGAAATCACGCTGGATTTTGAAGACGTGATTATCCGAAATATGACTGTTACCCGCGACGGCGAAATCACCTTCCCGCCTCCGCCGATTCAAGTTTCCGCCCAGCCGCAGCAAACGTCGTCTGAAAAAGCCGCGCCTGCCGCCAAGCCGGAGCCGAAACCCGTTCCCCTGTGGAAGAAACTCGCGCCCGCCGTCATCGCCGCCGTGTTGGTGCTGTGGGTCGGTGCGGTCGCGCCCGCAGCATTTTTGAACCACTTTATCGTGTTCGTCCTCGCCTGCGTTATCGGCTACTACGTCGTCTGGAACGTCAGCCACTCGCTGCATACCCCGCTGATGTCCGTAACCAACGCCATTTCCGGCATCATCGTCGTCGGCGCGCTGCTGCAAATCAGCCAAGGCAACGGCTTCGTTACCCTGCTTGCCTTCATCGCCATCCTGATTGCCAGCATCAACATCTTCGGCGGCTTCTTCGTAACGCGCCGGATGTTGAATATGTTTAGGAAAGGGTAAACCATGACTTTAGCCTATTGGTGCATCCTGATCGCATCGCTGCTGCCGCTGTTTTGTTCCTTCATCGCCAAAGCGCAGGGCGGTTTTCAGCCGTCGGACAACCGAAATCCGCGCGATTTCCTCGCCCGCACGCAAGGCTTGTCGGCGCGCGCCAATGCCGCGCAGCAAAACGGTTTTGAAGTGTTCGCCCCGTTTGCCGCCGCCGTTTTGGTGGCACACGCCACAGGCAATGCCGCGCAAGCGACCATCAACCTTTTGGCAATATCGTTCATCGCCTTCCGCATTGCTTATATTTTCAGCTATCTGAAAGACAAACCGAGCCTGCGTTCGGCAATGTGGACGGGCGGATTTGTCTGCACCATTGGGCTGTTTGTAGCCGCTGTCTGACAGCGGGGTCGTCTGAAAACGAGTGCAGCGAGTTTTCAGACGACCTGGAAGCCAGTTTTCGAATATGAGGATTTCGACCATGAAAGCAAAATGCCTGTGCGGCAACGTATCTTTAGAAGTGGAACACGACAAACACGTCCACGCCTGCCATTGCTCAATGTGCCGCACTTGGGGCAGCGGCGCGACGTTTTCGCTGATTGCCGCCAAGCCGCCGAAAATCGACGGTGAAGCGAACATCTCCCGCTACCAGTCGTCCGAATGGGCGGAACGCGCGTTCTGCAAAAACTGCGGTACACACCTGTTCTACCATTTCCTGCCGAACGACAGCTATTTCGTCTTCGCCGGACTGTTTGCCGACAACGCCGATTTCAAATTAGAAGAGCAGATTTTCATCGACGCCAAAGCCCCGTACTACGAACTGGCAAACGACACGCCCAAGCTGACCGAAGAAGAATTTTTGGCACAATTCGGCGGCGGATAGGAAACCCGATACAGAGGTCGTCTGAAAATGCAGCGGCAACGGAGTGATGCGGATGAAATAAAAATACCCGAACCGTCATTCCCAAACGGCTCAATCGGTTGATGGCTAAGCGAATCCGCCATCAAACCCTTTTCAGACGGCCTTAATACCTGTTTCACAATCAGTTACTTTCACAAATAATTGGAGAATCACCATGTCTTCAGGACTCGTTACAGCGGCGTACATCGTAGCCGCGATACTGTTCATCTTCTCGCTGGCGGGGCTGTCCAAGCAGGAAACCGCCAAGCAGGGCTGTTATTCCGGCGTAGCGGGGATGGCGGTCGCCTTGTTCGTTACCGTGTTTTCCGAAAACACCCACGGACTGGGCTGGATCATCATCGCCATGCTTATCGGCGCGGCCATCGGCATCTACAAAGCCAAAAAAGTAGAAATGACCGAAATGCCCGAGCTGATTGCGCTCTTGCACAGCTTCGTCGGCTTGGCGGCGGTTTTGGTCGGCTTCAACAGCTATATCGAGCCGGGCGACATCTCATCCGATATGCACACCATCCATCTGGTCGAAGTCTATTTGGGCATCTTCATCGGCGCCGTAACTTTTACCGGCTCGCTGGTCGCGTTCGGCAAGCTCAACGGCAAAATCAGCAGCGCGCCGCTGCAACTGCCCGCCAAACACAAGCTCAACCTCGCCGCATTGGTTTTATCCTTTATCCTGATGCTGGTGTTCGTATCCGTTGACGGCAGCGGCTTCATCCTGATTCTGATGACCCTGATCGCCCTCGCATTTGGCTGGCACTTGGTCGCCTCCATCGGCGGCGCAGATATGCCCGTGGTCGTGTCCATGCTGAACTCCTACTCCGGCTGGGCGGCCGCAGCGGCAGGCTTCATGCTCTCCAACGACCTGCTCATCGTCATCGGCGCGCTGGTCGGCTCCAGCGGCGCGATTCTGTCCTACATCATGTGTAAAGCCATGAACCGCTCCTTCATCTCCGTGATTGCAGGCGGCTTCGGTACCGACGGTTCCGCCGCAGCCTCAGGCAGCCAAGAAGTCGGCGAATACCGCGAAGCCAAACCCGCCGAAGTCGCCGAAATGCTGCGCAACGCAAGCAGCGTCATCATTACCCCGGGCTACGGTATGGCAGTGGCGCAGGCACAATACCCCGTTGCCGAAATCACCGAGCTTTTGCGTAAAAACGGCACCGAAGTACGCTTCGGCATCCACCCCGTCGCCGGCCGCCTGCCCGGTCATATGAACGTACTGCTCGCCGAAGCCAAAGTCCCCTACGACATCGTTTTGGAAATGGACGAAATCAACGACGACTTCCCCGAAACCGACGTAGTGCTGGTTATCGGCGCGAACGACACCGTCAACCCCGCCGCCCAAACCGACCCGAACAGCCCGATTGCCGGCATGCCAGTGTTGGAAGTGTGGAAGGCAAAAGAAGTCGTCGTCTTCAAACGCTCAATGAACACCGGCTACGCAGGCGTACAAAACCCGCTGTTCTTCAACGAAAACAGCGTGATGTGCTTCGGCGACGCGAAGAAAACCGTTGATGAGATTTTGGCGGAATTGAAGAAATAACATTTAGAAACCAAGACAAAAGGTCGTCTGAAAACCCGATTCTAAGGTTTTCAGACGACCTTTTCTTATAAACAAATCACGCCAAACACCCTGCTGTCGTCATTCCCGCGCAGGCGGGAATCCATCGTAAATTCTAAGAAACTGATGTTTGAAAAACAGTTGCCGAAATTTAAAGGTAGATTCACGTCGTAGCCTGTCCTCGCGTAGGTGGGGGCGGGAATGACGGTAGTCAGGCAGAAATTTATGCCGAGACGTGCAGCCTACCACCTCTCCCGTCTGGCGGGAGAGGGCTGGGGAGAGGGTGGCTCTATGAGCTGAACCAGTTTGAATTTGTCTAAAGCTGCAAAGTCACCCCCATCCTAACCTTCCCCCGCCGGACGGGGGAAGGAACAAGATTACTGATACGGTAAAAGGTCGTCTGAAACCGAAAACTTGGTTTCAGACGACCTTCTCCTTTTTTGATTTCAAGCAATACTATAAAATTCGGGCTGCCGTTGATGGTAAATCTAATGATGATTAACAAGAGAGTACAAAATGGGAAATGTAGCGTCTACCTGTGATCAAGTTGTTGCTTTTGTTATCGCCTATAAATGGGCGATTATAAGCATCCTTGTTGTTCTGGTTATTTTAAGCTGGGTATGTTTTGGGAAAAAATGGAGCAATGTACTAAAAGTCTTTTGTGCAGGAACATTTTCCATCGTTATTTTTGATATTTTATTTAATTGGTTTGAATTTTATTCCAAGGATTCGATAGATACCTTATCTGCGGGTTTTTGGAATTTCATTATTCTGATTGTTTCTGCTCCAGTGGCTTTCGCCATTTGGCATTTTCGCGATGAAAATAACAAACAGCAAATCGAGAACCAGCGTAAAGACATTAATCTGAAAGAATTTCAAAAATTATCCGAATGGGTCAGCGGTGCACATTTACCGGAAATCAAAACCGTCAGTAAAACCACAAACAAGTATAATTTAAAAAACGATGCTGAGATCGTCAGACAATCAACTCTGCCCATTGAATATACTACGGAGGAGACCGAAGAATATAGTAAGCAACCTAAAACCGCCGATTTCGATACATTCAGTAAACGCGACGGCGCGGTCGCTTTGCAGATTTCCGCTATCTATAATCTACTGCCGTTTTTTCGAGGCGATTACGGCGAAAGTTTCCGTCGTCCCGCATTTAACCTATTGAAATCCGCTTGGCAGGCGATGCAGCAGGATAGTTTGAAGAAGCTGGATGAGACTCATTTAGCTGATGAAGAGAGAAAGAAAATTTTTGATGAACTGACACAAAAAGCAAAGAGTCCGATGGGCGTGGCTTTAACACAAGTTTTATTAAGTTTGAATCGGGAAAATAAGAAACTCAATTTGCGAGATTTTCCTGAAATGCTGCCTAATATTTGTTTGGCTGGGATGAATTTTCATTTAAGTGGATTGAGTGAAATTTCTAGAGATTTATCGGACTTGAATTTGAATGGAGTGGATTTTCGCGGAGCTAGATTAAATAAGGTCAAATTTCGGAAATGTGAATTGTTGAGAACTAGATGGCAAAAGGCTGAATTGTCGTGCGTGGATTTGCAACATTCTCAACTAGATGGAGTTTGTTTGCAAAATGCTAATTTAAAACGTGCTAATTTAAGACATGCCAAATTAGCGGAAGTTAATTTACAAGGTGCTGAACTAGGGGAGGCTAATTTGAAAAAAGCTGATTTGGTTGACGCTAACTTGCGAAAAGCCAAGTTAGTAAAAGCTAATTTGCAAGAAGCCAACTTATCTACTGCCGATTTGCAAGACACTCAATTGGGAGGGGCTGAATTCCAAAAGGCTATATTAGTAGGAACTCAGTTAGAAAATGCTCAATTATTAGGAACTAATTTACAAGGTACTAATTTAGAATTCGCTAATTTACAAAATGCCTTTTTGAAATCTGCTAATTTAAAAGAATGTCAAGTTAAATGGAGTCAACTAAAAAATGACGTGGTATTGTCTTCTGCAAAAATAACGGAGCATGATTTTATTGAGAATATTTATCCTGATTGGAAAAAAGAAAATGTTCCTAAATGGGCAGAATTGACGAATGAGGAGAAAACGAAAGCAATGCAACAATTCTGTGATGAAACAAGGATATTGATTTTTGATAACAATGGAAAACGACAAATAATGCCTCCCCTTTAGGAAGATTAAAATCTGACTTGAATCGTAACTTATCCCTCAAAGGTCGTCTGAAACTGAAAACTTGGTTTCAGACGACCTTTTCTTATAAACAAACCACGCCAAACACTCCATCACCGTCATTCCCGCGTAGGCGGGAATCCATCGCAAATTCTAAGAAACAGATGTTTGAAAAACAGTTGCTGAGATTTATAGTGGATTAAAATAAAAATGAGACAAGGCGGCAACGCCCGCCGTGTACGGGTAGTATAGTGGATTAAATTTAAATCAGGACAAGGCGACGAAGCCGCAGACAGTACAGATAGTACGGCAAGGCGAGGCAACGCCGTACTGGTTTAAAGTTAATCCACTATACATAAGGGCGTTGGCAGCGCCGTATCATTGCAATTTTAATCCACTATAAAAGTGGATTCCCGCCTGCGCGGGAATGACGATAGTTGGGCAGAAATCTATGTCTCTACGCGCAACCTGCCCCCTCTCCCGTCCGGCGGGAGAGGGTTGGGGAGAGGGTGGCTCTATGGGCGGCTGCACCAGTTTGATTTTGCCTAAAGCTGGGAAGCCACCCCCATCCTAACCTTCCCCCGTGGGACGGGGGAAGGGACAAGATTGTTGATGTAATAAAAGGTCGTCTGAAACCAAAATCCTGTTTTCAGACGACCTCTCTTCATTCCTTCCGCAAAGTCTTTAACACTCAGACGGAGCAATCTCAAAAGGACAATTTACCGCAAGCCATTTGCGTCCAGCCATTTCTCCAAGTCTTCGGCGCTGATTTTGCCGCCGTTTTCTTCCAAATCGAGCTTGTTGACTTGTTTGCCTTTGCTGTATTTCGCTAGGACGGGTGTGCCGCCGAGTTTGTATTGTTGGCGGAACGCGGTCCATGCTTCTTTGTCTTGGTGCAGGCGGTGGACGTTGACGAAGTAGATTTTGCCGTTCAGGTTGCGGCTGGCGATGTAGCGTTTGAACATGGGTTCGAAGGCGTTGCAGTCGCCGCAGCTTGGGCGGCCGATGTAGGCGTAAACGGTGTCTCCGCGGGCGACGCGTTTTTGGAAGCTTTCGACGGTCAGACTGTCGAGGTGGAAGTAGATGTCGGAATAGGTGTCTTCCAGCCGCTTGGTGTTTTCGGCGGAAAGGCGCACGGCGGTTTGCGCTTCGGACAGGCTGTTTTTCAGGGCTTCGGTTTCACGGTCGGCGGCGCAGGAACACAAGAGCAGCGCGGCGGTCAGGACGGGCAGGATTTTCATGATTCGGCTCCTTGGTTGCGATAGGGAAAAGTATACGCCTTTCGCGGCGGCGGGGTCGTCTGAAACGCTGGAAACGGCTTTTTTCAGACGGCCTTTTGATGTATGGCAATGGGCGGGCGAAGTAGCGTTGTGTAGCGTGGGCTTTGCCCGTGGTGGTTTGGAGGCATCGCTTTTTCGCGGGTAGAACCCGCGCTACGCCGGGGTTTATTTCTCATTCAGCCGCCCTACCCCGGCTTTTTTGTTCGACAAGAGTAAGAATTGTTGCTTTTTGAAAAGATCGTCTGAAACCTAAGATTCGGTTTACAGAACATTTGCTTTGCTTGGAAAGCCCTTGAATGAACCGGATAAAGTAGCGTGGGCTTTGCCCGCGGTGGTTGAGGGCGTCGCTTTTTCGCGCGCTAAGGCGGTGTTTATTTCTCATTCAGCCGCCCTACCCCGGCCATCTCTTCAACAAAAGGTCGTCTGAAACCCAAATTTGAGGTTTCAGACGACCTTTTTTACTGCATTGCGTTCAACTTTAAATGTTGTGTCAACCGATTCAAACCAAGCCCAGCTTTTTCAGCAGCGCGACGCTGCCTGCGTCCACAAGCCTGAAGGTTTCGTCAAAGTCGCCGGTGTACCACGGGTCGGGGACGTGGCGGTAGCCGCTTTCGGGGATAAGGTCGGTGAGTTTGAAGATTTTGTCAGGGTGTTTGCCGAACATTTTTTCCAGTTCGGCAAGGTTGTTGTCGTCCATGGCGATGATGAAGTCGAATTCATCGAAATCTTCGGAACGCACTTTGCTGCTGGTAAAACCTTGATGGTCGATGCCGTGGGCGGCGAGGGTTTTGCGCGTGCCTTGGTGCATGTTTTCGCCATCGTGCCAGCCGGATGTACCTGCGCTGTCGGTGCGGATGCGGTGGGCTACGCCTGCTTCGCGGGCGCGGTGGCGCAGGACGTATTCCGCCATGGGGGAGCGGCAGATGTTGCCGAGGCAGACGAAGAGTACGGAATGGTTTTTCATAGGCGGTTTAGGCGTGTTCGGAGAAGAATGGGTTGTGTCCGTCCAGGGACAGGGACTGCGCGTAGGTCGGCAGGTCGGCATTTTCCGGTAAAACGTCGTGCAGGATGCGGATATGCTCGACGCGGCATTCCGCCATCAGGTCGAGGAAGTTGTGTTGGATGACGGCGATGTTGTCGGAAGACGAAAGGTTCCAGACGAACACTTGCGGGACGACTTCAAACGCGCTGTCGGTCGCGTTGAAGCCGAACAGAATCTGCCCGCCCGCCCTTGCGGCGATGACGACGCCGACGCGCGGACTCTGCATACGGATGGCGCGGATGGCGTTGGTGGCGAACACGTCCATCGCCATGCGCTGACGGGTGTGGCTGCCGTCGGTCAGGGCTTGGAGCGGGGTGTTCGGGGACAGCGGATTGGTGAAGAGGGTAACGCCGGTAGCGGCAAGGCTTTCCTGCCAAACCTGCATCAGCGGCAGGCCTGCCTGTTGCAGGTTGACGCCCAAGGCGGTTTGCAGGTTTTTGTCGCCGTAGCCCAACGCGTAAACGACGTGGACGGACTGCCCTTCGGGGCAAATCAGCGGTTTGTCTTCAAAGGTTTGCAAGAACGCAGCGGCGGATTCGCTGTTTTGTTTCGCGTTCCACCACTGTTCGGGCGTGATGCCGCTCAGGTCGTCTGAATGGGCGAGGAAGGGCAGCCATTGGGTGTTTTGCGTTAAGGCGCGCAAGTGGGGATAGTTGGACAGGCAGGCGGTCAGTGCTTCGGTAGGCAGCGTCAGGGGCAGCGTGCGCTCCTGTTTGCAGCCGGCGACGATGACGACGGGCAGGGCAAACCATTGGGCTTCGTCGTCGTTTTCGGCGGATAACACTTGATTGATGCTCTGCATCAGCGCGTTGTAAGTCTCTACATCGGGCGCCATGGTCATGGCGACGGACAAGTTGACGTAGTAGTTTTGATGAAGCTGGCTGCGGATTTCGGTTTGCAACTGCCCCACGGCGATCTTGCGGGTTGCGGCGGTCGTGCCGTGTGCGAGCAGGGAGGCGTTTACCAGTAAATGGTTTTTAACCGGAGTCTGCGGATAAGGACGTGTGTCGTGGAGGATGAAGGTGTTCATATGGATATAAATCGGTGGTTGTCCGGACAGCTCGGATTATAACAATATCGCGATACGGATTGGGAAAAGGTCGTCTGAAAACGAAAAAAGGCGGGAAATACGCCCGCCTGTCCTCAATCAAAAATCATATGCCCCAATTTATCGGCTTTGGTGTGCAGATATCGTTCGTTTTCCGCATTCTCGCCGACATGGAGCGGAATACGTTCGACAACATTGATGCCTGCATTTTTCAACGTCTGAATTTTTTCAGGATTGTTGGTCAACAGCTTGACAGCACGGATATTCAGATGGTCGTAGATTTGCTTGGCAAGCGTAAAGTCGCGCGCATCAACGGGTAGTCCGAGTGCGAGGTTGGCTTCGACCGTATCCATCCCTTCGTCTTGAAGTTTATAGGCACGGATTTTGTTTATTAAACCGATACCGCGTCCTTCTTGACGCAAATAAACGATAACGCCCCGTCCTTCTTGTTGAACCGCCTTCATCGCCGCTTCAAGCTGCGGGCCGCAGTCGCATTTTTTGGAAAACAGGGCATCACCGGTCAAACATTCGGAATGGATGCGGGTCAGGACAGGGAGGTCGTCTGAAAAATCGCCCATCGTCAAAGCGATGTGTTCTTGTCCGTTCGGTTCTTCAAAACCGTGCATAGTGAAGTCGCCCCATTCGGTCGGCAGGCGGCAAGAGGCGACGAATTTCAAGGTATTATTCATGCTCTTCTTCCCTGTCTTCGATGCCTGCCAATGCTTTTAGCGGATCGGCAAGTGCCAACGCCAGCGCCGACCAATCCGTTTGGGCCGCGTCATCGGCTTGATCTTTATCGGCAAATTCAACGTGAACCACGCCCAAAACCGTTCCGTTTTGTGTTGCCACAGGGATGGACAACTGGCTTCCGCTGCCCTCGTTCCGGCTGCCTTGGATTTCGTCCAGCGAAAGCCAATAAGCTATATCGTTGGCAATATTCATCCAACCGCTTTGCGCCGTACGGCAGGCAAGGTAAACCGTACCGTTTTCTTCATGAATAGCCAACAGATTTTCCAAAGGCTCGCCTTGTGCCGCGATACGAACCAGCCTTGCATGCGGTTCGCCCGGAAGGTGGATGTAAACCGCTGCACTTTTGACGGCTGTTGCACGGCTGAATACCGAATCCAAAGCCATGAAAACCTGTTTGAGCAAAGCTTCGTTTTCAGGCGTTTCTTCAATATGGTCTGCCAGCTTCCAGCCGTCTTCCTCACGCCACAAAACCGAGCGGTCAATCGAAGCATTGCCCATATCCATCACCGTCTTCGCGGTCAGATACGCAATACGGAGGTCGTCTGAAGACAGCTTCAAACCCTGTGTCTGTAAAAAATCCTGAATCAGTAAAACAGGCATGATGTTCCTCTTTGATATTAGTGTGTTCCGGCAGATAACCGACCTGCCATTATATCGGTCGGAATAAAGCAATTTCAAGCTAAAGGTTGTTTGCAGAGCAGGATACTTTGTGTATAATCCCGAGTTTCATCACGCGGACGTGGCGAAATTGGTAGACGCACCAGATTTAGGTTCTGGCGCCGAGAGGTGTGAGAGTTCGAGTCTCTCCGTCCGCACCAACATACAAAAACGCTTGAAAATTTCAGGCGTTTTTTTTCGTTTAATCCTGTCTAATACCATCAACCAATCTCAGTAAATACAGGGCTTTCAGGCTGATTGCTATCCTATTGTCTTCTTCCTGATTGTATAATTCCGTCTAATTCAGCTTAATTGAAGTAACCTAAAATTTACGGTATCTTTTGCGGTATCTGAAAAATACCTCGAAAAAATACCGTAAAAATGAAGCTGAACGACCGACAAATCAAAAACGCCAAGCCTGCCGAAAAACCGTTTAAGCTGAATGACGGCAAGGGCTTATATTTGTATATCAATACAAGCGGCGGGAAGTTATGGCGGTTTGATTTTTCGCATAACGGCAAACGGAAAACGCTTTCAATCGGCAAATATCCGACCGTATCACTGGTAGAAGCCCGGCAAGCCGCCGAAAACGCCCGCCGCTTGCTTGTATCGGGGCAAGACCCCAGCGAAGCCAAGCAACAGGAAAAACGCGAACGGCAAGCCGCCACCCTAAATACCTTTGAAGCCATTGCCCGCCGCTGGCATTCTGACAACCTGATCCGCTGGAAAGAAAACCACGCCGCCCGCGTGTTGAGATATTTTGAAACCGACGTTTTCCCCGTCATCGGCGCAATGTCGATACAGGAAATAAGGGTAAGCGATATTAAAGCGGTTCTTGACGGCGTAATGGTGCGGGGCGTGAACAATACCGCCGAAAAAATCAGGGAGTGGACGGGCGCAATATTTGACTATGCTGTCATGCTTGAAATTGTGGAAACCAACCCCGCCTATTCATTGCGGAAATACATCCCCGCCAAGCAGACCGACCATCGCCCCGCCCTGCCCCGTGAAGAACTGACCGAGTTTTTTCGCCGCCTGATACTGGCAGAGATTGAGCCGCAAAACAGAATAGCCCTGATTTTGAATATGCTGACCTTTTTACGAAGCACGGAACTAAGGGGCGGGCAATGGAATGAAATAGACTTTGATGTGGCAATATGGACAGTTCCCGCCCAGCGCATGAAGCACGAAAAGACCGCGCCGAAACCGCCCCATGCCGTCCCACTGGCTGACTGGACGCTTGAACTTTTGGCAGAACTGAAAGAACTCACAGGTAATACGCCGTTTCTGTTTCCGAGCAGAACCAAGACGGACGGTTTTATCAGCGACGCAACAATAGGTCGTATCATTGAGCGTATGGGCTACAAAGGCAGAGTAACCCCGCATGGTTTCCGTTCCCTTGCCAGCAGCGTTTTGAATGAACAAGGCTTCAACCCTGACGCGATAGAGCGACAGCTTGCCCACATTGAAAACAACAAGATCCGCGCCGCCTATAACCGCGCCGATTATCTAAACGAGCGCAAAGGGTTTATGCAATGGTATAGCGACTTTTTGCGGGAACGGTACCGCCAAGCATTACAGATGATCCAAGATGGCAAGACTGGTTAGAGGCCGTCTGAAAAATACCGCTTCAGGTTTGTAGGAAATCTTGTCAAGACTAGATAAGTATCGAAAAATAATATCTAATTGTGTATTCCGATTAAATTCGGAATAAGCGAATAACCCGTGCTTGATATTGAACTGGGTAATATTTATAAGTTGATAATTATGTTTGCTATTGACCGATACTGTAGTAGTTTTGAAGTAGATGGATTATCTCTCCTTGAAATCTTTAGTGGAATGGGCTGTTTGAATTTTGATGTTATGACAGCTAAAGAAGAGATAGCATATAGAGAGCTTGAAAATTTGAGAGAAGATTTGATCAAATGTATTACAGATGGAATATTCAAAACACAAGAGGATTTTAAGGAAAATCAAATAAACACCTGTCTATATATGCTAATAAAAGCCGCTTCGATGATACCCAAACATCTAATGACTGCAAAAAAGGCTTTGAGAAGATATATTCAGGGCTTTCAATGGGAGAAGCGGGGAATAAAATTAAGGGGAGGTTTCAGAAGTAAAGAAGAAGAACAGGAATTTCAGCAGCAGGCAGATAGGAAGCTAGAAGAGATTAAGCAAAGCCTGATTTATCTTATCTGTTATCCAACGCATGGAGGGAGTGGGAAAACACAAACACTTTTAAGGAGAATATATCAGGTTTTCCGGTATTGCTTAGATATTGATGTAATGAATTTGAAAATCGGACTAATAAATCGTGTTTTCGACATTCTCAAGCCTTTAGCAGGATTAGACAATTATCCCGATGTGCAGACAATACGCAAACACTTGAGCAAAGAGAGCAGACAAAAGATAGACAAACAGTTGGAGTTATATAGACAAGAAAAAGCCGCCGGGCTACAAGAACAACTCGGCGGACAATATGAAATTAGTAAACGATAAACAGCCGAAATCATAACACGGCAACTAAGATGAAAAAACAAAAACGCGCCTTTTAAAGGGCGCGTTTTTTGCATATTGCGAAAATGAAAAGAAAAAAAGCAATTTTGCATTATGTGAAAACGAAGCAAAAAAGATGATTTTTATGCCTGTCTTTGAATATTGTAGGTGGATATTATTCCAAAACGTTGAATAATCCAATCAAGCCCGAAGAAAGGGGAAGAAATGACAAATACCGTTTTAAGAGTGGATAGCCTATCACGCACATTTAGCGTTTCAAAAGCTACCGTTTGGAATTGGGTAAACCCAAAAAGCCGCCATTACCGCCCTGATTTTCCCAAACCGTTCAAAATTTCCGCCAATGCGACAGGCTGGCTTGCAAGCGAGATTGACGACTATATCGGCAAACTGGCAGCCAAACGCGAAGAGCAGGCAAATTGATTTATCAGGCGCAAAACAAATGCCGCCTGAACGGACATTCAGACGGCGGAAAGGATTATTAAGCATGAGCGACTATTCTACCAATGGCAAGGCAAAAACGCCAAGTCAAAGAGAGCGCGTTTTATCCCGATTGAAACAGGGCAGCGTTACATCATGGGAGCTTTCCCAAATGGGCATATTGGGCTACAACACGCGCATCATGGAGCTTCGCAGGGCGGGGCATGACATCGTTACCGTGATGGAAGAAGTAACCAACCAATTTGGCGAAACCGTGAAACGCGGTCGGTTCGTATTAATCAATTAAATCAGGAGCTTTACTATGAATATCGAATATACAAAGACAACTTTTGAGACCCGTCAAAAGTTACTGAAAGAAGCAGAAGACAAATGCAGCGAACTGACCGCCCAAATTGAAGCGGCAGAAGCTGGCGTTACAGAAGCGCAGGCGGTTATCAATGAATTTGCGGGGCTACGAAACAGACGCAAAGGCATATTTGCCAACCTGTTGAAAATGGGCAAACCCACAAACAGCGAAGAAGCCAAAGGGCTTGATTCAGAGATTGCCGCCAAACGCGAAGAAGCAGACCGCGCCGCCGATATGCTGGAAGCGCAAAAAGAATTGTTGGAAAGCCTTTTTAATGAACGCCTTCAACATCTGAACCGCATTTCAGAGCTTCGCAATTTACTGGCTGTTTCCCGTTATGAGATGTTTATCATCGACATAGAAGAAACCCACTTGCCCGAGTATATGGAAGCCGCGCGCGCCTATATCAAAGCCGCCGCGAAATTGGTAGGAATCGGTAAAGCCTCCGCTGAGATGAGAGCGAATCTACTTGAAAACGGTTTGCGGGTTGATTGCCCGTCCTATGGGCAATCCCTGCCAAATCGGATCATTGATCTACGTTTACCCGGCTTCTTCAACATGATGGACGGCACAGGCGGGGAAGAAAACGCTATTTTCGACATCTTGGAAGACGTGGAGAAAGAAAAAGAAGCGGCTTTGGACAATTTGAAATAGCAACACTCAAACAACCGCCCAAAGGCTGAAAAATCGCTATTGGGCGGCGTTCTAAAAGGATTAAGGACATGACCCCGAAACAAGAACAGTTTGCCCGTCTGTATGTGGAAACGGGCAATGCAAGCGAAGCATATCGGCAAGCCTACAACGCTGACAACATGAAGCCCGAAACGGTAACGAATGAAGCCTATAAGCTGCTTCAAGACCCCGATATTTCCGCGATGGTAGATGACCTCAAGGCAGAGGCACGGCAACGACACGCGGTAACGGTGGACGACCTGTTGAGCGAATTGGAGCAGGCGCGGGCGGCCGCACTGTCAGCCCCTACCCCACAGAGCAGCGCGGCGGTATCGGCAACGATGGGCAAGGCAAAAATGCTGGGCTTGCTGGTGGATAAGGCGGAAATCAAGGCAGAAGCGGAAATCAGCACGAAACAGGAAGAGTACACTCCGCCGTTAACGGACGATGAAGTGCAGCAAGTCATAAAGTCTTTTTTCAATAAGCCGTACAGTGAAATCACGCTTGAAGACATCATCGGAACCGTTGGAGAAGATACAGAGCGCATCGGGTATGTAATAACCATGATCATCGTGGATAAAAAATTTTAGCCGCTTGATGCAAAAATCATTTGACAAATCGAGCCTTGAGAATCAGAATTTAGGTTCTCTCAAAACGAAATACCCAATCAGCAGGGTAACGCTGATTTTTTATCGCCAAAATTCTTTTACGGGCGTTTGCAATGTTATCAAACGTTAGCATTTCAGACGACCTATCACGAGTTATGGCGGTGTCTGCCAACCGCAAGGCGCAGGCTGGTTTTATTTCGCCAGAGAGAGCACCGCCCCCTTATTTGGGGCATTCTCAAAATCTCTAAAGAAAGAAATACCATGACTTCAAATTTCCCCCAAATTCAAGACGTTCAATACCCATCAGAACAAGGCTTTTGCGCCGTCGTCCACGAACCGACCGCGTATTTAGCCGATATTGACGTTCACTCATGCACCGCCCGCCGTTTGGGTATCTATCCATCACACGCCGCCGCCGTTGCCGCCTGTCAGTCGTTTATTGCTTCGCTTTCAGACGACCTAAAAGCATGGGCTGCTTACAGCGTAACGACAGCCGAACAAATCCGCTAAATCCCTGAAAAACACCCGCCTTTATGCCGCCCGTTTTGGACGGCATGGGGCAAACTTCGCCCTAGTTTTTTTATAAGTATTTGATTTTTCAATGCTTGATAATTTTGGTGCGCTGGGGCATGGAGGACATGAAATCATGAAACCGACTGACAAAAACGACCGTTTTCGCCGCTATTTCAACCGCGCTTTGCTGGTGTTTGGGGTGTTGTTGATGGCTTTGGCAATCCGAGCCTGTAACCAGCCTGCCCATGCGGAGACGGAGCAGGCAATGCAGACAACACCGACCATATGGGAGACCAACCCGATGGCGGGGGTGGTTTTAGAACCTGTAACAGGGGAGGCAGAACAATGAAACCGACC
Source organism: Neisseria mucosa (assembly GCA_003028315.1). NCBI lineage: Bacteria > Pseudomonadati > Pseudomonadota > Betaproteobacteria > Neisseriales > Neisseriaceae > Neisseria > Neisseria mucosa. The sequence goes on along the minus strand of CP028150.1, from coordinate 418,872 downwards.
TATCAAGACATCAAAGCCGCCGCGCAATACCGCTGGCAGGAAATCCACGCCGCCATCGGCATAGACCAGCGATACTTGAAAAACAAACACCAGCCATGCCCCGCGTGTGGGGGTAAAGACCGTTTCAGATACGACGACAAGGACGGTAACGGCACATTCATTTGCAGCCATTACCACAACGGCGCGGGCGACGGTTTCGGCTTGGTCATGCACTATCTGAATTGCGGTTTTGACGAAGCATTGCGCGCCGTAGCGGGCGTGTTGCACATGGGCGGGGCAAACCCCTTGCCGATACCGCCCACGCGCCCACAGACGCAGCCACGCCACGAAAAAGACCAAATCGGCAAACTTGCAGCATTGTGGGACGGGGCAGAACCGATAACCGCCGATTCCCCCGCCGTGCAGTATTTGAAATCACGCGGTTTGGACATGGTGCAGTTACCTGAAAACATCCGTTTTTTGAGAGAGGCGGATTATTGGACGACGGGGGAAGACAAGCCGATTTTCATCGGTCGTTTCCCCTGTATGGTTTGCGCCATCCGCGATACGGGCGGAGGGCTTCAAGGCTTGCACATGACCTATCTTCAGACGACCTATGACAAGCCATACGGGGAAGACGGGCTACACGCCCCGCATTATCAGAAGCTGGCAATCAAACACCCCGAAACGGGCGAAGCCCTGCCCGCCAAGAAAATGCAGAGCCGCAAACAGGGCAGCATTTCAGGCATGGCGGTTCACTTGTTCCCCACCCCTGAAAACGGACGGCTTGTCATCGCAGAAGGCATAGAAACCGCCCTTGCCGCCCGTGAATTGTTCCAAGCCCGCGATTGGGGCTTATCCGCCGCCTTGAGCGCAAACAGCATGGCGAAATACCGACTTTCAGACGACCTCAAGGAAATCGTGATTATTGCCGATAACGACACGCCGCGCCCCGTAGGTTTCAAAGCCGCGCATGATTTGGCAGTCCGAGCCATCAAGCAGGGCATCAAGGCGCGCATATGGCAGAGCGACACACTGGGCTATGACGCATTGGACGAACTGAAAGAAGCAAAAAGGTCGTCTGAAGCCCAATCAGACGACCCTATCCAACAAAACAGAGGTGATACACCATGAAAACAAACGCAATTATAGACGCTAAAACCATTGAAGACTACAACATCGACGACATCGAACCATACCGCCCGCGCCCCCGCTTCGATACCGACCATCGGGGCGTATGGTGGATAAACGTCAGGACAGGCAAAGACGGTGAAGCCGTTGAAGCAGAGCCGCTATTGCTTTCCGATCCTATCGACATCATCGGCACGGGGCAGGACAACGACGGCGCGTATTACCGCGTTATCCGCTGGCAGGACAAAATCACACGCCAAACCAAGACTGCCGCCATCCCACAAGCGGAAATCGGCACGGTTCAGGGCTGGCAGCGTTTGCAGGGTTACGGCTTAACCGTCATGAGCGGGCGGGCAAAAAGGGAAAGACTAGCAGATTATTTGCAGACACAGGGCAGCCGTACCGCCTTTACCATTACCGACCGCGCGGGCTGGCACGGCGACACCTACATCATGCCCAGCGGCGAAACCATCACGGCAGACGGCAAAACCCCCGCCGTCATCTACAACGGCGACACCAGCCAAGCGGCGGCATACCGACCAAACGGAGAGCTTGGCGACTGGCAGCAAAATATCGCCCGATACGCAGCGGGAAACAGCCGCCTTTGCCTGGCATTGGGCGCGTCCTTTGCCGCCCCCTTGCTGTCCCTGTTGAGCGAAGAATCGGGCGGTTTCCATCTGACGGGCGATTCATCTGACGGCAAGACCACCGCCGCCAAAGCAGCCTTGAGCGTATGGGGCAGACCATCGGGCAGCCTGTTGTCTTGGAGCGGCACAAAAATAGGCTTTTCCAATACCGCCGCCGCGCGCAATGACGGCTTGCTGGTGTTGGACGAAATCGGGCAGGCAAGCCCGCACGTTATCGGCGACACCGTTTACAGCGTCATGAACGGAATCAACAAAGTACAGGGCGCAAAACAGGGCGGCAACCGCGCCTTGAGCCGCTGGAAAGTGATGATGTTCTCGACAGGCGAAAAGACCCCCGATTCCATCCTGAAACACCACAAAGGCGATTGGAACGCCGGGCAAGCCGCCCGTCTGCCCAGTATCAGAGCCGCCGCCCGATACGGTATTTACGATACCTTGCACGGCTTCGAGAGCGGCGCATTATTGAGCGAACATATCGCCCAATCCGCCGAACAATATCACGGGGCAGCAGGCAGGGCTTTCATCCGACGGCTTTCAGACGACCTAGAACAAGCCAAACAGCAGGCAAACGAGCGCATGACCGCATTTATGGAGACCGTCCCCGAATTGTCAGGGCAGGCGCGAAGAGTGGCAAAACGCTTTGCCCTTGCCGCCGCCGCTTTGGAGCTTGCCGCCCCAGTTACCGGCTTAGCCGCAGGCGTAGGCATGGCAGGCGTGAAACAATGCTTTGATGAATGGCTGGAAACCAACGGGGCGGGGAAACACGAAGACCGCAGAATCATCGAGCAGGCAGCCGCATTTATGGACGTTTACGCCCTGTCCATGCGCTTTTCAGACTGGAGCAGCCAAACCGTAAACCAAAATCACGCAGGCTATCGGAAACAGGAAGGGCATATCACTGAATATTGGTTAGTCCCTGTTGTATTTGAAGAGGAAATCTGCCAAAACTTCGACAAGCTGAAAGTTTGCGAAGTGTTACACGCCGAACAATGGCTGAAAAAACCAAACAACGGCAGATGGCAACACCAGCGCAAATACAACGGCGCGTCAGCACGATTCTATGTTTTAATGGGAGAAGCCCCGCCCGATATTGACCAATGACCGAGAGACAGCCCGCTATGACCGATACAGGCGGGCTTTTTTGCGCCCATTACTTCAGGCAAATCATTCGATACGCCATAAAATCAACAGCAAGCCCCTAATTTTCGAGAATTAGAGCTATTCAATCCCTGCCCGATACCAATCCATACTCAAACAGCAAAACGCGCTTACGGCGCAATTACGCCCTATTTCCGCCATGACTGACGGGGATAAATAATTTCCAGACCAATACACGCGGACAGATAAAACCCTATGCGCGAGACAAATATAGTGGTTACCGTGGTTACCACAAAACTTAACATTTATAACTATATGAATATCAATATAAAAACAAAGAAAAAACGGTAACCACCTACATTAATTTAACAGGTTACCGAGTGGTTACCAGTGGTTACTCTTTTATTTTCATGCGCTTATGCTTCAAATCAAACAGCAGTAACCAGCGGTAACCATGTGAAGATGTGTAAGTGGTTACCATGAAAGCCCCGACTTATAAGACTTTGACGGCTTGGTAACACGGGTAACCACGGTAACCACTACTTTTTTATCTATATACGCTTTTTTGTTTGGGCGCATGACCGACAGAGCCGATACAAACAAAAGCCACCCGAAAGGCAATATCGGACGGCTGGAAGAATAGAGCAAACACCGCCCCAAGACGGCGCGTGATTGCCGGTGTTACAATCCGATCATATTTCACAGCTTGGCAGAAATACCACAAACCGCCCCTGAAAAATTTTGACTTTGACAAATTTACGGTATTTTTTACGGTATTTTGGAATCTATTAAAAATTTAATTAAATAAAAACAATATATTATCTATTTAATTCGAGTCTCTCCGTCACAACATACAAAAACGCTTAGAAATTCTAAGCGTTTTTTTTCGTTTAATCCCGTCTAATGCCATTAACCAATCCTTGTAAATGCAAGGGTTTCAGACTTCTTTATATTCCATTGTTTTCTTTTGGGCTACATAACGCCGTCTAATTTAATCTAATTGAATCAACCAAAATCAGGGGGGATGATTCGGGGTATCTGAAAATATCCCCACTATGCCGCTGAATGACCGACAAATCAAAAACGCCAAGCCCGCCGAAACAGGGAAAAAGACCAAGCTGTTTGACGGCGGCGGATTGTATCTTGAAGTTACCCCAGCAGGCGGGAAAGTTTTCCGCTTGAAATACCGTATAGACGGCAAAGAGAAAACATTTACTATCGGCAAATATCCGACCATATCACTGGTAGAAGCCCGCCAAGCCGCCGAAAACGCCCGCTGCTTGCTTGTATCTCCGCCCTACTTTTATATACAACCATTTGTATATAAATAATTTTATTCAGTATTACATTTTATTGTTCCCCGTTTCTCGTCTTTTCCCGTTTACACAAATCTACCCGAATCGGCATAAAAATGTCGGTGCTTTTGTTGGTGCATGGCACAATGCCTCAAAAAAGCACCAACAAAACTACTGATACTGCTGCTCTTTGCGGTGTGCGGAAAAATCAGAAAGAACCAATGCTTAAATCCGCCGTAATTAGCCATTTGCCGTGGTTTTAAAGTAAGTATTTCTTGTACATCAGGTCAGTCAAATAAAGAACTGACTACATCATCTTCGATGAATTTGATTAACAAAATTAAAAATGCCGTCTGACTTTTCAGGCGGCATTTTTAAATTGTTCATTCCTACTTCGGCGTGTAACGTCCCGCCATCGCTTTATACACCATGTTTTCGTATTTCAGCGTCTCATACCGCTGGTTCAACACGTTTTGGGCAGAGCTGTATTCCGTGTTCAGTGCTTCCAGCCAGTCTTTCAGCTCGTTTTTGCCGTGTTGGTAGCGCACTTGGTAGTAGCGGCTGTTTTTCTTGTCCAAGGCGTAACGCTGCTCTTGATTGTTAAGCGCGGCTTGGGCGTTTTGGTAGGCGAGGTAGTTGGTGTTGACTTCGTTCAGCGCGGTGGTCAGGGCTTTTTCAAAGTCGAGTTTGGCGCTGTCGAAATTGGCTTGGGCGGTTTTGTCTTTCCACTTCATGGTCTGCCAGTTGAGGAACGGCAGGTTGATGGTGGCGGAGCCGCCCAGCAGCGGGATATTGAACGCGCTTTTGGCTTTTTCAGACGACGTGCTCAAGCTCGCGCCCAATGTAATCGAGGGATACCAACTGCGTTTTTGCGCTTTGACGGACTGGAGCGAGGATTGCAGGCGGTATTCGGCGGCGCGCAGGTCAGGGCGGTTCGCCAACACGGTAATCGGTACGTCGAGGTTCACGCCTTTGACGGGCAGCAGGCGGTATTGTGCGGGGTCGGCGGCGATGGCTTCGTTCGGCTTGAGGTTGAGCAGGTTGCGTAAAACCTGTTTTTGCGTGTCAAGGCTGTTTTTCAGGGAAATCAGGCTGTTTTGCGCATTCAACAGCGATTGTTTCGCCTGCGTCGGCTGGCTGGAATCGGCTCTGCCGTAGCGGAACTTGGCATCGGCAATGCGGTTGATTTCCTGATATTGCTTGAGGGATTTTTGCGCCAATTCAATGGCTTCGTTGAGGTAGGCGATGTTGAAATAGGCGTCGGCGACATTATTGATCAAAGTCAGGCGCGTGTTCGCCATATCCTGCCGCGTGGCTTGGTATTCCCAGACTTGCGCGTCGGCGGTGGCACTGAGTTTGCGCCACAAATCCAATTCGTAACTCAAGCCGAGCTGGCTGCTGAAGGTGTTGCCGTGGCTGCCGGTTTTCAGGTTTTTGGATGTGGACGCACTCAACGAGCCGCTGAACGACGGCACCAAATCCGCCCCCAAAATATTCGCTTGATATAGGGCTTTATTGACGCTGATGGCCGCCTGTTTCAAATCGATATTGTTTTCCAAAGCCTGCGCCATCAGGGCGTTGAGCTGCGGGCTTTGGTAGATTTCCCACCAGTTGCCGTTCACGTCGTAACGTTCGGCAGTCTCCGCCGCGCTCATGACCTGCCCCGTCGATTCGAGCGTGAGGTTTTGGTCGGCACTGTGGACGGCGCACGCGCTTAAGGCAAGGGCGAGCGACAGGGATAATGCCGTCTGAAAAAAAGGTTTTGTCTGCATGTTGTGTCTTTCGGTTTAAGGTTTCAGACGACCTGAAAGGTCGGGAGGTCGTCTGAACAATCTCATCGGCTGCGTTTATTTATCGGCTAAAACCGCTTTTCGCTGTTCCGTAAAATGCCACCACGGCTTCGGTTCGTTCCCCTGCATAAAATCAACCAGCGACAGGAAAATGTCGATCATGCAGGGATCGTGTCGGGTTGTGGTCAGGCTGCACAGGCGGTCGTACATTTCGTAAGCGTCCTGCCCCGCCAAATCCTGCGGCTGCGTGATGCCGAGCAAAGCCAAATCCTCCGCCACGGCTTTGCCGACATTGGGCAGGTCGGTCAATGTATTCAGCTTGCTTCGTTGTACTTTGTCGGGGTTCATGTTTCAGCCTTTGATTTGGAGGTCGTCTGAAAACCAGCAATCGGATGGATCAACTTGTTTTCGCGGGCAAAGCCCACGCTACTTTCCGCTCTTCCACCTTAAATGCACCATTGCCGTCGAACGTATTTCATACAAAGCCGAAGTGGTCTTCTCAAACTCATCAGACAATCCGTGTTCGTGGGCGGAGAACGGCGGGGAATCATTCCAAGAACCCATGCCGCCGAAAACGTGGCTTTGTTCGCAGGCAAGTTCCAAACGTTCTTCAGAAGGCAGGGATTCGTTTTCAAGCGTCCGCGCCGCCTTGTCGAAAAAAGCCCTTTTCCAATGCAGTTCGCCAATGGCTTCCGCAAGGGCGGAAATATCGGTTAAAGCCTGATGGAAACGGCGCACCAGTTCTTGCTCGGTCATTTGATTTGTTCTAAGTTCTTCAAACAATTTTTCAGAAGACGTTTTAATTGTTTGGCAGTTTGCGGATGCATCGGCTCTTGCAGTTTACGCTCCAACCGATCGGCTTCGTGTTCGAGTTCATGCTTATATCTGACTCTGGAGCGTTGCTGTCTCTCCAATATTTGTAACTGTTGCCGCCACAAATCCTGCTGCAATTTCTGCCATTCTTTGGTTTTATGCTTCGACGGAAGCGGAATTCTATCCGACAGCTCCACACATGGTTTGGAACACTGCGAACAACGGGGCGAACTGCTGTCTTGGGGGCGGAAATAGCGTTTCGGACGGCGCACGGCGGTGCGGCAGGAAAAACAAACGTAATTCGTATTACTCATTTCAATAAAATTCAATTAAATCAATTATTCATGTACCTTTCGCCGTGGAATCCGTTTTTCAGACGACCTCTTTCCATTCAAAAAGGTCGTCTGAAATCATGAAATCCTAACCACCACGCCGCAATGCTGTTCGGCGGCGGTTTGGTAGAACGCGGCGAGTTCTTTAAACCGCTGCGCCAATTCCGCGCGGGTTTCGGCAAAGGCTTTTTCGTCGCCCCAAATATCGGGGTAGATTTGGTTGTTTTGAAAATCTGCTGCGGTTTTGCCGTCGAGCAGCGCGGCGAAGTCGGCTTGGTTCAGGGCTTGGGCTACTTCGGCAATTTCAGTATCGTCGATCCAGCCGGTGTGTTCGCCCGCTTCTTCATCCTGCCGCAGGATGTTGCCGATAATGGCTTTGCTCAACGGGTTTGCCGCGTCGGCATCGTCCGAGCCTTTGCCGGTCAGGACGAAATGCAGCGCGTCCCATAGTTTGCCTGCGCTGCATTCGGATACGGCGGCAGGCGTGCCGGTGGAGGCTTTGATTTGTTCGATGCCGCTTTGCGGATAGGCTGTGTATGTTGCGTAAACGTCCATAGGTTTCCTTGTATTGAAGGCTGAAGATGCCTGTTTCTGGAGGGGTCGTCTGAAATATGTTGCGGATTCGGACGACGCTCGGGCTGTTTTCGCAATGTATTGTGTGAATCGTGTGTTCGGTATTGCGTCGGGTTCTGACCCGACTTTTGCTTTTTCAGACGACCTTATTTATCCAAACGCAGCAGCGGGTCGCCTGCTTTCTGTACCGCCGTTTGATAGGCGGGGTCTTTTTCAATGCGCTGCAAATAGGCGCGGATGTTGGGATAGTCCGCCAATCCGAAGCGGTCGGCGGCGGCTTGCAGCGGGTAACTCATCATGATGTCGGCGCCGCTGAGCCGGTTGTTGACCAGCCAGTCTTTGCCGTTTAATTCGTTTTCGACATAGGCAAGATGCAGGGCGGCTTGCGGTTCGATAAAGCCGTTTTTGACGTTGCCGCTGATTTTGCGTGCGACGGGTTTGATGAAAAACGGCATGGGGGCGTTTTCTATTTTGCGGAACACCAGCCCGAGCAAAAGCAAGGGCATCAGCGAACCTTCGGCATAGTGCAGCCAGCGTTGGTAATGCCAGTAATCTTGGCTGCCGCGTTCGGGCATGAAGCGTCCGCCGCCGTAGGTTTGAATCAGGTAGTCGGTAATCGCGCCGCTTTCGTTGAGCACGAATCCGTCGTCGTCGATAACGGGGGATTTGCCCAGCGGGTGTACGGCTTTGAGTTCGTCGGGTGCCAGCAGGGTTTCGGGATGGCGCGCGTAGGTTTTGATTTGATACGGTGCGCCGATGAGTTCGAGCAGCCAGACGATGCGCAGGGCGCGGGATTGTGCCAATACATGCAGGGTAATCATTCGGTTTTCCTCGGTGTGTGTATAGTGGATTAACTTTAAACCAGTACGGTGTTGCCTCGCCTTAGCTCAAAGAGAACGATTCTCTAAGGTGCTGAAGCACCAAGTGAATCGGTTCCGTACTATCTGTACTGTCTGCGGCTTCGTCGCCTTGTCCTGATTTTTGTTAATCCACTATATATTCATTGTGATGACAATAGCCAAACTGTGTTTTCAGACGACCTTTTGGGTTTGGAGGTCGTCTGAAATTTTAATCCTTAGACAAGGCATCAATCGGGTTGAGTTTGGAGGCTTTGTTGGCGGGCATAAAACCGAACGCCACGCCGATGGCTGTCGAGCAGACGACCGCGCCGATGACGGAGCCGATGGAAATTTCCATCGGAAATTCGGTGACGAAATGGTTGAACACGAGGCTGATGGCCGTGGACAGCCCTACTCCGACCAAACCGCCGATAATACAGATTAAGACCGCTTCAATCAGGAATTGTTGCAGGATGTTGTTTCGCCGCGCGCCAATCGCCATGCGCACGCCGATTTCTTTGGTGCGCTCGGTAACCGACACCAGCATGATGTTCATCACGCCGATACCGCCAACCACCAACGAAATCAAGGCGATGGAGGAAATCAGCAGTTTCATCGTGCCGGTGGTGCTTTCAACCATCTGCTTGATGCTGTCGCTGTTGTTCATGAAAAAGTCTTCCGTACCGTGCCGCGTTTTGAGCAGCTCGGTCAGCCCTTTTTCGGCGACTTGGGTGTTGGCGTCGTCTTTGATTTTGACGGTAATCGAGTTGGTGTGGCTCTCGCCGGTAATTTGGTGCATCACGGTCGTATAGGGCGACCAGAGCATCAATACGTCGGCGTTACCGAAGGAGTTTTCTTCTTTTTGCATCACGCCGATGACGGTCAGCGGGCGTTTTCTGAAAAGAATTGTTTTACCCAAAGGATCGGTGTCTTCACCAAAAAGTTTGTTTTTGGTGTTTTGGTCAATCACGACGACTTGCGCGTCTTCTTTCACATCGCCCTCGTCAAACAGGCGACCTGATTCCAGCTTCAGCCCGCGCACGTCAAAATATTGTTCGCCCACGCCGTAAAGCGAGGCGGATAAGTCGGTGTTGCGATAGGTCAGCGTGCCGCTGGAATTGGTCTGCGGGGTGGCGGAAGCAACGTAGCTTTGTTTGGCGATGACTTTGGCGTCGTCAATGGTCAAGGTTTTAATCCTGCCGCTGCGCCTGTCGCCGAAGCCGCGCCCGGGGAAGATGCTGATGGTGTTCGTCCCCATCGCGCTGATGTCTGCGAGGATTTTTTTCTCAGAACCGTTGCCCAAAGCGACGACGGACACGACCGAGGCGATGCCGATGATGATGCCGAGCATGGTCAGGAGCGAGCGCATTTTGTGCGCCATAATCGCCTGCACCGACATTTTGAAGGCTTCGACGAATTGGTCGTAATAAAACAGCCACGAAGATTTTTCTTTGATGCGTTCTATTTTGCTTTCGGGGATTTCGGGATTTTTTGAACTGTCGGAGATGATTTCGCCGTCGCGGATTTCGATGATGCGGTTGGCGATGGCGGCGATACCGGGATCGTGCGTAACCATAATCACGGTATGCCCTTCTTTATGCAGCTTTTGGATGATTTCGATTACGTTTTTGCCGCTGGCGGTATCGAGCGCGCCGGTCGGTTCGTCGGCGAAGATGATTTCGCCGCCGTTCATCAGGGCGCGGGCGATGGAGACGCGCTGCTGCTGACCGCCGGAAAGTTCGCTGGGCTTGTTGCCTTCTTTGCCTTCCAAACCCAAATCCTGCAACAGTTTCTCCGCACGATTAGAACGCTCTTTGCCGCCCATGCCCATATACACGGCAGGCAGGGCGACGTTGTCCCGCGCCGTCAGCGAACCCAAAAGGTTGTAGCGTTGGAAAATAAAGCCGAAGCGTTCGCGCCGCAATGCTGCCAATTCGTCCGGCTCCATTTTGGCAGTTTCGATGCCGTCGATTTGATACGAACCCGAAGTCGCGCTATCCAAACAGCCGAGGATGTTCATCAGCGTGGATTTGCCCGAACCGGATTGCCCGATGATGGCGACAAAATCGCCCTTCTCTATCGACAGGCTGACATCTTTCAAAACATGAACGCGGTTCGCGCCGCTGCCGAAGTAGCGGTTGATGTTTTTACATTCGATTAAGCTCATAAGTGTTTCCGACCGATAATGATGTATGGAGTGGAAAGGTCGTCTGAAAGGGGAGTTTTGCTAAGAAACAAAACTTTCAGACGACCTGTTGCCTATTTATCTCGGCGGACCCTGCATGGCGCGTTGCGCCGCTTCAGCCTGCTCCGCCGCGCTCATTTCCGACATCACCACCTTGTCGCCTTCTTTCAAACCGCTTTTCACTTCGGTATTCATACTGTCTTTCAGACCGACCGTAATCTCGCGTTCCGAAGCTTTACCGTCCGCGCCCAAAACGCTGACAAACGATTTGCCGTCGTGTTTTTTAATCGTCAGCGTCGGCACGAGCAAAACGTTTTTCACGCCGTTGATTTCAATCGTGTTCTGCGTCGTCATACCGATGGAAAGTTTGCCGTCGGGATTAGGCACCAAAGCGCGGGCGTAGTAGTAAATCGCATTGGAAGTCGTGTCCGTGCTGGTGGTGTAGCTGCCCAGCGACATCGTGGTCAAGCCCGGATCGACGCTGTCAAGCTTCGCCTTAATCGGCGTATCCGGTTCGGACAGAATCGTAAACGAAATGTCCTGCCCCGCTTTGACCTTGGTAATATCGCCTTCGGCAATCTGCATTTTGTTCAACATCGTATCCAGATTCGCCAACTGGATAATCGTCGGCGTGGACTGCACCGCGTTCACGGTCTGCCCTTCTTCCACCGGAATCGCCACCACCGTACCGTCCATCGTCGCGGTAATGCGGGTATAGCCCAATTCCGATTCGGCGGTATTGATGGAAATTTTGGTTTGCTTGATGGAAGCCTTCAGCTCGGCAACGTTCGCCTTAGCCGCAGCCAGCGCATCCTGCGCGCTTTCCAAATCCTCTTTGGACGTCGCGTTTTCCTTCCACAAAGCCGCTTCGCGCTTGTATTTCTTCTCCGCGCTGTTCAGCGCGATTTCGGCAGAAACCAATTTCGCCTGATACGTTTCCAGCTTGGATTTTTCCGTATTCAGCGTGTTCACCTGAGTGGTCGAATTGATTTCCGCAATCAAATCGCCCTTTTTAACCTGCTGTCCGAGCTTGACGTACAGCTTCTTAATCTGCCCCGAAGCCTGCACGCCCACCGACACCAGATTCGACGGCGAAATCTCGCCCGTAGCGGATACCGTCTGGCTGATGTCACCGCGTTTGACCGTTTCCGTGATGTAAGAAGTTTGAGGTTCGGGCTGGAAATAAGACCACGCAGCAAACCCAAGTACCGCAGCAACCGTTATTCCAACCGTCCATTTATTAATGATTTTTGCCATAACTGACTTTCTGATTCATCCATTTCATCTGTTCAATCCGGCACCCGATTCATGTCGCATAATCCCAACACTTATCCGCCGAAAACGCTGAAAACGGGCGGATTTTACTGCAAGCCTTTACTCCAGCCAAGTCAACGGCAAATCAAATAAAATCATAATAAATTGTTTTATAATCATTTTATAAAAAACCATTTCCAAGATATTGCAACGCATTTACATATTTTCCCAATCCTGAAATCTATCCAAACATTCAAAATGAGAGAAAAGAACTATAATTGCAGTCTGAATTCCCGCCCATACAATAAAAATTACGACATATCATGAAAAACACATTACAAAAAGGCTTCACGCTGGTCGAGCTGCTCATCGTCATCGTCATCCTCGCCATCCTTGCCACCCTTGCCTATCCGTCCTACGAACGCTTTATCCGTAAAAGCCGTTTGGAGAACGTCCGTTCCGAGCTCCTGATCAATGCCCATAATCTCGAACGCTTCTACGCGCAAAACCGTACGTTTGAGAATTTCCCGGTAACAGACTTGGTTCAAAACGAATACTTCACCATCCAGTTTTTCAACTATCAAAACACCCAAAAAGGGAAAGAGAATCCGTCCGCCTCGGGCTTCCTGCTCGAAGCTAAGCCGAATGACGGATACAAAAGCAAAGAGACCTGCTCCGTCTATCTCGACAGCGACGGTATCTTTTGGGCAAGCAGCTCAGCAAACAGCGAGGATTGCCCCGGATATGAACAAATAGACCAAAAATAATCCGAACCTGCTGCCGCATTCTTCTCCGTTCATATAAAAGGTCGTCTGAAAACTTGTTCAAGATTTTCAGACGACCTTTTCATCATCAGCTAAAATCTGCTATTTCCAAGTCAGAAAACCACATCATGAAAATTACACCCGTCCAAGCCCTAAACGACAACTACATTTGGATGATTCAAGACGGCAACCACGCCGCCTGCGTCGATCCGTCCGATGCCACGCCCGTTTTGGTATTCCTCGTCCGCAACCGCCTGATGCTGGCGCAAACGTGGGTTACCCATCTGCATCACGACCATATCGGCGGAGTCCAATCACTCAAAAACGGCTTTATGGAATCGCCTGTGTACGGCGAGGCGGATATCGATGTGGCAACGCATACGGTAACGGCAGGTACGCAGTTTCCCTTCGGCAACGGGCTGGTTACCGTGTGGGCGACGCCCGGCCATACTGACCGCCACGTCAGCTATCTTTTGGAAAACGCCGAAGGTCTGCACGTTTTCTGCGGCGATACCTTATTCTCCGCCGGCTGCGGCAGGGTGTTTACGGGAACGATAGAAGAGTTGTACGACAGTTTCCAAAGATTCAATCAGTTGCCCGAAGACACGCTGTTTTATCCTGCGCATGAATACACCGCCGCCAATCTGCGTTTCGCCGAATTTATCGAACCGGAGAATCCCGATATTCAAGCGGCTTTACGCGCGGCGGAACATACGCCGACCCTGCCCGTAACCCTTGCGCATGAACGCAAAATCAATCCGTTTTTACGGGTCGATTTGCCCCAAGTCCGCGAACGGGTTGAGGAATTGGTAGGGAAGCAACTGGACAGCGGTTTGGAAGTGTTCGCCGCGCTGCGGGAATTGAAAAACCGGTTTTAGGTCGTCTGAAAACTCAATCCAGCCAATTCAAACCAAAGCAATTGATCCCTTATCCCGTCGCTGTATAAACACAGACGGGAATGACAGCCCTTTTATAGTGGATTAACTTTAAACCGGTACGGCGTTGCCTCGCCTTAGCTCAAAGAGAACGATTCTCTAAGGTGCTGAAGCACCAAGTGAATCGGTTCCGTACTATCTGTACTGTCTGCGGCTTCGTCGCCTTGTCCTGATTTAAATTTAATCCACTATATTTCAATCGGCCATAAAACCTGCATTCCAATCTATTGCAGGGATTTTGAATACTTTCGCCCCGATAAACTATAATCGGCACATTCAGACGACCTTTCCCAAGCCATGACCCGACAAGTTTTCATCCTAGGCGACCAGCCGCTCCCCGAAGGCAGCAGTAAGCCCTATGCGCTTTTGACGGCGAATCCGACCAAGGAACACCACTATATCGCCCAAACCGAGCAACGGCAGCATGCGCACAATCCCCAAGTCAGCCCACAAAACCAAAATGTTTACCGGCTACCCCTATCCTTGTTTGGCACTCATCCCCATCAGCAGCATGATGAAAGGAAAAAACGCAAACACGCCGCCAAACCGGCCGCCCCGCCCGAAGCGGCAAGCGTCAACATCATCGGCAATCTGGCGGCGAAAAACCTCTACACGCTGACTTTCGTTGAAAACACCGGCAACCAATACAACCTCGAAAGCTGGTTCAACCGCCACGAAAGCGGCTACGAAGATGCCTGCGAACACCTGCGCACGCTGCCCGGATGTCGTCTGAAAACGAGCGAAGCGAGTTTCGCCAAAACAAGCAAAGCGGGTTTGGATAAAACCGATTCAGTCAAAGTTCCTGACGCGCTGTGGCGCGTGCTGCGGCTCAAATTCCTCGGCATTTTGCGCAATCCCCGCAACCATCAAAACCCGTTTGCCTACCGCCTGCTTCAAGTCCTGCGCTCACGGCTCCCCGAAGCGGGATTCGAGTTCGTCAGCCTCATCAGCCGCCGCGACCCGAAACGCATCGAATCCATCATGCAGGATTTCCATTTTTCCTTTCTCGGCTATGTCAACTGGCTCTCAGGGCTGTATGGCATGTTGAGCGAAGGCGTTTCACAACCGTCGCTGTTTGAGCGGTTGTTCTGCGCCGTTTTTGCCGAACCTCAAGCCGTGAAAATCGAGCTGTTCCGCTATCCCGACGATACGGGGCTGTGCCTCTTCGGCGACAGCGGTTTCTGCATTCAGGCATCGTCCGAACTCATCAGCATCGGCGTCAATATTTCCCACGATATGTTTGCCGTCGTCCATCTGCAAGCCGCACGCTGGCACGATTTTAAAAATACTTTCCATCATGACGCGCCGAAACTGCAAGGCAAAGTGAAGATTATCGACGGCGACCAAACCCAACGCGTCATGTTCAACCGGCTCTGTATCCGCCAATCGCACGAAGCCGTGTTCGGCAGAAGCCCGAACGTAAAAGACTACATCTGAACCATCAACAGCATGAATACTTCCCCCGACGCATCTATCTTAGGCCTAGGCTACCTCGGCCGTCCTTTGGCGCAGAAACTTTACGAAAACGGCAGCCGCGTCGCCGCCGTCAAGCGCAGCCTGACTTCGGACGATATTAATCTGCCCATACACCTCGACACCCTCGACCTCAATCAAGACAGCGTGTTTCAAAGCACGAACCTTGCCCGCGATACAAGCTTTTGGCAGCACCACGCCGACAAACCCGTTTGGTTCTGCCTTTTGCCTCCATCCTCGCTGACGCATTACGCCGATACCGTCAAACAATGGGCAGAACTTGCCCGAGCGTGCAATGTGCAGCATCTGATTTTCACCAGCAGCACCAGTGTTTACGGCGATAAAGCGCGCGAATGCGACGAAACTGCCACACCCGACCCGAAAACCGAGTCTGCCCGCCAAATCCTCGCCGCCGAACAATACCTGCTCGACAGCGGCGTGCCTAACATCGACATCCTGCGGCTGGGCGGGCTTTATTGCGCCGAACGCCATCCCGTCAGCCGTCTCGTTCAAAAACAAAACATCCCGGGTGGCAACCGGCCCGTCAATATCGTCCACCGCGACATTGCCGTCGAAACCCTGTTTCAGACGACCCTCCATCCAAACGGCAGGCGCATCCGCAACATCGTCGAACCGCGCCACCCGACCCGCCGCGATTTTTATACCTCCGAAGCCGCCAAACTCGGACTTTCGCCGCCCGATTTCGCTCCTGATGACACCAGCAGCGGCAAAATTGTAAATACCGTTTCCGCCGACGGATTAAGCCTGTAAAATTGGCGCTCCGCAACCGTTTCAGACGACCTTTCGGCAGCGGCAAAACCAAAACCAAAAAACACAGTCTTACTTAACAACCCCAAGCCCGAAAGTATCGAGAACACCCTATGTCCGCCCTATTTCCCGTTATCAACCACCTGATACAGCAAAATCCGGAACATCAACAAGACCTGTCCCGCCTGTCAGGTAAAACCCTGAGCCTCAACCTCGCCGGATTCGGACTGACCGGACGCATCAATCACGACGGCTTCCTCGAAACCGCCGACCAACCCGCCGACACCCTCATCACCTTCCACCAAAGCGCCATCCGCAAAATCCTAACCGGACAAGAACCTGGTGTCGGCGACATCAGCCTCGAAGGCGACCTCATGCTCGGCATGACCGTCCTGCCCATACTCGGCAGCCTGCGCTACTACGCTTCAGACGACCTCGCCCGCATCTTCGGCGACTCACTCGCAGGCAGCATCAGCGAACGCGCCGCAAACATCGGGCAAACCGTCAAAAAAATCGGACAAAGCATAGCCGAGCAAATCAGCGACTTTTCCCGCGAACCCGAATCCCCCGTTATCGACGCCACCACCCTGTCCGCCTGGATGGAAGAAGTGGACAAACTGCGCGACGACGTCGCCCGCCTCAACGAACGCCTCGACCGGCTCGAACGCGATATCTGGATAGACTAATTTTCAGACGACCCCATGCCTATGAACAGCCCGTTTCACAACATCGGTATCGTAACCCGCCCCAATACCCCCGAAATCCAAAACACCGCCCACACCCTCATCCACTTCCTGCAGGGACACGGCCTCACCGTCTATCTGGACGAAATCGGAATAGAAGAACGCTGCATCTATGTTCAAGACACCGTCGGCTGCCACATCGTCAGCAAATCCGACTTGGGCAAACACTGCGACCTCGTCATCGTCCTCGGCGGCGACGGCACATTCCTCTCCGTCGCCCGCGAAATCGCCCCCCGCGCCGTACCCGTTATCGGCATCAACCAAGGGCATTTAGGCTTCCTCACCCAAATCCCCCGCGAAAACATGACCGGAGAGCTGCTGCCCGTCCTCGAAGGCAAATACCTGCCCGAAGAACGCATCCTCATCGAAGCCGCCCTCGTCCGCGACGGACAAACCTTTCACCGCGCCCTTGCCCTCAACGACGCCGTCCTCTCGCGCGGCGGTGCCGGACAAATGATAGAGTTCGAAGTCTTCATCAACCAAGAATTCGTCTATACCCAACGCTCCGACGGCCTCATCGTCTCCACCCCCACCGGCTCCACCGCCTACTCACTAGCCGCCGGCGGCCCCATCATGCAGGCAGGATTGCACGCCTTCACCCTCGTGCCTATCTGCCCCCAATCCATGACCAACCGCCCCATCGCCATCCCCGATACCTCCGAAATCGAAATCCTCGTTACCCAAAGCGGCGATGCCCGCGTCCATTTCGACGGACAATCCTTTATCGACGTGCAAAACCTCGACCGCATCATCATCCGCCGCTACCACAACCCCCTGCGCATCCTCCATCCTACCGACTACCAATACTTCCGAACCCTGCGCCAAAAACTCCACTGGGGCGAACAGCTCGTATAAACGCAAAAGGTCGTCTGAAACCCAATTGCCCAGTTTTCAGACAACCTTTAATAACCATCCGTTCAAATCCCAAATACGCATATCCCGTCATTCCCGCGCAGGCTGGAATAACAAAATTCATCAATCATTTACACTAAAAATTGATAATATAGTGGATTAACAAAAATCAGGACAAAGCGACGAAGCCGCAGACAGTACAGATAGTACGGAACCGATTCACTTGGTGCTTCAGCACCTTAGAGAATCGTTCTCTTTGAGCTAAAGCGAGGCAACGCCGTACTGGTTTAAAGTTAATCCACTATAAAAGACGATAAAAATTACTGAGATACCTTTATCTGTTTCCCCACTTTTTCAGACGACCCCGCTATGCCCATCCTCGCTTGGAACACCCCGCCCGCCCCCGCCGAACTTGCCCGCGTGATCGAAACTCATCCTGCGCCGCTGCATCTGGTTGCCTGCCTGACCGAAAACCGCATTCCCGATTTTCCTTTTTCCGATGCACCGACCGAGCTAGAAGGCCGTTTGAAAAACCGCCTAGACCAAGCCGTGAAATGCCTTCAGTTCAACAGCGTCAACTTTCTGGAAAACCTGTTGCCCGACGTACATATCTGGCTTGTCCCGCCGCACCGCGCCGACAGCCTGCACGAACATTTCGACCCTATCGAATGGCAGACCGAAGCCGTGCCGCAAGTCTCACCCAAGCCCGTCAAACCTTGGTTCAGACGACCCCAAGCCACCACTCTGCCCGAACACGCGCTGGTTATCGGCGCAGGCATAGCCGGTGCCGCGACCGCGCGCAAGCTGGCGGAACACGGCGTGCGCGTTACCGTTTTGGAAGCGGGCAAAGCGGCGCAAGGCGGCAGCGGCAACCGCCAAGGGCTGCTCTACGCCAAAATCTCGCCGCACGACACCGAGCAGACCGAACTGCTGCTGGCAGGCTACGGCTACACCCGCCGCCTGCTGCAAGACCTATTGCCCGATTCCGACGCATGGGGCGGCGACGGCGTGTTGCATCTTAATTTTGACGAAGCTGAACGCAAACGCAATCAGGCATTGGGTTTGCAACAGCATCACGCCCACCTTTACCGCAGCGTGTCCGCCGACGAAGCCGCGCAAATCGCAGGCATAGACGTCTTTTCAGACGGCCTCTACTGGCCGCAGGGCGTATGGCTGAACCCACCCGCCGTCGTCCGCGCCTTGCTGAATCACCCGCTGATTGCGTTGCATGAAGACACGCCCTTATCCGCTACCGAATACGACGGCGCAAACTGGACGGCACACACCCCGCGCGGCAGCTTCAGCGCAACCCACATCATTTACTGCATGGGCGCACACAGCCCGAACGCCGCCGATGCCAACGTCTCCGCCCTACCGTTCCGCCAAATCCGCGGGCAAACCGGCGTAGCGGCGGCAAGCAGTTTTTCCACACGCCTGCGCTGCGCCCTATCCGGTGAAAGCTACATCAGCCCGAGCTGGCAAGGGCAACACTGCTACGGCGCAACCTTCGTCCTCAACAGCAACGACGATGCTTGGCACCCGCACGAAGAAGCCGCCAACCGCGCCGCCCTGCAACAGCTCAACCCGCCATTGGCGCAATCATTGTTTGAGCAAAACTCTCTTTACTCGTTTTCAGACGACCCCTTTGCAAAACCGCAAGGACACGCCGCCCTGCGCTGCGACAGCCCCGACCACCTGCCCGTCGTCGGCGCGCTCGGCGACATCGCTGCCATGCAGACCGCCTACGCCAAACTCGCGTTGGACAAAAATTACCGCCTCGACAACGTCCCCTGCCCCTACCTGCCGAACGCCTACATCAATACCGCACACGGCACGCGCGGACTCGCCACCGCCCCCGTCTGCGCCGCCGCCATTGCCGCCGACATCCTCGGCCTGCCCCAGCCCCTGTCCCAACGCCTGCGCACCGCCCTGCATCCAAACCGCGCCGTCATCCGCGCCATCGTGCGGCAGCAGTCTTTGCTTTGATGCATCGCACAGGTCGTCTGAAAGCGGATAAAGCACGTTCGCTAAAACATGAAGACGAGTTTTCAGACGACCCCGGCACGACAACAACAAAGCTCCCATAAAATCATAAAAATATTAACAACCTGTTTTCAAAAATATCTTTCTTAACTTTAAAACCCGAAATTTACATATAAATATCAACCCCTCCCCTTGTCCATTTATATATTTCGTTTAAAATACCGACCTAAACAACAACTATTCTATATAGATAAAATGCGTCATTACGGAACCATCATCCGCTGGAACGACAATCGGAGGTTCGGAGCCATCCGGGAAGAAAACATGGGCAAAGAAATATTCGCCCCGCTCTCCGCCTTCACCACGCTGCCGCACCCGCCCGCCGAAGGTCAGCGTGTATCGTTTGAAATTATCAAAGGCAGACGCGGGCGCGACGAAGCGGAAAACATCTGCTTCGCTTCCGACTGCATCGGCGAAGCCGACTTTTTCGCCCCCGAGCCCGAGCCTTTTAAAGCAGCCTTTTCCAAACTCCTGTGGATCATCCCCGTCATTGCCCTCTTTGCCGCAGGCGGATGGTTCGGCTGGAACTATTGGCAGGAATACCGCCGTCAGGTACAGGAAGCAACAGCGGCTGCACCGGTTACAATGGTGTCCGAAGTTGCCGAAAAGATGAAAGCCGAACGCAAGGCATGGAAAGACGCGGCAAGCGGGCGTACTGCTTTCAAACATGGTTCAACTGCCTCAACCGGCTCCGCTGCCACCACCGACACTACCACTGCATTCAAATGCGACGGTCGTCAGCACTGTTCTCAAATGAATTCTTTGGAAGAGGCGGAATTTTTTATCAAAAACTGCCCAAATACCAAAATGGACGGTGATCATGACGGTATTCCGTGCGAAAACGACAGCCGTTGGCATTAATCGCCCACAATGCAAAAAGGTCGTCTGAAAATGTTTTTCAGACGACCTTTTTAAATCGGCTACAATATCGCGCAATACAAACCTACCCTACCACCATGTCCAAAAAAATCCTCATCATCACCCCGAGCTGGATCGGCGACTGCGTCATGACCCAGCCGCTTTACCGCCGCCTGCACGAACTCCATCCCGGCTGCACCATAGACGCATTCGCGCCCAAATGGTCGATGGCGGTGTTCGAGCGTATGCCCGAAATCAGCCGCGTCATCGAAAACCCGTTCGGACACGGCGCGTTGGAACTGAAAAAACGCTGGCGCATCGGGCGCGAACTGGGCAAACAGGGTTACGACCAAGTCATCGTCCTGCCCGGCTCGCTCAAATCCGCCCTCATTGCCTTCGCCACCGGCATCAAGCAGCGCACCGGCTACGTCGGCGAATCGCGTTATTTTTTATTGAACGACATCCGCAAACTCGACAAAGCCACCCTGCCCCTGATGGTCGACCGCTACACCGCCCTCGCCCATCCGACGCAGGTGGACTTCAACGGACATTCCGATAACCCGCGTTTCACCATTTCCCCCGAAAGCCGCGCCGCCGCGCTTGCCAAATACGGCTTGGCCACGGACAAACCCGTTCTCGCCTTCTGTCCGGGCGCGGAATACGGCCCCGCCAAACGCTGGCCCGCACGCCATTTTGCCGAACTCGGCCGCCGCTATTTGGCGGAAGGCTGGCAGGTTTGGCTGTTCGGCTCGCAAAAAGATTTCGACATCGCCGAGGAAATCAACCGCCTTTCAGACGACCTCTGCACCAACCTTTGCGGCAAAACCAACCTTTCCGAAGCGATTGACCTGCTCTCCTGCGCCGACACCGTCGTCTGCAACGACAGCGGCCTGATGCACCTCGCCGCCGCCCTCGACCGCAAACTCGTCGCCGCCTACGGCTCATCCAGCCCCGACCACACCCCGCCCTTGAGCCAAAAAGCCAAAATCGTCAGCCTGCACCTCGAATGCTCGCCCTGCTTCAAACGCGAATGCCCGTTGGGACACACCGACTGCCTGAACAAACTCACGCCAGACATGGTTCAAAAAGCGGCGGAGGAATTGGCGCAAACGGAATCTGAGTAAATACGGTCAAAGGTCGTCTGAAACCTGCTTTCCAAAACAGATTAAAATGGCAATACCCATGTTGTCATTCCCGCGCAGGCGTGAATCCAGAGTCTTGAAGCCGTACCCATCTTTAAACATTCCTAAAAATCAAGGTCTGGATTCCCGCCTGCGCGGGAATGACGGCATAGAGGCTTCTTGTTTTCCTTCACCCTATCTTTTCAGACAGAAGTAGCGTGGGCTTTGCCCGCGAAATCTACCAATTCCCGATACGGTGTTTATCCACTATCATTATTCCCGTCCCTGCCTATGCAGAAGTGGGAATAACTGCCCGACCTACTGCCTCCTGAAGCCCACTTTCAAATTTTCAGACGACCTTTCCACCATTGACCTCGAAACTCCATGCTGCCGTGAAACAAACCGAAAGTTAGCCGCCTTCACCCTGTTTTGTATTGAATTCCCGTTCAGACGACCTTATCATCAACCCATTCCCACTTTATCCGCAGAAACACCATGCAAAACATTCAAGACTACGTCCACCGCACCGCGTCCGCCGCCAAGCAGGCTTCCTATATTGTCGCTGCCGCCGAGACCGCGCAAAAAAACGCTGCGCTCCTGCGCACCGCCGAACTCATCAAACACCATCAAACCGCCATCCTCGCCGCCAACGCCCAAGACATGGAACAAGCCGAACAGAAAGGTTTGAACGACGCCCTGCTCGACCGCCTTCGGCTGAGCGAAAAAACCATAGATGCCATGTGCGAAGGTTTGCGCCAGATTGCCGCCCTGCCCGACCCCGTCGGCGAAATGGACGAATTCCGCACCCGCGAAAACGGCCTGCAAATCGGCAAAATGCGCGTACCGCTGGGCGTTGTCGGCATCATTTACGAATCCCGACCCAACGTAACCGTCGATGCCGCCGCCCTCTGCCTCAAGTCCGGCAACGCCTGCGTCCTGCGCGGCGGCAGCGAAGCCTTCAACAGCAATATGGCGCTCTCCAAACTGATTACGCAGGCGTTAGTTGAAAACGGCCTGCCCGCAGCAGCCGTCAGCCTGATTGAAAATACCGACCGCGAAAGCGTCGGCGCCATACTGCAAAGCCCAGAGTTTATCGACGTCGTCATCCCGCGCGGCGGCAAATCGTTGGTTTCCCGCATCGCCGCCGAAGCCCGCGTGCCCGTCATCAAACACCTCGACGGCATCTGCCACGTCTATATCGACCGCGCCGCCGACGCCGAAAAAGCCGTCAACATCGCCTTTAACGCCAAAACCTCGCGCTACGGCACCTGCAACACCATGGAAACCCTGCTCGTCCACCAAAGCCGCGCCGCCGAAATCCTGCCCGTACTGGCAGAGAAATACGCCGCCCGCAACGTCAAGCTGCGCGGCTGCCCGCGTACCCTGTCCATCCTGCCCCACATTCAGACGGCCTCCGAAGAAGACTGGGACACCGAATACCTCGCCCCCATCCTCTCCGTCAAAATCGTCGACAGCCTCGAAGAAGCCGTCGCCCACATCAACACCCACGGCAGCCACCACACCGACAGCATCGTAACCGAATCCTACACCGACGCCCGCACCTTCCTGCGCACGGTCGACAGCGCCAGCGTCATGGTCAATGCCTCCACCCGCTTCGCCGACGGCTTCGAATACGGCCTCGGTGCGGAAATCGGCATTTCCACCGACAAAATCCACGTCCGCGGCCCCGTCGGCCTGCACGGGCTGACTTCGCAGAAATGGATAGTGTTGGGCGACGGGCAGGTTCGGTCGTAATTCCTTCACTTTCTTGAGAAATATAGTCAATTAAAATCAAAATAGGACAGTAGCGCATCGTCAAATCGGGCGTAATCAGACAATACGGTTCGCAGATACCGCTTAATATTCGCCCACACCTTCTCAATCGGGTTGAGCTCAGGTGAATAAGGTGCAAGAGGCAATACCTTATGTCCCCATTTTTCCGCCATTTCCCGTAAAACACCCATACGGTGAAATCGTGCATTATCTAAAATAATCACCGATTTTTGAGTCAATGCGGGCAGTAGGCATTGCTGAAACCACGCTTCAAAAAAGACTCCGGTCATCGTATTTTGATAAACCATCGGAGCAATCAGCCGGTTGCCGACTTGTGCGGACACCAGAGATAAGCGTCGGTATCTTTTTCCACTTATCTGCGCTTTCACTATTTGCCCTTTCTGGCTGCGGGCATAGGGACGGAACAGGTAGCGGTCAAATCCTGTTTCATCCAAATAAACACGTTGGTAGTCGGAAAATTCGGCCAGCTGTGTCAAATAATGCGTTACTTTGGCCGGGTCTTGTTCTTTGTAAGTGGTGGTCTTTTTTTGCGCGTCATCCCCATCTGTTTGAGTGCATAGCAAACGGCGGCTGGCGTACAATCAAAATGTTTGGCGATTTCATGCAGATAGGCATCCTGGTGTTGCTCAACATATTGAGCCAGTTTTTGCCTATCCAATTTGACGGCATTTAGACCGGTAACTTGATGTTTTAGGCTGCCTGTTTGTTTTTTAAGGCGAATCCACAGGTAAAGCGTGTTTCTTGACAAGTTAAATGTTGCTGCGGTTTGGCTGATGTTTTTGCATTGTTCGTAATAGTTTAAAGTTTTGTTTCTTAAGTCCGCAGAGTATGCCATGGTTAAACCTTCAAAGTTGAGTATTGTACTATTTTGTTTTTAATTGACTATAAAACGACAAAAGGTCGTCTGAAAAACAGTTTTCAGACGACCTTTTCAGTTTTACTTTCCCTATTATCGGCACACCAAATGTCTCACCTAATTATTTCTAATTTTAAATTAACATATTAAACAATATGTTAAATTATTATATCTTATCCATTATTGTTTTCTCCGATACAATCGACATCATGCCATATAAGAAAAAATCTATTTAATGTCAAATAGATATAAATTTATTATTCACTCTTCCCATCCATTTTTCCACAGGAGAACTATTATGGCTGATACATTGCTTTCTTTAAAAAACAACCAATCCGTCGTTATTACCGGTACGGACCGTAATGATACTTTATATGGTAGTACGGGACATACCATATTCTACGGTGGTTTAGGGAACGATACTTACTACAGTAAAAATGCGGGCGATACCATCATCGAGCGTAAAAACGAAGGCCGCGATCTAATCTATAGCAGCACCGACTTTACCTTACCAGAACATGTCGAAGATCTGAAGTTGCAGGGCAACAGTATGTTAGGTATCGGCAATGATGCAGACAATGTTATATCGGGCAATTCCAACGGCAACCGTCTATATGGCAAAGGCGGCAATGATCTGATGCTTGGCGGAAATGGCAACGATTATCTATGGGGCGACGATGGTGATGACCGACTTGGCGGACTAGGTGGCAACGACGTTCTGAATGGTGGAAGCGGAAACGATTTTCTATCTGGGGATGACGGGGAAGATATCTTATATGGCGGTACGGGTATGGACACCATGCTCGGAGGAAAGGGAAACGATACTTTCTATGTAGATAATATAAAAGATACAGTCGTCGAAGACGCAGATGCAGGCTACGATACGATATACAGCAGTGTTACCTATACCGCGCCAACCCACGTTGAAAAACTGATTTTAGAAGGTAAAGACAATATCTTCGGCTTTGGCAACAATGCCGATAACAGCCTTATCGGCAACAGCGGCAACAATCGCTTGAGTGGCGGGCGAGGTAGCGACACGCTCTATGGCATGGAAGGTAACGACCTATTAATGGGTGGTGATGATCGCGACGAACTTTACGGCGGACAAGGTGATGACATCCTGCGCGGCGATGCAGGCAACGACCTGCTCGACGGAGGCTATGGCAACGACACTTTAGACGGCGGCAGCGGTGCAGACACTATGGTCGGCGGCTTGGGAAATGATGTCTATCATGTTGATAATGTGAACGATACGGTTATTGAGGAAATGAACGGCGGTATCGACACGATTTATAGCAGTGTTACCTATACCGCGCCAACCCACGTTGAAAACCTAACGCTAACAGGCAACGACAATACCTTCGCATTCGGCAACAACGCCGATAATATTCTGACGGGAAACAGCGGCAATAACCGATTAAGCGGAGGACGCGGCAGCGATACGCTATACGGCAACGAAGGCAACGACCTGCTGATGGGAGGGGATGATAGAGATTTCCTATACGGCGGTAACGGAGACGACATTCTTCGCGGCGACGAAGGTAACGACCTGCTTGATGGTGGCAGTGGCAATGATACTTTGGACGGAGGCAGCGGTGCAGATACCATGTCTGGTGGGTACGGGAATGATATCTACCATGTAGATAATGTCAAAGATACAGTTACTGAGTGGTGGGGAGAAGGTGTCGATACGATATATAGTAGTGTTTCCTACACAATCCCAACCTACGTCGAACACCTGACCCTGACCGGCAGCAACAACACTTTCGGCATCGGCAATTACGGCGATAATACCATTACCGGCAACAGCGGCCACAACCAATTAAACGGTGAGGGCGGCAATGATACCCTTTACGGCATGAGTGGAGACGACCTGTTGTCGGGCGGCAGCGGAAACGACTATCTCTACGGCGGCGACGGGGATGACAGGCTGAATGGAGGAGACGGGATCGATTACCTCCACGGCGGCGACGGCAACGACTACCTCACAGGCGGTTCGGGCAGCGATACCATCGTTACAGGTGCAGGTAAAGATACCGTCGCTTTCTCCGCCTCAGACATCCGCGACGGCAGCATAGATCGTATTACCGACTTCAACCCTTATATGGACAAGCTTGATCTGTCCGGTATGCGTTCCCTGCTAAGTGGCAGCGAGGCAAATGTGAGCTGGTCGGAACTGTTCGTCAAAAATCCTTATTATTACGACACCGGCCGTTCTTACCTCGTCTTCGACTCTGTATCTCAAACCCTCGCCTACCGAGCGGCAGGTGCAAGCAGCAATACCGTGTTCGCCAAATTTGACGACAGTCAGGCAGTTTGGTTGAGCGCTTCCAATATCATCGGCTAAGCTGAGGCAAACCGGATTTTTTTAGAGGAAGCCTGAGCGCAAACGTCGTCTGAAACCGAAAATCAGGTTTCAGACGACGTTTCTTATTTACAACAAATTAATAAAAAATCAGATTTGGGGAAAGAAGACAAAGTCCTTCATCATCTGCAAAGATTGCTTCAGGCAGGCTTAGCAGATTCATGGACGAAGCCCATACTGCGGCTTATTTCGAACTCAAGATACCCTGATTTTTCATTCTGATTTTTATCCGAAAAATACCTGAAAGGTCGTCTGAAAAACAGTTTTCAGACGACCTTTTTGATCGTTGACTATCAATCCAACTTCCGTTTAGAAGTCAGCTATTTATCTTAAGTAAATTATCTAAATGAATCCAATTTTTCCATCTTAAATCATTGTTAAATTGATTAGGGTAACAAATACCATTCCGAATATTTTCAAACAATAGTGATGAATCTTGTTCTAATTTTTCAGCGATACAAGCTGGTTGTATTCGGGATAAATGCAGATAAACAAATTTATCCAGCTCTACAATCGAAGCAAACCATTCTTGTTGGAAATTCAGGATTTGATTAATTTCGTTTTGAATGAAATTTTCTCTATCCTGTTTAGGAAGCATTATTTGGAAATATTTCACTAAAGCCCTATCTAGGACACTTCTAGCAATTGAGTATGAATTCTCAAATTTCGAATCTTTCCACTTCTCATAAGCTAATTTACATAAATACCGAACCCTATGCTTATCGGCATGATCAAAAAAATACGCCAAACATTCTTTGATATTTGCTTCATCTTGATTTAATTGCAAACTGTCAATATAGATGCAGATTTTCTCATCGGTAGCATTGCTCAAAAATGCACCGAATCCTAGCTGTAAAGAAGGGTATCTGACCGGATATTGGTTAAAAATATAAATCCATTCATCAGGGCAATTTTGCCAAATACCTGACAATTCGATTTGCTCGTCTTTCATCTCATTTCTAGATAAATGATCTAATCTAAGCAGCAAAAGAAATTTTGCTAACTTATTGGTTGTCTGTAATGAAAAAGGTTGGCGATATTTTTCTGGTAGCAAAGCAAGCCAATATAAAAGATTACAAACGTTTGTTTCTTGATTAATCAGTAACAAGATCTCATCTCTATGATTTTCAGATACAAATGAATATGATTGATGAAAATTCCGAGATAGTTTTTCATATAGTGCTTCTAACTGCCACCAACTTTCTTCAAGATTTTTCCATTGTTTATTTTCTAAGTTTTCTAATAGAGCATCTATCATCTCATTATCATTAATTGATGCATTCTGGAGAGTAGACAACTCAATTTCCAGATGAGATAAATATCTCATCGCTAAATTTTTAGAGGATTGAGAGAAAATAATTCCTTCTTCGTAGCTGATTGCCCAAAATTTAGGAAGAAGACAAGTCAATTCAAAAGCTATCTTTTGATCTTTCTCACTAG
Organism: Neisseria mucosa; assembly: GCA_003028315.1. Lineage (NCBI taxonomy): Bacteria > Pseudomonadati > Pseudomonadota > Betaproteobacteria > Neisseriales > Neisseriaceae > Neisseria > Neisseria mucosa. The sequence continues at coordinate 390,921 of CP028150.1, read as the reverse complement.
GATGCTCATCTTGCAAAATGTTAATCAGCCATGAAATACTTTCTATCAACGTATTTTTCTTATCTATATCATCAATATAAATAACTGCATCTTGATAGTCGAAGCTTGATGGATAGAAATTATCCTGATATTGCCAAAAATGGGATTTATCATCCCATTTCCAACTAGCAAAATCAAAATGCTCATCAAAGAATGAAAATATTCCATCGGGAACGCTGGCATCATACTCATGGGATTGAGCGAGGCAAAGTATTTGGGCAGTAGTTAATTGTTGTTGGATTTCCATATAATATTATCCTCATCATTAATTGATTGTTCCCACATTTCTTCAAAGGCATCAGCAATAATCTGTCCATCTTCAACTTCTTGAATTATATGAAAGCTGTTTCCTAGACTATTCACCGATGTTCCCAATGACCAAGCTCTAACAGGTTTATCTATTGCTTGTGGAAAAATAATAAAACGGTCATGAAAATCCCCGTCCTTAGAGCGGTCAGCATTGACAAAGGTCAGATCCAATCGGCCAACTTGAAGAATTGCTTGGTTAATTTTGTTTGCAAAGTCGGCTTTATAAGATGATTTTTTATTTTCTTGTGGCGCAATTTTTAAGCCTGTTAGTGCTTTGATTGGCGAATCATCATGCGGCTTAAAAAATACGGTTTCCAATAAATCTTGCACATTCAAATAGGGATCCCAAAGATAAATACCATTTTTCCCATATTTTTTAATCAACTCTCTAATAAAATCCAAGGCCTCTTGGCGCATACCCTGCTTAAATGGTCTCAAACTTAGAGAATTTTCCAAATCATGTTTTCTTTTTTTTAGCAATCTGTCAGCAACCCAGTCTCGATAATCTTTGACATGGTTACCAGTATGATTTTTTGATGTTTGAGCAACAATATCAATTTTTTGCTTAGTTTTATCTGGTAATTTGGATATTCTCTGAATTTGTTCTTGCATACTTATAGAAAAATTTACCTGCTCCAAAAAAAACGTTATTTCACCACCGGCACAAATTATCTGATTACTTTCATCCCAAATCGTATAATACCCTCTCCCATTAATTTGCTGAAATGGAATGATATTTCTCCCCTCAACTAATGGAATTTTCTGAAAATCAATCATACTGCCATGTTTTTCCCTCCAAAAAATACCTGAAAAGTTTATCTCTCCTGAGAAATGGGGGCTAACTGCTAAATCAGATAATAACTGATGGCTTTGTTTATCTTTTCTTTCTATTGTAAATGCCACCGCAGCACAAGGAATTTGCACGATGATATTGCCCAATCTATCAGAATGAGTACCGATTTTAATGGGTAAGTATTCCTGTAACCTTCCAGAAAGCTCGTCCAAGGCAGCAAGATTTTTTATCAGTGGCGCAACGTATTCTTTGCTTTCGTCAAACCATTCAAAAAGATGTGAACCACCAAAAAAGTTATTCTTGAGCAAACCTAAAAACTCATTTTTTCCTCGCTCTAAGGCCGGAACATAAACTGGAGGAATAGCTTTTAAATAACCATAACAAAGTTTATTGCCATCATCTTCATTCGAACCTGGAGTAACTAAGTAAGAAATAATATTAAGAAAATCTTCTATAGAAACAATTCTTTTAAAAACTCCAAATTTTAGAGATTTATCAGCCTTTAACTTAATAAGCTTTGGTGTAATTTCCTCTTTCTCTGTCAAAGGCAAATCTGTCTCATGAGCAACTGCCAGTGAGAAAATATTAAAAGGCGGATTACTATCTTTTATGCCAATCACTTCAAAAAGCTCAATACATTTAAAATTACCGATAGACGGCATGGCTAATATTTTTTTCATCGATTCAATGGTCATTTAATTTCTCCATACAAAATATCTGAAAAATTCCAAATCATTTTGTTTTAATCAAAATATTAACTTACAAAACCTGAAATAGTTCACAATTTTGACTATTACCACCTTGATGCCATTTTACTATATTTAAAATTTAAAAACCCTAAAAAACACTGCACTTTATCGCTATCAGATGTCTTTCTTTCACTAAAGCATTTCAATGACCTACAAAATTAAATTCAAACATAACCGACTGATTTTTTATATAAACTATTTAAAAAAAGAAAAATCAGCCTGCACTTTAATTTGCAAGTGCAGGCTGATTTTTAGCTTTAAAAAAACTCTATATGCAGGCAATTCTAAACAGCCGAAAACAGCTTGAAAAATCTAGAATAGAAGCAGCAAGGGGCAGTCAAACATTACAAATACTGAACAGTCCTAAAACCAAACCGCTAATTCTCATAATTTACCTAAGACAAATTTTATGAATATGCGACCAGAAAGCAAAATTTGGCTTGGATAATGACAGCTACTCACATTAACAGGGCTGATACTGGCAAACTATTATGAAAAGTCGTCTGAAAAAACTTGCTTTCGAATTTTCAGACGACCTTTTAGGTTTTCATATACAAATAAAATTCATTAAATTTCAAAACTGTCCGTTTGGTCAGCCTTGCGTATCATGCCTGCGGCGACGGTGTGGTTGGTGGCTTCGTCTATCAGGATGAACGCGCCGAGGGCATGGTTTTCTTCGTAGGGTACGGCGGCGATCGGCTGCTGGGTTTTGAGGCTGACGCTGCCGATGTCGTTGAGCTTGAGCGTGTCGGCGGATTCGACGCGGCTGAGGGTGTTCACGTCCCAAACGTAGGAAATCGCGCTGATTTTGACGGGCGTGGTTTGGGTGGTGTGTTTCAGCAGGTATTTGCGGCGCAGGTTGAGCGGGATGTCGTCGAACCAGCACAGCGCGGCTTGGAACTGCTGTTCGGGCGCGACGGAGCTGTCGGCGGCGGCGATGCTGTTGCCGCGCGAGATGTCGAGGTCGGTGTCGAGTGTGACGGTCAGCACTTCGCCCGCTTCGGCGGATTCGGTTTTGCCGTTTGGATTGTAGATTTCGGCGATTTTGGCGGTATGTCCGCCAGGCAGGATTTTGACTTCGTCGCCGGTTTTCAGACGGCCTGCTTCCAGCCTGCCTTGATAGCCGCGGAAGTCGTCGCTGCTGCTGCCGTCTTGCCGTGCGACGCGCTGCACGGGGAAGTGGGCGGCTTGGTCGGCGGCGTTTTGGCGGTTGACGGGCAGGCTTTCGAGCAGGGGTAACAGCGGCAAACCTTGATACCACGGGGTTTGGCTGCTGGCGTTGACGATGTTGTCGCCTTTTAACGCGCTGATGGGCAGGAAGTGGATTTGGGCTTGGAGGCCGATTTGTTCCGCCAGCTTGCGGTAGGCTGCGGTAATGGCCTGATATTTGGTTTCGTCGAAGTCGAGCAGGTCGAGTTTATTGACGGCGACGATGATGTTGGGGCAGCCCAAGAGTTTCAGAATTGCGCTGTGGCGTTTGGTCTGCGGCAGGAGGACGGGTTCGCTGCCGGAAAAATCGACGCGCGTTGCGTCTATCAGGACGATGGCGGCATCGGCGGTCGATGCGCCCGTTACCATGTTGCGGGTGTATTGTTCGTGTCCGGGCGTGTCGGCGATGATAAATTTGCGCTTGGGTGTGGCGAAATAGCGGTAGGCAACATCGATGGTGATGCCTTGTTCGCGCTCGGCGGCAAGGCCGTCGGTGAGGCTGGCGAAGTCGGGCGTTTCGCCGTTTTCGGCAGCGCGGTTGAGTTTGTCGAGCTGGTCGGTCAGCAGGGTTTTGCTGTCGTAGAGCAGGCGGCCGATGAGGGTGGATTTGCCGTCGTCGACGCTGCCGGCAGTGATGAAGCGCAAAAGCGGGGCGGTGGTTGCGGTCATGGTTCTTTCCTTAATTCTCGGATTGCACGTTACTTTAATGAGGTCGTCTGAAAATGGGAAAGAATGCTTGGTTTTAAAAAAAGATGATTTCGTTATATTCGTAAAAGAAGCGAATCGAGATGAAAATACTGTAAGACCCTATTCCCACACAGACAGGAGTGAGGACTGCCAACACTCCCCTATCCGACAAAAAGGTCGTCTGAAATACATTTTCAGACGACCTTTTGTACGGTTAATCAAATTTTATTAGGAAAAAATTAACGCTCGCTCAATGCCTGTTTCATGCGGGTAATCGGTTTGATCAGGTATTGGAAGATGGTTTTTTCACCGGTTTTAATATCCACCGTAGCAACCATACCCGGAATAATCGGCATGTCTTTACCGTTTTTGTCTTTTAGGGCGTTGTTCTCAGTTTGGACGATGACTCGGTAGTAAACTTGGTTGGGGTCGAGCTTCAGATCGTTGGCACGGCTTTGCATGGAGTTGCTGACGGTATCTGCGCCGACAAGGGTAACTTTGCCTTCCAATCCGCCGTAGATGGAGTAGTCATATGCGCTGACTTTGACCAGTGCGGGCTGTCCTGCGCGGACGAAGGCGATGTCTTGCGGACGGATATAGGCTTCGACAAGGAGTTTGTCGTCAACGGGGACGATTTGCATGATTTCTTCGCCCGGGTTGACTACGCCGCCGATGGTATTGATTTTGATGTTTTTGACGATGCCGCGCATGGGGGAGCGGATTTGGGAGCGGTCAACCGGGTCGGCGCGCATGGCCATGTTTTCTTTGGATTGCGCCAGCTCGGATTCGGATTGCACGAGTTCGTTGTTGGCATCTGTCCTGTAACGGTTGCGGCGTTCGGCAATTTGCAGGGTCAGATCGCTGGATTCGCGGCGCATTTTGAGGAGTTCGACTTCGGACATAACGCCTTGTGCCACCATAGGTGCAGTAATGGCGATCTCGCGATCAAGCGCCGCTTTGCTTTGTACCAGACTTTGTACGGCATCGGTCATGGCTTGGCGGCGGGCGTTATATGCGGCGGTTTCGCGGCGACGGAGTTCGGGGCTGACGCTGTTGGGGAACGTGAGTTTGCCGCCGTAAGCTTCGGCTTTCAGGCGGGCGATGGTGGCCTCGAGGTTTTGGACTTTGGCTTCGCTTTCGCGCAATACGGCAAGGCTGCGCGTATCGTCGAGCTTCAGCAGGATTTGGTCTTTTTCGACCAAATCGCCTTCCTTAACCATCATTTGGGTAATGACGCCGGCGTCCAGACTTTGGATGACTTGTTCGCGGCTACTGGGGATAACGTTGCCGTTGCCGCGGGTTACTTCTTCGACAGTGCTGTTGTATGCCCATACGACAAAGACGACGAGCAGCAGGAAAAACAGGATGATGACCCAAAATTGGCCGCTGTGTTTTTCTTTTTGCAAGGCTGCATTCAAATCGTTAATGAGATGCAGGTCTTTGGATTTAACGTTGTTTTCGCTCATAATGATGAATCTTCGGTATCTGTTTGTTGTTTTCAAAGAGGTCGTCTGAAACGCTTTCTGCTTGTGTTTTCAGACGACCTTTTCCCTTTTCGTCATGCTTGCGCCGCTTCGCCGGGACGTTGGTTTTCCTGCGCTTGTTGTGCTGCTTTGACTTTGTTTTGCTCGTTTTGCATCAGTTTTTGCAACACTAAATCGCGCGGGCCGTCCATAACGACTTTGCCGTTTTCCATTACGATGATGCGGTTAACGATTTGCAGCACTTGCGGACGGTGGGTCACCAAAAGCATGGTGCGGTTGCGTCCCCAGTGGGCGATCGCGTTCAATGCCATGCGTTCGGTACCTTGGTCGAGGCTGGTTGTCGGCTCGTCCAAAAGAACGACTTTGGGGTCGCGCAGCGTCATGCGTGCTAGGGCGATGATTTGTTTTTGACCGCCGGACAGACCCAAACCGTCTTCACCCAAAGGCATATCCAAGCCTCTCGGGTGGTTGCGGATGATTTGGTCCAGACCGAAGCGTTTGAGTGCGGTCAGCAGATCTTGGTCGGTCGAATAGCTGTCGGTACGCGCCAAATCCATGTTTTCGCGCAATGTTCCCAAGAAAAGGCGTGGAGATTGACTAAACAGGAGTACTTGGTTCCGCAGGAAATTCGGATCAAGTTGGCGCATATCGACGCCGTCGAGGGTTACGTTGCCTTTTTCGGTGTCGTACAGACCGCTCGCCAGCTTCAGCATGGTACTTTTACCGCTGCCGATACGTCCGAGGATACCGACTTTTTCACCAGGTCGGATGTTGATGCGCAACTCGTCAACTGCGTTGTTGCTTTCGTTTTTGTATTTGAACGTTACGTTTTCAAAGGCGATATTGCCTTGAACGTTATCCAAAGTAATGTATTTGCGCTCGGGGCTGCGTTCGATCGGACGGGAAACAATGTCGTTCACGCCTCTTAACGCCAGCTTCGCTTGTTGGAAGCGGGTAGCAAGGCCGGCAACTTGAGCCAACGGCGCCAACGCGCGGCCAGACAGAATAACGGAGGCAATCAACGCACCCATGGTAATCCGTTCCGCATGGTTGTCGGCATGAATCAGATAGGTACCGACAACGACCAAAAAGACAGTATTGAGCTGCTGCATGGCAACAGCGAAGTTGACCATGAAGTTGCTGGTATCTTTAACTTTAATAGATGAAGCGGAGGTTTTGGCGGTGTATTCATCCCAACGTTGTTGCGCCCATGAAGTCGCGTTGTTGGTTTTCAGGGTTTCGATGCCTTCAATGGCTTCTACGGCAAGGCCTGAACGTTGCGAGCTTTCTTTCATGGATTCGTTAATGTGGCGCGACAAGGGGCGTTGGACGATGAAGCCGACAATGACGACAATCGGAATAATCGCCAAAGGAACCAAAGCCAATTTGCCGCCGACTATCGAAATAACAAAGATAAACAGCAACAGGAACGGCAAGTCCACCAAAGTCAACAGGCTCGCGCTGGTCATGAATTCGCGTACGGATTCAAATTCGCGCAGGTTGTTGGCGTATGAGCCGGACGAAGCGGGACGGTCGGCGAGACGCAATGCCATCACGCGGCGGAACAAGGCAGAGCTGATAATCAGGTCGGCCTTTTTACCGGCGATGTCGGTCAAATGGCCGCGTATCATCTTGGCGGCAAATTCGAACAAAATGGCGAGGACAACGCCGATACTCAAAACCCACAGGGTTTCATAGGCTTGGTTGGGAATGACGCGGTCGTACACGTTCATGACATACAACGAGCTGACCAAGGCGAGGAAGTTGATGATGACGGTTGCCAAAATCACTTGATAGTAATAGCTGCGGAAACGCCAAATGACTTTCCAAAACCATGCTTTGGGAAGGTGGTATTCAGGCAGTTCGGAACGTGTGTCCGCCGCCATTTTGGGCTTGATAAACCAGCAGTAACCCAGATACAGACCGGAAAGCTGGTCATGATCAAGCTGCTGCTCCAAGCCATCTACCTGACGGATATGATATTTCCTGTTCCGACCCGAACCTTCGATATTGGTAATGACGGCAGCCTCTTCGTTGTGAAGAATGATCATCACAGGAACGGCAAGCGATGGAATGTCTTCCAGATTGCGCTTGGACAATGTGTTTTCGAAGCCGTGGCTGCGTAAGACTTCGACGAGGGAATGATAGTTGACATTGAGTTTTTTATCCCGCACCACCTCTGCCGTCAGCGCGGCTTCTGACACAGGCGCCCCTAAGAGACGGGTAACCAACACAATATGTTCAATGATTGCTTTCATGATAATTCGCGTAATGAGTAATGATGTTAAGATTTTATGTTATTGCTTCAAGCCTGCCCAATTCGCCATTTGCGCCTGCGCAGCCAGATAATCCAACGCGGCATCGCGGAAGTCGTTGCGCGCCGAAATGTTTTCCTGCTCGATGCTGGACAATTCATTGTATGCGCCTAAAACGTCGGTCAGCGTGCGGCGGGCAATTTTGAATTGCAACTCGTAAGTTTTAACCACGTCTTTTTGAGCGGCAATATGTTGCGCGGCAATATCGGCACGGCGTTCGCTCTCGCGCATGTCGATTTCGGCGGTTTGGGTTTTTTCGGTGATGTCGCGCATAATCTGCTCGGATTTCGATTCGGCGGCAATCAGTGCATCGGCATTTTTCTGCACATTATGCCGCGCGGCAACGTCCAAAACATTCCACGCCACATTTAAATAAAGCTGTCTGTTGTCGCGGTTCGCATTGCCTTCCAGATTCACGGCAGGCAGGCGCTCTGCTTTGGAAACGTCCAAATCTGCCTTCACGCTGTCGCGTTCTGCCACCTGCGCCCGATAGGAAGGATTGGTATTGTTATCGGCTGTTTTGAAACGGCGGACCAATGATTCCGCGCTGTCGTTGGCAAATGGATCTTCCAAATCCTCTGCCGTCAACTGCCGTCCGGTATAGCGGGACAAACGGCTCAATGCCAATTCCATCGTGCGTTGTTGTTGCGCGATGGATGATTCGACCTGCAACAGGCGCGCACGCGCTTCAATGAGTTCGGAACGGCGGCCGCTATCGTATTTCACGATAATATTCAAATCTTTCAGAAGATTATTGTGTCGGACCAAGCTCTGCCGGTTGATGCGCAAGATTTCTTTCGCGCGCAATGCGGTCAAATAGAGTTTGCCGATGTCGCTGCCCAGACGTTCCTGATTTTCGAAATAACGATGATGGTAGTATTGCTCTCTGTTTTTATCGCGCCGTACCGCCGCATTGATGGCGCCCCATGAATATACATTCAAAGTTCCGCGTATGCCGACACCGTCATTCATATCATTGCTGGAATATTTGTTTTTCTGCGCCAAAACTTTGGTACCCGTCAGCGTCAACACGGGATAATGGCGCGCACGGGTAGCCTTCGTCGTACTTTTGGCCGAATCTTCGGTTGCTTTCGCTTCCTTCACAATCGGGTCGGACACCATGGCATCCCTTAAAATAGCCTGCAAAGGATAAGCCTGCGCCGTTGCCACGCATACTGCCGCGCACACCGCGGCAGCAATTTGTCCGGTGCGGAAAACGGATGTCTTGGGACGATTCAAAAAAGTTTTTTTCTTCATATTATTCACAACAATACGGTTCGTCATTTATCAGATTGGCAGAGGGGTGGCCTGTTGCAAATCAATTCTTTGAGCATATTATCATTAATCGGAATCCCTGTTTTCAGATTGCGATAAAAGGTAGTTATCTGCTCCTGAAAGTAACATGGATGATATTCCTACTATTGCTAAATCACGACACCGTATTAAAAACGAGCAAAAGGTCGTCTGAAAACGACCTCCTGTTTACAGATGTCCGCTAATGATTTGCAACATTTGCGCCAGCACTTTCGGATTGGCTGCCACAATATCGCCGCTTTCCAGCCAGCCTTCATTGCCGGACATATCGGTAACGATACCGCCCGCCTCCTGCACAATCAGCGCGCCTGCGGCAATATCCCAAGGTTTGAGGTTGAACTCGAAGAAACCGTCCAAACGGCCGGCCGCTACGGCACACAAATCCAACGAAGCCGCGCCCTCTCTGCGACCACCGGCCGTTTTTGCCAAAAAGTCTTTCAAAATAGCCAGATACTTGTCCATCATGCTTTGATCAACGACAGGGAAGCCGGTACCGATCAAGCAGCGGTTCAACTCAATGCGGGAAGAAACGCGGATACGGCGGTCGTTGAGCAACGCGCCTTTGCCGCGCGAAGCCATGTAAACATCGTTGCGTTCAGGTGCGTACACCAAAGCTTCCTGCAACACGCCTTTGTGCAGCAGCGCCATAGAAATCGCGTATTGGGGATGTCCGTGTAAGAAGTTGGTCGTGCCGTCGAGCGGATCGATAATCCATTCGTATTCCGCAGAGGCTTTGCCGTGAGAACCGCCTTCTTCGCAAGTGATTTTGTGATGCGGATAGGCTTCTTTAAGCGCTTCCACCAAAATCATCTCGGAATTGCGGTCAACGTCGGAAACGAAATCGTTGAATGCCTTGCTGTCAACTTTGACGGCATCCAGATTGCCGCTTGCGCGGATCATCATCTGCCCGGCTTTACGGGCGGCTTTGAAAGCGGTATTTAAAAACGGATTCATGGGTTTTCTTTCTAAATCAGGTAAAATACCGTCCGGCGCACCTGCACCGGACGCAACGTTTGTACGTTTCCGACGTTGTTAAAGAACATTTCAGACGACCTCTCAAGCCCAAAGGCGAAAGGTCGTCTGAAAACAAAAAGATGGCGTATTATACCCGATTCCCGAACAAACCGAAAACAAAACATGACTTCAACCAAGCCCGAATTGCCCGACTATCTCGGCAACATCCGCATCATCCTCACCCGCACCAGCCATCCCGCCAATATCGGCTCCGCCGCCCGCGCCATGAAAACCATGGGGCTGCACAAACTCACCATCGTCGCCCCGAATTTGATGTCCACGCCGATGACCGGGCAACCGCCCGTTTTCAACCCCGAAAACCCGCAAGATTTCCAACTGCCGGAGGAAAGTTTCATCCTCGCTTCCGGCGCGGCAGACGTATTGCACAACGCCGTAATTGCCGCCACGCTCGACGAAGCCCTCGCCGACACCACGCTCGCCTGCGCCCTTACCAGCCGCCGCCGCGAAATCACCGCCCCGCTGCAAACCCCGCGCGAACTGGTTCCCAAATTATTGCAGGCGGCACAACGCGGAGAACAAGTTGCCCTCGTCTTCGGCAACGAAACCTTCGGCTTGAGCATCGAAGAAGTGCAGGCATGCAACCGTCTGATGACCATCAACGGCAATCCCGACTATTTCTCGCTCAACCTCGCCCAAGCCGTTCAGGTCGTGTGTTACGAAATCTTCAGCCAGACCGATATACCCATGACCCACCTGCAACAGGAAGACCACGCCGCCACCCACGAACAAATCAAAGGCATGGTCGCCCACATGGAAAGCGTCATGGACGATATCGGCTTCTTCAACCGCCGCAACAGCGAACGCCTGATGCGCCGTATGCAAAGCCTGTTCGGCCGCGCCAACACGCAAACCGAAGACATCGACATCCTGCGCGGCTTTTTCAATACCGTCAGCCATCGCTTGAAGAAGAAAGACTGAAAAAGGTCATCTGAAAACTTGATTGCAAGTTTTCAGACGACCTCAGCCAAACTATCAACCAGATACAGCCATGAACTACGCCCTAGATGCCCTTTGGTGGAAACTCGCCACCCCGTCCGTCCGCGACCTCGCCACCCTGCTGACCGCTCCGCCGCTTTGGCAAAGCGGCTGTGAACTGAGCGTGCGCGAACTGTTGGGCGAACGCGGCTTCGGCTATCTTTTGGATTTGGACGGTAATCCCGCCCCGCTCAACGACTATCTCGCCGAACACGCCCCCTTCGGCAACCGACTCGGCATCTACGCCGAACGCCTGCTCGCATTTTGGTTCACCCACGCGCCGCATACCGAATTGCACGCCTATAATCTGCCCGTGTTTTCAGACGACCTCACGCAAGGCGCCGCCGATTTCATCGCCTCCATCAACGGCAAACCCTATCATATCGAACTGACCTGCAAATATTACGGCAGCGGCAGCGGCAAATCCGCAGACCTGTGCGGACTCAATTCCAAAGACACCCTCGCCGCCAAAGCCGCCAAACTGCCCCGCCAACTCGCCCTGCTTCAATCCCCCGAAGGCAGCGAAACCCTGCGGCAAAACCGCCTCCCCGACGCGCCGAAACCCGCCTCAATCATACGCGGCATCGGCTTTTTCCCCGTCGGCGCAGATTCCGCCGAAGCCCCGCTGAACCCATACTGCTGGCGCGGCGTCTTCGTCCGCGACTGGCCGGCATATCCGACCGCCGAAGGCGCACGCTACCACTTCATCGACCGCATGGCATACCTTGCCCCCGCCCGCGTCGCCGAGGCGCAAACCTTGTCCGACCGAGACGTCCGCCAAATCGAAAGCGGCTTAATTGCCAAACTCGAATTGCGCCCCGACGGCTTTTGGCATGAAATCGAACGCATCATGAAAGTTGCTTGAGTCCAAAGCATCCACACCTACAAACCATATAGCAAACATACTTAACTTTAAATACAGAATGTCATGAAATTCCGTCATTCCCGCCCCCTCGCCTACGCGAGGACAGGCTACGGCGGAAATCCATCGTAAAACTTGAGAAACCTTGATTTGAAAAACAGTTTCTGAATCTCAAAAATGGATTCCCGCCTGCGTGGGAACGATGATACCCAGTAAGTTGCGTATCGAAAATAAAGTAATTTAGCTATATTTTCCAAATTGCCGATACAAAAAGGTCGTCTGAAACCTTTTATCTAAAATAAAGGTTTCAGACGACCTTGTCCGTCAGACTGAGAAATGTCCTACCTTACTCTTTCTTACCGGCCAAACCGATTTCCTGAATTTTACCGCCGTCGTTGATTTTAGCCTTACCGGCAATTTCTTCGGCTTTACTGCCGAAAAGCTTCAGCTCGTAACTACCTTTTTCTACACCGTCCTTCATGGCTTTGCCGCTCAAGCCTGAGCCGTTGGCCATGGTCTGAATATCGGTTTTCGCCAATTCGACGTTATAGCCGCTATACATTCCGCTGATGCTGCCGCTGCCTTGTTTCTTCTCAAAATCAACCGTATAAGACAAACGCCCGCTGCGGTCGTCGCCGTTGAACGCGATACCTTTGTAGTTTATTTGCCCCAATTTAGGCAGATTACCGAAAGCAATGTCCTGCCCCTGAATTTCGTTAACATGAAAATCGAATGCCTCAGAACGCGCTCCATCTGCCGGATTGGTTTTCTGCTTTGCCAAAGTGGCGGCAACGATGGAATGGTTTTGTTTATACACCAAGAAATCACCGCGCTCCAATTCGATAAGTTGTCCATTTACATGGATTTTTTTCACATAGTCAAAATCGGAAACACGGTCGTTTTTCAGATAACCCGTATCCAAAACCCCGCCTTTTTTCAGGGTTTGGGTTTTACCGCCCCTGTCGGTCAACTCCAATACGCCGCCATCGGGAACAGATTCGGAAACAGTCAGTTGCTTCCAATCTTTTGCATTAGGATCAAACGGTTTGGTCAGCCCGTCCGCCAAGCTGCTGCCTGCGCTGCTGCAAGCGGACAAAATGCAGGTGGCAGCCAAAACCGCCAATAAAGATTTCGCTTTCATTCGTTTCCTTTCATTATCGTGATTCATGACTATTGTGTCTCCGTATTTCGGCGGCAATGTCTGCAAACAAAATCCGTCCGAATCTTCGGATACACTCCGTAAGTTATACTATAACGGTTTTATGATGATATTCATGACTTAAATCAAAATAAATATACTTCATTATATCAATCCTCTTTCCTGCTTTTCTTGCCATTGCTCCCGCCCTGACCAGTAAATGGCTTATGTGCTTATTTTTCCATTACAATCCGCTACAAAGCAAACAGGTCGTCTGAAATTTGACGCCACCCCGTCCAAGTGTTATTAATAATTCCTATTCACAAACAAACAGGAACAAACATGAAAAAAGTTGGTAATAAGGTGGTCGTTGTAGGCTTGGGCGCGGTCGGGGTCAGCTATGCCTATTCCATGCTCAACCAAGCCTTGTGCGACGACATGGTTTTAATCGACATCAACCGCACGCGCGCGGAAGGCGAAGCGCGCGACTTCCGCCACGGAATGCCTTATGCCGCCTCGCCTGCGCGCATTTACGTCGGCGATTACGATGATTGCTCGGATGCAGACATCGTGTGTATTTGCGCGGGCGCGGCGCAGGCTCCCGGCGAAACCCGTTTGGACTTAATCGACAAAAACCTGCGCATCTTCCGCGACATCGTTTCGAAAGTCATGGCTTCGGGCTTTGACGGCATTTTCTTGGTCGCCTCCAATCCTGTGGACGTACTGTCTTATGCCGTCCTGCGCTTTTCAGGCCTGCCCAAAGAGCGCGTTATCGGCTCGGGCACTATCCTTGACTCCGCCCGTTTCCGCGTTTGTCTGGGCAACGAATTCGACGTCGCGCCTTGGAGCGTCGATGCCATGATGATTGGCGAACACGGCGACAGCATCATTGCGCTTTGGAGTACCGCCAACATCGCGGGTATGTCGGTTCAGAAGATGTTGGAACAATCAGAAGACGGGCAGGCGCGTATGGACAAAATCTATACCACCGTGCGCAATGCCGCCTACGAAGTCATCGCCGCCAAAGGCTCGACCAGCCACGGCATCGGCATGGGCTTGAGCCGCATCTCCAACGCCATCCTGCACAATCAAGGCGTCGTGCTGCCCGTCTCCACCCTGCTTGAAGGCGAGTTCGGACAAAACGGCGTGTATATCGGCGTACCGACCGTCGTCAACCGCCAAGGCGCGGTCCGCATCATCGACCTGCAACTTTCCGACGACGAAGCCGAACGCTTCGCCCGCTCGGCGGAGCTGTTGAAAAGCTATCAACGCAAAGTCGATGAAATGGTCGGATAAAGAGATAATCTTTGAATAAAACGTCGTCTGAAAACCGGAAATTTGGTTTTCAGACGACGTTTGCTATATAGGGATAGGACGAAGTTAATCTGTCAATAGTCTAAATTCAAATACAAAATACCTAGTTACTTTATTTTCGATACGCAATTTACCGGTTGTCGTCATTCCCGCGCAGGCGGGAATCCATTTTTGAAATTCGGAAACTGTTTTTCAAATAAAGGTTTCTTAGGTCTTACGATGGATTCCCGCCTGCGCGGGAATGACGGTGCTAATCTGCCTATAAAAAACGTCGTCTGAAAACCAAATTTCCGGTTTTCAGACGACGTCTTCCGTTCACAAACCCAAGCCCTATTTCTCTGCCTTCAACACCCGTTGACGGCGCGTTTCGCTCAACACCATGCCTGCGCTGACGGAGACGTTCATGCTTTCGACCGTGCCGAACATGGGTATCGACACCAGCATGTCGCAATGTTCGCGCGTCAGGCGGCGCATGCCTTCGCCTTCGTTGCCCATCACCCATGCCGCGCTGTCGGGCAGGTCGCAATGGTAGAGGTCGGCATCGCCGCCCATGTCGGTGCCGATGATCCAGATGCCGTATTCTTTCAGCTCGCGCAGGGTGCGGGCGAGGTTGGTTACGGTGATGTAGGGGACGGTTTCTGCCGCGCCGCAGGCGACTTTGCTGACGGTGGCGTTCAGCCCCGCGCTTTTGTCTTTCGGCGCGATGACGGCGTGTACGCCCATTGCGTCGGCGGTACGCAGGCACGCGCCGAGGTTGTGCGGGTCGGTGATGCCGTCGAGTATCAGCAATAGCGGCGGTTCGCTCAGGTTTTCCAATACGTCTTCGAGGTGGACGTGGTTTTTGGAAGCATCGATAAACCCGACCACGCCCTGATGCCGCGCGCTTTTGCTGATGGCGTTGAGGCGGTCGGCGTCGGCGAAGTGTACGCGCACGTTTTCGTTTGCCGCTTTCTCCAACACGTCGCGCGTGCGGGCATCGTTTTTGCCTTCTTGGACGTAGAGTTCGGTAATCGATTTCGGATTTTGCCACAGGCGGGCGTTGACGGCGTGGAAGCCGTAGATGAGTCTTTGGTTTGCCATGATTTTGCTTTATAAAAAATTTCAGACGACATTATAACAAGATAAGGTCGTCTGAAAGCAGGTGTAACCGGTTTCACTCAAATGCAGCCGCCTAGCGCATCAAATATCCCAACAACCCCGAACTGCCCACGCCGATCAACACGGTAACCAACATGGAAAACCTGCTTGCGGCAAGCACGGTCAGCGCAATGGCAATCAGCTCGTGCGGCTTGTCGGATACGAAATAAGGCGCGATGACGGAAATCAACACGCAACCCGGCGCGGCTTCCATCACGATTTGTGCGCGGTGGCTTAAGGTGCGGTTGCGTAAAGCGAAAAAACCAATAAGGCGGGTGGAATACGTTACCGCCAGCATACTGGCAAACAGCAGGAACGACTGCCAAGAGAGCAAATCCTTCATTCCTTCTCACCCCAAAGATAGGCGGCAAGCAGGCCGGAAATCGCACCCATCGGCACATACCAATGCCCGTCCACTGACAAATAAGTCCCGCACGCCACAATCAGGCTGACGAACCAAGGGCGTGCCGCCTTAAAGCTTTTCCACATACCGCGCAGCAGCACCAAAAACACGGCGGGAAACGCCATGCCGAAACCCCATGCCGCGACATCGCCGAACATCGGCCCGACCGCCGCGCCAAACGCCGCAAAGCCGATCCAAGTGGTATACAGGATAAAGCACACTCCCGCGTAATAAGGCATATTGAACGCCGGCAGCCCCATCGCCTTGCGCTTTTGGATTTCCGCAAACGCCAGCGCCCAACTTTCGTCGCACATAAAAAACAGCGCGGGCATGGCTTTTTTCAGCGGCATATCCCGCATATAAGGCGCGATTGCCGCCCCCATCAGAATATGGCGCGAATTAATCATGAAGGTAACGGTGGCGATGATCAGTATCGGCAACGGATTTGCCCACAAGTTGACCGCTGCAAATTCCGAGCCGCCGGCAAAGTTCATGCCCGTCATCAGCAGCATTTCCAGCCAGCTCATCCCTTTCTGCCCGCCTTGTACGCCGAGTATCAGCGCCCACGGCAAAAGCCCGATAAGCATGGGCGAACATTCTTTGATGCCGCGTAAAAATTCGGATTGCGGGGAATTTGGGTGTGTCATTTTGTTGAGAAATTTAAATAGAGTGTGAAGATGAAAAATGAGGGAAGGTATTATACACAGTCGGACAAACTTAAAAAGGTCGTCTGAAACGGGCTTCGATAAAGCAAAAATCATCGCCGCAAGACTTTAACACTTTTTAATCCTTGACAGGCATTTCACTATGAAAATATGCTAAATTTTTGATTAAAAACATCATTATTCATTAAGATAAACATTACGTTCAGCTTCGCACGGCTACCGTCCGGTCAAGATGTTTCACACAAACAACAAAGTAAGCTACAATTCCAAGCATTTCCTTCCCTTTAGAAGCAAACCCTCTTCCGCCCTACAAATAAAAGGTTTCCTTATGTTACAAGGCAGTTTGGTTGCCCTGATTACCCCCATGAATCAAGACGGCAGCATCCATTACGAACAACTCCGCGATTTGATCGACTGGCATA
The DNA here is from genome assembly GCA_003028315.1 of Neisseria mucosa. Classification (NCBI taxonomy): domain Bacteria; kingdom Pseudomonadati; phylum Pseudomonadota; class Betaproteobacteria; order Neisseriales; family Neisseriaceae; genus Neisseria; species Neisseria mucosa. The sequence goes on along the minus strand of CP028150.1, from coordinate 374,071 downwards.
TCGAAAACGGTACCGACGGCATCGTCGCCGTCGGCACGACAGGCGAATCCGCCACCCTCTCCGTCGAAGAACATTTAAGCGTAATCGAAGAAACGGTCAAACACGTCAACAAGCGTGTTCCCGTTATCGCCGGCACCGGCGCCAACAACACCCTCGAAGCCATCGCGCTCTCCCGCGCCGCCGAAAAAGCCGGTGCAGACTACACCCTCTCCGTCGTCCCCTATTACAACAAGCCCTCCCAAGAAGGCATTTACCAACATTTCAAAACCATCGCCGAATCCACCTCGATTCCGATGATTATCTACAATGTACCCGGCCGCACCGTCGTCAGCATGACCAACGACACCATCCTGCGCCTTGCCAAAATCCCGAACATCGTCGGCGTCAAAGAAGCCAGCGGCAACATCGGCAGCAATCTCGAATTAATCAAACACGCGCCCGAAGGTTTCACCATCCTTTCCGGCGATGACCCCACCGGCCTGCCCTTCATGCTCTGCGGCGGGAAAGGCGTTGTGACCGTTGCCGCCAATGTCGCCCCCAAACTCTTCGCCGATATGTGCCGCGCCGCCCTTGCAGGCGATATTGCGACCGCTCGTCAATTAAATGACCGCCTGATTCCGATTTATAACACTATGTTCTGCGAACCAAGTCCTGCCGCGCCCAAATGGGGCATCTCCGCATTGGGCAAATGCGACCCTTATGTCCGCCTGCCGCTCGTCCCCCTAACCGAAGCCGGACAGGCAAAAGTCCGCGCCGCATTGCAAGAATCCGGACAACTCACCGCATAAACCGCAAAGGTCGTCTGAAAACCGTTTCCAAATTTTCAGACGACCTGCCGTTAACCCATCACATCCCACAGGAAACCAATATGGCCTATATAAAACCTGTCGTCGTAGCAATCGCCCTGATCAGCATGACTGCCTGTTCAGGCAACAAAAAAGACCTGCCTAAGCTGGATTACCAAACCCAGACACGCAAAATCGTCAAATTAGAAGTACCGCCTGATTTGACTAACCCCGATCAAGGCAATCTTTATCAAGTACCTGCGGGCAGCGGTGCCGTCCGTGCCAGCGACCTGAGCCGCCGCACATCGGCAACCCAACAAGCCGCCAACTCCGAAGTCCTCAAATCCGTCAAAGGCGTCCGTTTAGAACGCGATGGCAACCAACGCTGGGTTGAAGTCCAAGGTAAATCTCCTGCCGAAATTTGGCCTTTGCTGAAAGCATTCTGGCAAGAAAACGGTTTCGACATCAAATCCGAAGAACCCGGTATCGGTCAAATGGAAACCGAGTGGGCTGAAAACCGCGCGAAAATTCCGCAAGACGGCCTGCGCCACCTCTTGGACAAAGTCGGCTTAGGCGGCATCTATTCCACCAGCGAGCGCGATAAATTTATCATCCGTATCGAACAAAGCAAAAACGGCACGACCGACGTCTTCTTCGCCCACAAAGGCATGAAAGAAGTTTACGCAGACAAAAACAAAGACACGACCACATGGCAGCCTGCCGCCAACGACCCAAATCTTGAAGCCGCCTTCCTCGCACGCTTCATGCAATATATGGGCGTCGATCAGCAACAAGCCGAAAATGCGCTGTCCCAAAGCGTCGCCAAACGCAGCGGCAACGAATTGGCGCGAATCGACGGCAACACCCTGCTCGTCTCCGGCGACTACGGCCGCAACTGGCGCCGCACCGCGCTCGCCCTCGACCGCATCGGCTTGAATGTCTTGGGTCAAAACATCGAACGCCACGCCTTCTTGGTTCAACAGGCACCTAACGAAAGCGAAGCCGTTTCCACGAAAAAACCGGGCCTCTTCGGCCGTATATTCGGCAAAGGCAAAAAAGTTGAGAAACCAGCAGCCTACCCCGAAATCATCGTATTCGTCGAGCCTGTTAACGGCGGTTCGCGAATCCGCCTTCTCAACAAAGATGGCAGCGCATACAACGGCAGCGATGCCTCTACACTCCTCAGCCGCCTGCATACAGAACTGCGCTAATCCGCTTCTCAAAAAACCTCCTGTACGCAGGAGGTTTTTGTGCTTATCAAAAGCGACAAGCAAAATAAAGTTATTTCAAAAATAGATCTGTCAATTTATTGATTCAATTTAAAAATGAGTACACCATATTACTTCTAAAGCCGGTTAACGCTTAAACATCAGCTAAGCGAAAGGTCGTCTGAAAACAGAAATCCTGTTTTCAGACGACCTTTTTTCATGAAACCGTTTCGTTATAAATAAAATTGTTATATTATAACCAATCAAATTTCTACCCGATACATTTGGAGAACCCATGAAAAAAACCGCATTGTTCATCGCATCCGCACTCCTGTTCAGCACAACCGCCCAAGCACACCGCGTCTGGGTCGAAACCGCCCATACGCACGGCGGCGAATACCTGCAAGCCGAATTGGGCTATGGCGAGTTCCCCGAACTCGAACCCATCGCCAAAGACCGCCTGCACATTTTCAGCAAGCCCATGCAGCTGATTACCGAAAAAGGCAAAGAAAATCTGATTCAAAAAGGGACGTACAACTACCAATACCGCAGCAAACTCCCTGTCAAAGACGGCAGCTACCTCGTTACCGCCGAATACCAGCCGACTTTCTGGTCTAAAAACAGCGCAGGCTGGAAACAAGCGAGCATCAACGAAATGCCTGACGCCAGCTATTGCGAACAAACCCGAATGTTCGGTAAAAACATCGTCAACGTCGGCCACGAAAGCGCAGACACCGCCGTCATCACCAAGCAAGTCGGACAACATCTGGAAATCGTTCCGCTGGACAACCCCGCCAACGTCCACGTCGGCGAACGCTTCAAAGTCCGCGTCCTTTTCAACGGCGAGCCGCTACCGAACGCCACCGTTACCGCCACATTTGACGGCTTCGACACCAGCGACCGCAGCAAAACCCACAAAACCGAAGCCCAAGCCTTCTCCGATACTACGGACGACAAAGGCGAAGTCAGCATCATCCCCCTGCGTCAAGGCTTCTGGAAAGCCAGCGTAGAACACAAAGCCGATTTCCCCGATCAAAGCGTGTGCCAAAAACAGGCGAACTACACCACCCTGACCTTCCAAATCGGTCATACGCATCATTAATATCCAATAACAAAGGTCGTCTGAAAACCGTATTGCAGGGTTTTCAGACGACCTTTTTATCTATATTTTAAAATTAAGATATTTTTGAGAAATAAAATTTTAGTAATCTGTGTAAACAGTTAGGTTACCCGTTCTCCAATGTTCTGTATCCCATGATAGAACATCTGGTAAATCTCTATAAATAGCTCGCTGGTTAAATCTAGGCTGTCCGTCTTTTGTGAACCAATAATTTATTACTGTTGTTGATTTAGGCGGAGAAATTTTTTTCTTTTCGTTTAAAGAGGGTTGCCAGAAATAAATAATCAGTGCTTCAGCCATTTCAAGATAATAACGGCTCGCATTTGCTGGTACAGCCACTGTTCCCAACCAAAATTCCTGTTCTCTTGTAATAAGTGGGAGTTTGTGATGATTCCTAAATCTTGAGGAGAAATTTCCTTCCGTAATTCCACAATATTGGATGGAATTATCACCTCTTTCATATTTTTGTTTGCCTGCCGCAAGATATAGTGGATTAAATTTAAATCAGGACAAGGCGACGAAGCCGCAGACAGTACAAATAGTACGGCAAGGCGAGGCAACGCCGTACTGGTTTAAATTTAATCCACTATACAATCCATTTCTCAACTCTGGATTGTTGGTAATATCATCGTATGAATATGGACCTTTCCAATTAATAATCAGCGTAGTATGTTCTGACATTTCATGACCTCAGGTAGTGATTTTAAATTTCACAAAAATAAATAAATATTGAATATAAATAACAATACTTAATATTTTATCAGACAATTTCATGAATTAGTATTTTATTGTTAATATTAATTTTAATGATCTTAATCAAGGCTTATGCGGCGCAAACGTCCATTGCCCAAGCGCCAAGCCCAAATCGAATAGATTCAGACGACCTATCGCCACCCTGACCAAACGCAGGCACGGAAAGCCCGCCTTAGCCGTCATCCGTCTGACCTGCCGGTTTTTCCCTTCCGAAATCCGAATTTCCACCCAAAAATCAGGCACGGATTTGCGCACGCGGATAGGCGGCACGCGCGGCCATAAAACATCCGCTTCGCCCGCTTCCAACACGCGGACCTTTGCCGGACGCGTGACAAAATCCCCCAAATCCACCCCGCGCCGCAGCATATCCAGCTTCGCTTCGTCGGGCGAACCTTCCACCTGCGCCCAATAAGTTTTCTCCAGCTTAAACTTAGGATCCGCAATCCGCGCCTGCAAACGCCCGTCGTTCGTCAGCAGCAGCAAACCCTCGCTGTCCGTATCCAAACGTCCCGCCGGATAAAAGTCCGGCAGAGCCACATAATCTTTCAAACACCCATACTTTTCATGCGCCGAAAACTGGCAAATCACGCCATAAGGCTTGTTCAATACGATTAAATCATTCATTTTCATCACATCCTGAAACCAAGCATGAATTGTACCAGCCACCGCATACGGGCTACAATTTCACACTTCTTTATATTTTATACAAATGATTTCATACGGTTAAAAAATACCCTGAAGCCCGGCTTGACACGCCCGAGCCAAACCAGTATATTACGCACTTCCTTAGGAGTAATGGCTGAGAGGCTGAAGGCACTTCCCTGCTAAGGAAGCATGTGGGGTCAACCTGCATCGAGGGTTCGAATCCCTCTTACTCCGCCACCATACGAAAGCCCGTCGATTATCCGACGGGTTTTCTTTATTTCCCCATGAAACAAAAAGCAGTCATATCACCCCACGCAATCGGGGCTAAGAACAACAGATAGCAAGTAGCTCATCCTAACCGAATATCCCTGCGATAAACTCCTTGTCAGACCCGGTTTATATAAAAGGTCGTCTGAAAATACATTTTCAGACGACCTTTTTCAAGTTTGGCTTCCGTATCTGTCAAACAATCCGATCGGATACAGCCGCGTCAATCAATAACGGCCCGGAACGGTTCCCATACGCTGTTTCAGCGAGGTTTGCGGTTCGTTGAACAGGGATGCGTAGAAGGTCGCATTGGTCATGACTTTTTTGACGTAGTCGCGCGTTTCGGTGAAGGGGATGGTTTCGGCGTAAATCGCGCCTTCCAGAGGCGTAGAAGCCTGCCAGTTGCGGGCGCGGCCGGGGCCGGCGTTGTAGCCTGCGGTTGCCATCACTTCGTTGTTTTGCAGGCGGCGTTTGGCATCTGCCATGTACCATGTACCCATGCGGATGTTGCCGTCCATGGTGTAGAGTTCGCTGCTGCTCATGCCGATTTTGCCGGCGATTTCGCGGGCGGTGGCGGGCATAACCTGCATCAGGCCTTGCGCGCCGACGCTGGATTGCGCGCCCATGACAAAGCGGCTTTCTTGACGGATCAGGCCGTAAACCCAAGCGGGATCAATGCCTGCTTGCGAGGCGTAGCGGACGGCAGTCTCTTTAAACGGAGAGAGGTAGCGCAGGTTGTAGTTGAGTTTGCGCTCGGTCCGGTCGGCGCTGTTGATCGCCATATCGTAGAACTGGTTTTCAAAGGCGACTTGCGCGGCAGTCAGGAGGTTGTCCTCGTTGAAGTCGCGGGTGGCAAAACGCCATTCTGCCTGTGCTTGACGGCGCATTTTGGCATCGTTGCTGCTTTGGCTGTTTTTAAACAGAACCAGCGCGCGTTTGATGGCGCCGTCGTCTGCCATGCGGCGGACGTCTTTTTTATCGGCGTCGGAAACGTTGTTTTTGGTATTGATGCGGCGGCCGAGTTCTTCACCTGCTAAGACGGCGTAGAAATTACGTCCGCTTGCGGCGGCTTTTTCGTACATTTCTTTAGCACGGCTTTGGTTGCCTTGTGCTGCGTAGCTGCGGCCCAGCCAGTATTGCCAAGTCGGGTCTTTTTGCAGGTTGTCGGGCATTTGTTGGATGATGCCGGACAATTCGTTCCAGCGTTGCAGACGCAGGGCGGCGCGGGCGTACCATTCAAACTGCTCGTCGGTCAATTGTTTGCGGTCGGAAACGCGGTTGTAGTAGCTCAACGCGGTCTGCATGTTTTGATTTTGCGCTTGGTAGAGTCCCAATACGCCCCATGCGAAGCTGCTTTGTTCTCGGCTTAAGCCGGATTCCATGCCGGACAGGGTAGAGGCTGCGGAGGAGGATTTGCGCGCGTCTTTGCCGATGACGTTCAAAAGGCTGTATTCGCGCGCACCTTGCGAGCCGCCTTCAAACGGGCTGCCTAAGGCGGCTGCCAAGCTGCGTGCGTCGCTGGTTTGGCTGTTGCTCAACAATCCGCGTACGCGACGCCATGCGTCGTTGCTGTTCAGACGACCTGCCGATGCCGCGCTTTCGATCAAACGGGTACAACCCGCAGGCAGCTTGTTCGTAACGCGCACAAGTTCTGCCGCCATGTTGTAGCTGCCGCTGCTCAGCTCGGCATAACATTGCACTTCCTGCACCCGGCCCGCCGCATTCAGCTTTTTGTTTTCTTGGCGGAACACATCCCATTGTCCGCGCGCGCCGAGGCTTTTGAGCCATTCGTTGCGGACGTTTTCAGCCATCGCGCTGTCGCCCGCTTGCGCCAAGAATTGTTGCACCCACATATCGTCGCCGCGTTTGGCAGCGTCCAGCGCGCCTTGATATTGACCGTAATCGGACAATACTTTGGATTCGCCTTCGGCGCGGCGGGCGGGGATGGAAGCGGGTTCGGTCAGGGAAGAGCCAGGCTCTTTGGATGAAGTCGTGTCGTTTTCGGAGGCACACGCCGACAAAATCGCGGCGGCAATCAGGCTGAGTGAGAGGGAAAATATGCGTTGTGCGTTCATTACGTACCGTATCTTTATTAGAATCAATTAGAACCGCATTCTAAACGATTTGGCGGCATTATCCGAATCTGAAACCGATATTTACATTAACCGCGTAATAAGGGGCAACAAAAAGGTCGTCTGAAAAGCAGGATGGCTGTTTCAGACGACCTTTGAGGCATGGGCAAAGTTTACATGCAGCCTTCGTTTTGCAGCAGGGTAAACAGGGGAACGCCGTTTTCGCGGATTTTGCTGCCGCCAATCAAATCCGTAAATTCCAAAATCGCCGCCGCTTCAACGACTTCGCCGCCGAGTTTGCGGATTAATTCCACGCCTGCGAGCATGGTGCCGCCGGTTGCGACCAGGTCATCGACCAGCAGCACGCGTGCGCCGGGTTTGACCGCGTCTTTGTGGATTTCGACCGTCGCTTCGCCGTATTCCAGCGCGTAGCTTTGCGAAATCGTATCAAAAGGCAGCTTGCCCTTTTTGCGGATGGGGACGAAGCCGACGTTCAATTGATACGCCAACGCCGCGCCGATGATGAAGCCGCGTGCATCCAAGCCTGCCACGACATCGATTTTCTGACCCATATAGCGGTAAACCAGCAAGTCCACCAAAAGGCGGAAATATTCCGCGCTTTGAAGCACCGGCGTAATGTCGTGAAATAAAATGCCTTTTTGCGGCCAGTTTTCGATTTTGCGGATTTTGTCCGCCAATGCGGCGACGCCCATCGCCTCAGGATGAACCAACATTTTGCGTGTTCCCAAATGAAAAGTTTTTAAGAGCGTGTTCATAGTCTTCGTAGCAGGACTCCCAAGAAAGCCAAAGCTACCATTTGCAGACTGGTACTCAACTTACGCTCGCAGTTTTTCCAAAGCCGCCTGTTCTTTTCCAACCAGGAAAAGCTGCGCTCTACTACCCATCGCTTCGGCAATACTGCAAAACGGTGCAATTCGTTTCGTTTGGCAATCTCTACCTCCGCACCAATCAACTCCTGTACCGACGAAGCAAATGCCTTACCCGTGTAACCACCGTCAGCAAGGATTTTTTGTATCGCACCAAGGTTATCCCGCCCACGTTCCAATGCCACCAGGCAGCCTTTTCTATCCGTAACATCCGCCGTCGTTACCGCAAGGGCATGCGGCAAACCTTGCGTGTCAACCGCTATATGTCGCTTGATACCGCTAACCTTCTTGCCCGCATCGTAGCCTTTTTCCATGGCGGTATCCGTGTTCTTCACACTCTGCGCATCAATAATCAGGAAAGTAGTTGCTTCATGGCGCCCCTGCTTGCGGCGCTGCGCAACTACCTGATTTTTTTAATGCTTCCTCAAGAATGCTGATGCCACTCTCGCGTGGTTCGGTCCATCTCTGGAAGTAGGAATGCACGGTGCGCCATTTGGGGAAGTCGCCCGGCAAAGCGCGCCAGGAGCAGCCAGTGCGTTGCAGGTAGAGAATGGCACAAAAGACATCGTACAAGTCCACCTGGCGTGGCGCTGTGCGTTTACGGGCACTTTCCAGCAGGGGAAGGAGAGGCGCAAATTGCTCGCGACTGATATCGCTTGGGTAGGTTTTTCTGTTCATGCCGATAGTTTACAGCAGAGGCTGAGACAATGAACACGTTCTAACGCGATATTGTAGCCGTCAGACCGTCGGTTGCCAAATCCATCGGGGCTGAAAGGTCGTCTGAACATGAAATTACACGCCCCGTATGCTACAATCAACAGATAATCCCATCGGTACCAAAATCATGAAACCCCATAAAAAAGGCAATATTTTCATCATTTCCGCCGCTTCCGGCACGGGCAAGACCACGCTGGTTTCCCGTCTTTTGAAAAACAACGCCGATTTGCGCGTCTCCGTATCGCACACCACCCGCCAGCCGCGCGAAGGCGAGCAGCATGGCGTGCATTATCATTTTGTTCCCAAAGAAGAATTTGAATCCTTGATTGAACAAAAAGCCTTCCTCGAACACGCAAACGTTTTCGGCAATTATTACGGAACCAGCATCGCGGGGGTCAATTCCCTTAGCGAAGAGGGCTACGATGTGATTTTGGAAATCGACGTGCAAGGTGCGGCGCAGGTGCGCAAATCCCTGCCCGAAGCCAGCAGCATCTTCATCCTGCCGCCTTCGTTCGAAGTCCTTGCCGAACGCCTTATCGGGCGCGGCACCGACAGCGAGGAAGTCATCCAAACCCGCCTCTCCAAAGCGCGTCACGAAATCGAACAATCCGTCCTGTTTGACTATATTGTCGTCAACGATGATTTGGATAGGGCAGAAGCCGATTTGCTCCACATCATCAAAGCAGGTCGTCTGAAAAAATCTTCCCAGCAAGGATTTATCTCAAACCTGTTGGAAAATTCCTGAAAAACAGCGAAAATACGCATTTACATTCCATCACAAATTAATAGAAAGAAAGCAAACATATGGCCCGTATCACCACTGAAGACTGCACAGGCAAAATCCCCAATCATTTCGACCTGACCCTCGTCGCCGCCCGTCGCGCACGCCAGCTTGAAAACGGCAACGCCCCTATGGTTGACGACATCCGCAACAACAAGCCGACCGTTACCGCCCTGCGCGAAATCGCCGCCGGTCAAATCGGTACCGAACTGCTGACACGCAACAAATAATACCGGCAGGCAAAACCTGCCCAACCGCCGCGCGGATTGTATCGGCGCGACATCCGACCGATACAGTCTGACGGCTCAAAACAAAACACACACCGAAGGCCGTCTGAAATGCCCGCCCCCCAGCCCACTGCCCCCTACGACGCGCTGACTGCCGAAGCACGCGAACTTTTGTTCCGTACCGCCTCCTATCTCAGCCCATCCGAACAGGCCGAGCTTGAAAAAGCCGTCGCCTACGCCTTTCACGCCCATGACGGACAAACCCGTAAAAGCGGCGAACCCTACATTACCCACCCCCTTGCCGTCGCCACGCAACTTGCGTTGTGGCACATGGACATACAAGGTTTGTGCGCGGGCGTAATGCACGACGTACTCGAAGACACGGGCGTATCCAAAATCGAAATGGCGGCAGAGTTCGGCGAAACCATCTCCGAGATGGTGGACGGACTTTCCAAACTCGAAAAACTCAAATTTGAAGATCATGCCGAGCATCAGGCGGAAAGTTTCCGCAAGCTCATCCTCGCCATGACCAAAGACGTGCGCGTGATCGTCGTCAAACTCGCCGACCGCCTGCACAATATGCGCACGCTCGGCTCCATGCGTCCCGACAAACGCCGCCGTATCGCTAAAGAAACCCTCGAAATCTACGCCCAAATCGCCAACCGCATCGGCTTGAACAACGCCTACCAAGAGCTTCAAGATTTATCGTTTCAAAACCTTCACCCGAACCGCTACGAAACCCTTAAAAAAGCGATGGACAACAGCCGCAAAAACCGCCGCGATGTCGTCGGCAAAGTTTTGCGCGCCTTCAGTCAGCGTTTGGTCGGCGCGAACATCGAAGCCAAAATCAAAGGCAGGGAAAAAAACCTGTACAGCATCCATCAAAAAATGTTGGCGAAAAAATTGCGATTTGCCGAAGTCATGGACATTTACGGATTCCGCGTCATCGTCAACAGCATTCCCGCGTGTTACGCCGCACTGGGCGCGCTGCACAATCTCTATCAGCCCAAACCCGGCCGCTTCAAAGACTATATCGCCATCCCGAAAAGCAACGGCTACCAAAGCCTGCACACGACCCTGGTCGGCCCATACGGCTTGCCGATTGAAGTCCAAATCCGCACGCGCGAAATGGATGCCGTAGCCGAAGGCGGCATCGCCGGCCACTGGATATACAAATCCGGCGAAAATACCGTCGATCAAGCCGTCCTCCATACCAACCAATGGCTTAAAAACATCCTCGATTTGCAAGCCAGCAGCGCGAACGCCATCGAATTCCTCGAACACGTCAAAGTCGACCTGTTCCCCAACGAAGTCTACATCCTGACACCTAAAGGCAAAATCCTCACCCTGCCTAAAGGATCGACGCCCATAGACTTCGCCTACGCCGTTCACACCGACATCGGCCACAAAACCGTTGCCGCCCGCATCAACAACACCATGATGCCCCTGCGCACCAAACTCAAAACCGGCGATTCCGTTGAAATCATCACATCCGAACACGCCAAGCCCAATCCGGCATGGCTGAATTTCACCGTTTCCAGCCGTGCGCGCAGCGCCATCCGCCAATACGTCAAAAACCTCAACCGTCACGACGCCATCGTCCTCGGCGAAAACCTCCTGCAAAAAGCCCTGTCCAGCCTGTTGCCCAAAGACGTATTGCTTTCAGACGACCTCAAAGAAAAATACCTCGCCGACCTCAACGACAAACAAACCTCGTTTGAAGAAGTCCTCTACAACGTCGGCATGGGGCATACCCTGCCCGTGTACGTCGCCATGCACATCGCCGAACTGGCAGGGCAGCACTTCGGCAGCGAAGTCAAACTCAGCCCCATCAAAGTCAACGACCAAGAAACCGGCCGCATCCATTTTGCCGAATGTTGCCACCCCGTCCCGGGCGATTCCGTCCGCGCCCTTTTGGTCAAAGACAAAGGCATGATTATTCACCGCGATACCTGTCCGACCCTGCTCAAATCCGACCCTGAACAGCAGCTTGATGCGAACTGGGAAGGAATAGGCAGCCATACCTACCGCACCGGACTCAGCATCCAGTCCGAAGATGCCCACGGCCTGCTCGCCCTTATGGCGCAAGCCATCTCTAACTCCGGCGCAGATATCGAGTCCGTCGAAACCCCCAACAAAGCGCTGGCAGGTACGGAAGGCTTTGTCGAATTCAAGTTCATCATCAAAGTGAAGGACTTGGCGCAAATCAACCAAATTATTCACAACCTGCACGCCATTCCCCAAGTGCGCAAAGTGGTCCGAAGCTAACGGGACGGTATCGATTTAAATTGAATCTGCTCTAAAACATAAAAAGGTCGTCTGAAAACCCGTATTTCAGGTTTTCAGACGACCTTTTTTAACCTCATCGTTTACCGTTCGGCGGCGCTGCTTCTTTCGGCTTGCTCTTCTGCCGCTTCATACGCTTCCACAATTTTCTGTACCAACGGGTGACGGACGACGTCTTCGCTGGTGAAGGTGTGGAAATACAGCCCTTCCACGTCGCGCAGTTTTTCGCGGGCGTCTTTCAAGCCGGATTTGATGTTGCGCGGAAGGTCGATTTGGCTGATGTCGCCGGTGATGACGGCTTTTGCGCCGAAGCCGATGCGGGTCAGGAACATTTTCATCTGTTCGGGCGTGGTGTTTTGCGCTTCGTCCAGAATCACATACGCTCCGTTGAGCGTGCGGCCGCGCATGTAGGCGAGCGGGGCGATTTCAATCAGGCCTTTTTCCATCAGTTTGGTCACGCGGTCGAAGCCCATCAGGTCGTAGAGCGCGTCGTAAAGCGGGCGCAGGTAGGGGTCGACTTTTTGCGCCAAATCGCCGGGCAGGAAGCCGAGTTTTTCGCCTGCTTCGACGGCGGGGCGGACGAGGACGATGCGCTCGATTTGGTGTTTTTCCATAGCATCGACGGCGGCGGCGACGGCGAGATAGGTTTTACCCGTACCCGCGGGGCCCAACCCGAAGACGACGTCGTGGTTTAACAAGGCGCGGATGTAGCCGTTTTGGCGCGGTGTACGCCCGCCTATGCTGCCGCGTTTGGTGCGGAAATAATATTGTTGGTCGTGGTGTTTTTCTTCGTGTTTCTCGTCGGCGGTTTTGGCTTCGACGGCAGCGAGGCGGATGGCGTTGTCGTCCAAATCGCCTTGTTCGGCGGCTTCGGCCAGCGCGAGCAAGGCGCGGCGGCCGGCGTGGGCGAGTTCGCCCATGAAGGTGAAGTGTTCGAAGCGGCGGCTGATTTGGATATCGAGGGCTTTGCCCAAGGCTTCGAGGTTGCCGTCGAGCGCGCCGCAGAGGCGTTGGAGGACGGTGTTGTCGATGTCTTCAAATTGAAGATGGACGGTATGGGTCATATCTTGTTTCCATGATGATTAAAGGTCGTCTGAAAGGTGCGGGATGCTTTTCAGACGACCTTTCGGTGTTATTTGTTTTGCGCTTGTTCGCGAAGCTCGCGGCGCAGGATTTTGCCGACGTTGGACTTGGGCAGTTCGTCGCGGAACTCGATGTCTTTCGGCACTTTATAAGCGGTCAGCTCGGTACGGCAGAATTCGATGAGTTCTTCTTTGGTCAGGCTCGGATCTTTTTTGACGACGAAGACTTTGAGAGCTTCGCCTGTTTTTTCGTTGGGCACGCCGATACAGGCGACTTCCATGACTTTATCGTTGTGTGAAACGACTTCTTCGATTTCGTTCGGATAAACATTGAAACCGGAAACGACGATGAGGTCTTTTTTGCGGTCAACCAGTTTCAACCAGCCTTTTTCGTCCATGACGGCGATGTCGCCGGTTTCCAAAAAGCCGCGCGCGTCTATGGTTTTGGCGGTTTCTTCGGGGCGGTTCCAATAGCCTTTCATCACTTGCGGGCCGCGCACCCAAAGTTCGCCCGGCTGTCCGATGCCGACTTCCTTGCCGTCCGCATCGCGCAATTCGACTTCGGTGGAGGGAACGGGCAATCCGATGCCGCCGCTGTATGCTTCGATATTGAGCGGGTTGCAGCACACGCCGGGGCTGGCTTCGGTCAGGCCGTAGGCTTCAACGATGGGCGTGCCGGTGATTTTTTTCCATTTTTCGGCGACGGCTTTTTGAGTCGCCATGCCGCCGCCCAAAGTCAGGCGCAGGTTGGAGAAATCGACGGCGGCGAAATCGGGTTGGTTGACCATGCCGTTAAACAAAGTGTTCACGCCGATGAAGACGCTGATGCGCTCTTTTTTGAGTTCGCCGATAAAGCCTTTCATGTCGCGCGGGTTGGTAATCAGGATGATTTTGGAACCGGCGTTGGTGAAAATCATCAGGTTCACCGTCAGGGCGAAGATGTGGTAAAGCGGCAACGCGGCGATGACGGTTTCTTTACCTTCGCGCAGTTGGTTCTTAATCCATTCTTTCGCCTGCAGCATATTGGCGCAGATGTTGCCGTGGCTGAGGACGGCGCCTTTTGCCACACCGGTCGTGCCGCCCGTATATTGCAACAGCGCGGTATCTTCGCGGGTCAGGGTAACGGGGCGGAAGGTATGCGCTGCACCTTCTTTCAGGGTCGTCTGAAAAGGGATGGCGCCGGAAATACGGTATTCGGGCACCATTTTTTTGATTTTGCGCAGCACGAAATTCATCAGCGTGCCTTTGAAGAAGCCGAACATTTCTCCGACAGAAGCGACGATGACGTGTTTGATTTGCGTGCGCGGCAGCACCAGCTCCAGCGTGTTGGCAAAATTTTCCAAAACGATGATAGTGGTCGCGCCGCTGTCTTTCAACTGATGCTCCAGCTCGCGCGGGGTGTAGAGCGGATTGGTGTTTACCGCCACCAGCCCCGCCTGCAGGATGCCGAAAAGCGCAATCGGGTATTGCAGCAGGTTGGGCAGCATAATCGCCACGCGCTCGCCGCGCGGCAACTTCAGGACGTTTTGCAGATAGGAGGCGAAATTTTCCGCCAGCTTGCCGACCTCGGCGTAAGTGAGCGTTTTGCCCATGTTTTGAAACGCGGGTTGGTGCGCGAATTTTTCAACGCTTTGACGGAATACGTCGCTGATCGAGCTGTATTGCGTGATGTCGATTTCGGCATTGACGCCTTGTTCGTAGCTGTTGAGCCAGAGTTTTTCCATATAAATAGTCTTGTTTCGTTGGTTTTATGGTTGTCTTGAGGTCGTCTGAAAAGACGGGAACAAACCTGCTGTAATGGTTTTCAGACGACCTTTTATCTTTTTTATTCAAGCGGTAATAATAACGGGCTTGTCGGTGGACATGATAATGCCGCCGCCCAAGCAGACATCGCCGTCGTACAGCACGGCGGATTGACCGGGCGTTACCGCCCATTGCGGTTCGTCAAACACCAGCTCGACCGTTTCATCATCAAGATAACGCAATTCACAGGGCGCGTCCGCCATGCGGTAGCGGGTTTTGCAGGTGTAGCGCCCTTCTTTCGGGCGTTCGGGCAGGGTGAAACTCAAATCGTTCATGACGAGGCTGCGGGTATAGAGCAGCGGATGGTCATGACCTTGTACGACGATGAGTTCGTTTTTCGTCAAATCCTTCGCAGCGACAAACCACGGCTCGCCTGCGCCGCCGATGCCCAATCCTTTGCGCTGTCCGAGCGTGTAGAACATCAGCCCGACGTGTTCGCCGACGGTTTTGCCTTCGGGCGTGACCATTTTGCCGTTGTTGGTCGGCAGGTATTTTTGCAGGAACTCGCGGAACGGACGTTCGCCGATGAAGCAGATGCCGGTACTGTCTTTTTTGGCGGCAGTCGGCAAATTGAATTCGGCGGCAAGGCGACGGACTTCAGGTTTTTCCAAACCGCCCAATGGGAAAATCGCGCGCTCGAGTTGGAAAGGCTTGAGGCGGTAGAGGAAATAGCTTTGGTCTTTGTTTTGATCCAAACCTTTGAGCAGGTAATGAGTGCCGTTGCGGACTTCTTTGCGCGCATAGTGTCCGGTGGCAATGGTATCCGCGCCCTGCTCTATGGCGTAGTCCAAAAAGCATTTGAATTTGATTTCGGCGTTACACAACACATCCGGATTCGGCGTGCGCCCCGCGCTGTATTCTTTGAGGAAATAGGCGAATACGTTGTCTTTGTATTGGGCGGCAAAATTGACGATGTCGATGTCTATGCCGATGATGTCGGCGACGGCAATGGCATCGAAAGAGTCTTGCTTGATGCTGCAATATTCGTCATTGTCGTCGTCCTCCCAGTTTTGCATAAATACACCGCGCACTTGGTAACCCTGCTGTTTGAGCAAGGCGGCGGTTACGGAGGAATCGACACCGCCGGAGAGTCCGACGATGATATTTGAAGGTTGTTGAGTAATGTCCATAAAGGGGATATGGGTAGGAAACAGCAGTTTTTAAAGGCGGATTTTAGCACATTTTGATGAAGGGATAAGGAAGGCCCTAAAAGAGAAATGGCGTTCGGATGAATTTCATACCGCAAGAAATGATTGAATTTACTCAACCAAAATAACAAAAAGGTCGTCTGAAAATATTCAGACGACCTTTTGAGTTCAAACTATGAACGATTAGTGTTGATGTGCGCCACCGTGACCATGGCCGTGACCGTGGTCCATGCCGGATTGCGGTGCGGTTTTCACTTCCAGTTGTACGGTTTGAGGTTTGGCATTTTTGAATTTCAGGGTAACAGGTACTTTTTCGCCTTCTTTCAGCGGTTTTTTCAGACCCATGAACATAACGTGGTAGCTGCCCGGTTTCAGCTCGGTTACGCCTTTTGCTTCCAGCGGGATGCCGCCTTTAACTTCGCGCATGCGCATTACGCCGTTGTCGTTTACATGGGTATGCACTTCAACGCGGTCGGCTACCGGGCTGCTGCCACCGACCAAGAAGTCTTGTTTGGCTTCATCGTTGTGGATCTTCATGAACGCACCGCCCATTTTCATGCCTTCGACAGTAGAACGCGCCCAACCGTCTTCAACGTGAACACCGGCTGCGGAAGCGGTGGATACCAAACCTGCTGCGATCAGGGTTGCCAATAATTTTTTCATGTATTGCTCCTTTATGATGAAATGGGTGGTTTTGTTGCGGCAAAAGCTTTCCGCGCGACATTGCATGTCGGTAATACTGTTCTCATCCTACATGCAATGGTCGTCTGAATGCTTTGACTCAGATTAAACAAAATGATTCAAATTAATTCATGAGAATTAATACTTAGTAAGTATAAATCATCTCAAAGTAAATTTAAACATACCCGCGCCATAATGCGATCGCCCACACGATACCCAACATCGTCAAAGCGAGCAATTGCGCGGCGGAGCCGGCATCTTTGGCGCGTTTTGCCAACTCGTGTTTTTCGGTGGAAGTGTGATCGACGGCGGCTTCGACGGCGGTGTTGAACAATTCGGTAATCAGCGAAACAAACGACGCAATAATCAGCAGCATTTTGGTCGCGGAGTCGAAATTGAGGATGAAGGTCAAGACAATCAAAATCAGGTTCAGCCACAATACTTGGCGGAACGCGCTTTCATAGCGGTAGGCGGCGGCAAGCCCGTCTTTGGAATAGCCGAATGCGTTGATGATGCGTTTGATACCGCTTTTACCTTTTTTATCGGCAGCGTAAGAAGATGGTTTCATAAGTAATGTTTGTATCAATATTTATATTTGTAAAAAGGGGTCGTCTGAAAACGAGCGAAGCGAGTTTCGCCAAAACGAGCGCAGCGAGTTTCGCTAAAACGAGCAAAGCGGGTTTTACTAAAACAGATTCGGATTTCAGACGACCTTTCGGGATTATTGTTTGGACCAAGCTTCGACAGCGTCGGCAAACATCGCGGCGACGTCGAAGTTTTTTTGTTTCATGATTTCTTGGAAACCGGTCGGGCTGGTAACGTTGACTTCGGTCAGGTTGCGGCCGATGACGTCCAAACCTGCCAACAAGATGCCGCGGCGTTTGAGTTCGGGGGCGAGGGTTTCGGCGATTTCTCGGTCGCGTTCGCTCAATTCCTGCGCCACGCCGCGTCCGCCTGCCGCAAGGTTGCCGCGCGTTTCGCCGTTTTGCGGAATACGCGCCAAAGCATAGGGGACGACTTCGCCGCCGATAATCAGGATGCGTTTATCGCCGTGGATGATTTCGGGGATGTAGCGTTGCGCCATGATGGTGCGGGAATCAAGCTGCATCAGGGTTTCGAGGATGCTGCCGATGTTGGGGTCTTTTTCGGTCAGGCGGAAAATGCCCATGCCGCCCATGCCGTCCAGCGGTTTGATGATGATGTCGCCGTGTTCTTTCAAAAATGCGCGGACATCGGCGGAACGGGTCGTAACCAGCGTAGGCGCAGTGAACTGGCTGAAATTCAAAATCGCCAGTTTTTCATTGAAGTCGCGCATCGCCTGCCCGCTGTTAAAGACCTTCGCGCCCTGCTGTTCGGCCAGCGTCAGGAATTGGGTAGCGTAGAGGTATTGCATATCGAACGGCGGGTCGGTGCGCATAATGACGGCATCGAAGTCTTTCAAGGTCGTCTGA
Organism: Neisseria mucosa; assembly: GCA_003028315.1. Lineage (NCBI taxonomy): Bacteria > Pseudomonadati > Pseudomonadota > Betaproteobacteria > Neisseriales > Neisseriaceae > Neisseria > Neisseria mucosa. The sequence goes on along the minus strand of CP028150.1, from coordinate 356,158 downwards.
ACTTTGTCTGCCGCTTTAAACCATTCATGGTCATCGTCGCTTTTTGCACCGAGAAACTCAAACGGTGCAGCCTGAGCTGTCACCAATCCTTGCTGTACGGACAATTCGCCGCTCAAGGTATGGAAAAGCTGCCAGCCGCGTTTTGCCATCTCGCGCATCATGGCGTAGGTGGTGTCTTTGTAGGTTTTGAAACTTGCCATCGGATCGGCAATAAACAGGACTTTCATGGGAACTTCCTTATAAACAAACGACGTAATCATACCTTGTATTGAGGTCGTCTGAAAGGGCGCAGGCGGTTTGGCAAAGAGGTCGTCTGAAAAGCAGTTTGTGAATGGTTACACAAACTTCCTTTTCAGACGACCTCTCCGATTCTGAGTTTAAGCGGCGGCAAGGCTGATTAACTCTGCCGCATGGCTGCGGGTCGTGTCGGTAATGATTTCGCCGCCAAGCATACGGGCGATTTCTTCGATACGCTGCTGATGGTCCAACACGCTGATTTCGCTGACAGTTTGTTCGCCTTCGCTGTGTTTGCGCACCTGCCAATGGTTTTCACCGCAGGAAGCGACTTGCGGCAGGTGGGTCACGGCGAGCACCTGATGTTTTTTACCCAAAGCACGCAGGGCTTTGCCGACCATTTCTGCCACGCCGCCGCCGATACCGGTATCAACTTCGTCAAAAATCAGCGTGGGGACTTGCGTGTATTGGCTGGTGACCACCTGCAAGGCAAGGCTGATGCGGGCAAGTTCGCCGCCAGAGGCGACTTTGTTCAGCGGACGGGACGGATTGCCTTTGTTGGCGGCAACTTGGAACTGTACCTGCTCCAAACCGTGCGCTGTGGGCGAAGACGGCAGCAGGACGATGTCGAAACGCGCGCCTTTCATGGCGAGATGCTGCATATGTCCGGTCGTTTCCTCGCCCAACCTGCCCGCCGCCTGATGGCGCATGGCGGAAAGAACATGGGCGGCTTCCTGATATTCGACAAGGTTGCGGGCAACGGTTTGCGCCAACGCTTCCAAATCGGCAGCGGCTTGCAGGCTTTGCAGGCGCTCGTCGATTTCAGCCAGCTTTTGCGGCAGGGCTTCAGGCTCGATGCGGTATTTCCGCGCCATCCCCATCAGCTCGCCCATGCGCTGCTCCTGCGCCGCCAATTCATTGGGATCGATGTCGCTTCGGCCTGCGACGTCGCGCATATTGGCACTGATTTCGCCCAATTCGGCTTCAATGCTCGCCAGCATATTCAGGCTTTCGGCAAAGCGCGGCTCGATGTTTTGCAGATTGGTCAATAGCTTTTGGCATTGATAAATTTGGCGTTGGATGCCGTTGTCGCCATCAATGTAGTCGCCGACTTCTTCGGCGGCTTGCAACAGCTCGGCAGAATGGGCAAGGCTGTCGTGGCTTTGGCTGAGGGCTTCCCATTCGCCTTGTTTGACGTCTAACTGGTTCAATTCGTTGAACTGCCATTCCAAACGCTCACGCTCGATAATGATGGTCTCGGCGTGTTCCTGCGCCTCTTGGAGGGCTTTTTTCGCATTGACCCAGTTTTGATAAAGCTGTCTGACGGTTTCCGCCTGCGCCTTACTGCCTGCAAATGCGTCCAACAATTCGCGCTGGGCGGATTCTTGATTGAGGGAATGGTGGGCGTTTTGCCCGTGGATGTCGATAAGCTGCCCGCCGACTGCTTTAAGCTGTGCCAACGTGGCTGCCTGATTATTGATGAAGCTGCGGCTTTTTCCTTTGGCGTCGATGATGCGGCGGATGCTGAGTTCTTCCGCGTCTTCGTCCAAAAAACCCTGCTCCTGCAATTGGGCTTTAAGTTCGGGCAAAAGGCTGATGTCGAACAATGCCGACAACTGCGCTTCCTTCGCGCCGCTGCGGACTTGGCTGTAATCGGCTTTGTCGCCCAACAAAAGCCCGATTGCATCCAACGTAATCGATTTGCCCGCGCCTGTTTCGCCGGTCAAGACGGTAAAACCGCTTTGGAAATCCAGATTGAGGTTTTCAACAATGACAAAATCGCGCAGGGAAAGTGCCAACAGCATGGTAGTGTTCCTTAGTAAATCGACCGCGCATCGGCGGCATAACTTTAGATATGCTGATTATAACTAAGATTTTTTATAGTTTGAATAAGATTTTCTATATTTATTCAAATTTTTCTTATTGAAATTTTATACATCTGATTTTTATTATTTTATTTACAACACCTTCCAAATAGATCGTCTGAAAACAGTCGGCAACAAAAAAACCTGCCAAAAACGGCAGGTTTTTTATCGGATGACTCGCTTATTACAGACCGCTCAAACGGGCGGTGTCGTGTGCAATCATCAATTCTTCGTTGGTCGGGATAACAACGGCGACGGCTGCGCTGTCGGCAGTCGTAATCACGCCTGCGTTACCGAAGCGGGCTTTCAGGTTGGCTTCGTGGTCGGCTTTCAGACCGAGGAAGCCCAAGTAGCCGAGTACGCGCTCGCGGATGATGTCGGAGTTTTCGCCGATACCGCCGGTGAAGACGAGCACGTCCAGGCCGCCGGCTGCCACAGCCATGCTGCCGATGTATTTGGCGAGGCGGTAGATGAAGACGTCCAGGGCGAGTTTCGCGCCGGGATGGCCTTTGCCGGATTCTTCTTCGATGGTACGGCAGTCATTGGACAGGCCGGACAAGCCGAGCAGGCCGGATTTTTTGTTCAGCATGTCGGTGATTTGGGTGATGGTCATGTTGGCGTTTTCAGCGAGGAAGCCGAAGACTGCGGGATCGATGTCGCCACTGCGCGTACCCATCACGAGGCCTTCCAGCGGGGTCAGGCCCATGCTGGTATCGCGTGATTCGCCGTTGGCGACGGCGGTAATGGACGCGCCGTTACCCAAGTGGGCAATCACCATGCGCAGGTCTTTTTTATCTTTGCCGAGGAAACGGGCGGTTTCATCAGAAACGTAGCGGTAGCTGGTACCGTGTGCGCCGTAGCGGCGCAAGCCGTATTTTTCATACAGTTCATGCGGAATCGCGTATGTGTAGGCGTGTTCCGGCATGGTTTGGTGGAAGGCGGTGTCGAACACGACAACGTTGGGCAGGCCTTTGAAAATGCTTTGTGCGGCACGCAGGCCCAAGAGGTGCGCGGGGTTGTGCAGCGGGGCGAGCGGGATACATTTTTCGATGCCGGCGATGACTTCGTCGTCAACGAGGATGGATTCGCTGTACAGTTCGCCGCCGCTGACGACGCGGTGGCCGATAGCGCCGATGCGGCTGTCGAGGCCGTGGGCTTTGAGTTCCTCCATCAGGGCTTCAACTGCGCCGGTGTGGTCGGGCTTGGCGGACAGGTCGACTTTGTGTTTTTCGCCGTTTACTTTGAACGTGATGTAAGCGTCGGGCAGGTTGAGTTTTTCGGCAAGGCAGCTGAGCAGGACTTCGCCGCTGTCGTTATCCAGCACGGCGCCTTTGAGGGATGAGCTGCCGCAGTTCAAAACTAAGATGAGTTTTTGGGTCATTTGTTGTGGCTCCTGGATGTTTCAGACGACCTGTGCGGGCAGTATCGGCAATCTGTTCTTTGTCGTAGATATACCGCCAAACACCTCCCGCAGGCATAGTGGATGCGCTTGAGGTTCGAGCCGGGCATCTGCGCGGCAGGCCGTATCGGTTGGTGGCGTAAAATCTATGAAAGAAAAATGATTGCTACATTCGGAATGGGGCAACTTTATGAATATTGCTTTCCGTGTGGTTTCTGCCGCCGCCGGTTGGACGGGGTCGTCTGAAATCGGTTGATGAATGTAAACCGCTCTATTCTAGCAAAAAACGGGGGCGGCTGCTTGGCTTAATGTTTAACTTGGAGCAGGCGGAAAGCGATAAAAGAAGATATTGATGTTTAAAGGGAAACGGTTTGTTTTCAGACAACCTGTCGAACGCGGGGGCGTAAAGCCCTTTGCAGGGGCGTGTCAAACTGTTACATTTAGAAAGTTTTTGTATTCACTATGTCGTCTGAAAACAGCGGCAGCCTTTTAAGATTCTTTGATATGCACTATTTCAGTATCCATACGCAACAAGGCGCCCATGTGGGCTTTTTCATCATGCTGCCGGATGATGAATCCGAAACGCAGCCGCAGAGCGGACGTTTCGCTGTCAAGTTGCAAAGTGAAGAAGGCGTGGCGGCGGAGGTTTTGGCGCCTTTCGGGCAAACCGAGATTCCGCAATATTGGCGCGTCGTGAAAGACCGTATCGAGCTGTTTTTTGACGACGCCCCCGTCGGCTCGCTGCGCAACGAATATCTGACCGTATCGGGACAGACTTTTGTCTTAACCGATTTGACCGGAGCGATGTGATGGAAAGTATGTTTATCTTAGTGCCCATCAGCATTATTTTGGCGTTTGCCATCGGCTATTTTTTCTGGTGGTCGGGCAAAAACGGGCAGTTTGACGATCTCGAAGGACCGGCACACCGCATCCTGATGGACGACGATTCCACCGACAAACTGCTTGAAAACGAAATAGAAAAAGAAGAACAAGAATCCGAAAAATGAGCCTCAAAAAAGACAATCTGAATTTCCCGACCAGCCGCCGTTTCGCCCCATTATTCGGCACGCAGTTTCTGGGCGCGTTCAACGACAATATGTTCAAAACCGCGCTGTTTGTGATGATCAGCTTCTACGGTTTGGGCAAAAACAACTTCCTGCCCGCCAGCCAAATGCTGAACTTGGGCGCGTTGCTGTTTATCCTGCCGTATTTCCTGTTTTCCGCACTGTCGGGACAACTGAGCACCAAATTCGACAAAGCCGTCTTGGCGCGATGGATCAAAGTATTGGAAATCGTCATCATGGCGGTGGCGGCGTTCGGCTTCTATATCCAGTCCGCCCCGCTGCTCTTGGTCTGTCTGTTTTGCATGGGCGCACAATCGACGCTGTTCGGCCCGCTGAAATACGCCATCCTGCCCGATTACCTCAACGACAAAGAGCTGATTATGGGCAACAGCCTGATCGAATCAGGAACATTCATCGCCATTTTGTTCGGTCAGATTTTAGGCACGTCCGTCGCAGGCTTGCCGCCCTCCGTCGTCGGCATCTTAGTCTTGCTCGTCGCCATCGGCGGCACGCTGACCAGCTTCTTCATGCCTAACGTCCCCGCCAAAGCCCCCAACACCAAAATCGAATGGAACATCGTCAAAGGTACGCACGCGCTCCTACGCGAAACCGCGCAATATGATTCCGTCTTCACATCCATCATCGGCATATCATGGTTTTGGTTTATCGGCTCGGTGTACACCACCCAACTGCCGACTTTCACGCAAATCCATTTGGGCGGCAACGACAACGTCTTCAACCTCATGCTCGCCCTATTCTCCATCGGCATCGCCGCCGGCTCGGTGTTGTGCGCCAAACTCAGCCACGAACGCCTGCTCTTGGGCTTGGTAACCGTCGGCACGACGGGTTTGACCGTATTCGGCTTGATTTTGGTATGGCTGACCCAAGGGCAACGCTTTACCGAACTCAACGGCATCACCTGGTTCCTGTCGCAAGGCATGGCGTATCCCGTCATGCTCGTCATGACGCTGATCGGCTTCTTCGGCGGCTTCTTCTCCGTCCCGCTCTACACTTGGCTGCAAACCGCCAGCAGCGAATCCTTCCGCGCCCACGCCGTCGCCGCCAACAACATCATCAATGGCGTGTTCATGGTATCGGCTGCCATTTTAAGCGCGGTACTCTTGATGCTGTTCGACAGCATTTCCCTGCTTTACCTGATCGTCGCCATCGGCAATATCCCCTTGATTGTTTACCTGATACAGCGCGAACCCCGTTTCTTAAACGATATGGGCAAGATATTTCACAATATCGGCAAACGGTAAGCCTAAGCTTAAGAAAGGTCGTCTGAAAACGGGAATCCCATTTTCAGACGACCTTTTACTTATCTAGTGCTTATGCCTCAACCGGCTTTAGAAGCAATCTGAGGTTTTCGTTTTTCACTTGCAACAGCAGATCGATATTGGGATGTTTGCCCGGATTGGCTTGCGCATCGGCAACGTGTTCGGCAAACCAATCCAAGCCCTGCGCAGCGGCGGCGGCATCGAGTTTGCCGCCGAAATTCAATGCCAAAGCGTTATACAGTTTCAGCGAGCCTTGCTTGCCGGGCTCGTTGGGGATGTGATGGACGGCTTTGCCTTGTGCGTCGAGGATGTCGAGCCCGCTCAAATGACCGATGTCGGGCATGGCGGCGAGGTTGTCTTGGAAGCTCATGGTTGTCCTTTCTAACATGGGATTTTCAACGAAAAATACCTTGTATAGTGGATTAACTTTAAACCAGTACGGCGTTGCGTTGCCTTGCCGTACTATCTGTACTGTCTGCGGCTTCGTCGCCTTGTCCTGATTTAAATTTAATCCACTATAAAAAAGATAGTGTATTCCACCGTCAACAACATTTACATATCTTAAAGATACACAAGGTCTGCGCCCCGATTTTTCGGGGCGTTTTTTCATGCCGCTGTCTAATTTCGGTATCGGGAACGGTCGTAATCTTTACCTGTTTTATACAGTTGGTAGGCAATGACGGCCAGTTTTCGCATTATGGCGACTATTATCAGCTTCGGGGGCTTTCCCCTCGCTTTGAGGCGGGCTGTAAAGGCTGGAAAGGCGTTCATACGGTAAGCGACGAGGGCGGGCATATACAGGGCTTTACGGGCGTTCTTTTGCCCCTGTTTTGATATTCGGGACTTTCCTTTGACGCTTGTCCCCGAATCTTTGATTTTTGGGTCTAAACCGAGGTAAGCGGCAAATTGGTTTTGATTTGCAAAGTCGTAGCGTATGAGTTTGGCGAGCAGGGCAGAAGCGGCGGATTCGCCTATACCGTCTATGGTTTTCAGGCGGTTCTTCTTTTCGTTGTATATTGGATTTTGGCGGTAGAAGTCTTTGAGTTCGTTTTGTACGGTTGCTATAAGCCTGTTCAGATGGTCTATTGTGGTCTGTATGTGATGGCGGATAGTATCGGGGGCGGTTTGGTGTTTGGTCTGCTCTGCGGCTCTCTGCTGCTTAAGGCGAGCTATATAGTCTGTGATGGCTTGGAGGTATTCTTGCTCTTCTGTCGGCGGCTGCCATGCTTGCGGCTGCATTCTTCGACAGTATTCGGCTATCAGCCTAGCGTCCTGCCTGTCGGTCTTGGTTCGTGTCTGTTCGGCTTCTCTGAAGCCTTTTATCTTGCTTGGATTGACTATGCTTACGGTGTGTTTCTGCCTTAGGTGGGCGGCTATGGCTTCGTGGTAGATTCCTGTCGATTCGCAACAGCAATGCACTGCTTCGGCTGTGTACTCCTGTATCCAGTCGTCCAACCGTCCGAATCCGTCCTCTGTGTTGTCAAACCTCCGTTCATAAAAAATGCTGTCTGAAATCAGACAGCAATCTATGGTTTTCTTTGATACGTCTATCCCTAGGTAGTACATTGTTTTGCCTTATTTATTCAGGCTCGCAGCCTTGTATAGTGTTCAAACTGAGTATGTACAAAAAGCCCGCGCTTCTATCTTTTTTCCAAGCTGTAGCTTTGGTCGTGCTTTGGAAGTCGCGGACTGCGGTTCGGGTCATGAATCCGAACCCCTGAAAGGGTTGGTTACCCGTTCAGGGCTTTGGACTCTTTTTGCCTTCGGCGACGTTCGCCACGTGGCAGAGGGTGGGGTAAAAAACACACCCCACCCCTTGCGGGCAGCGTCTTTGGGTGGGTTAGCGTCAAGGGGTATCCAAAAAGATTTATAAAGACAATAAAGCCGTCTTTACAAATCTTTCTGGACGCCCTCCCCTTGACTTGTGGTTAGGTGTGCGATTGAGCTGCGAACATTAAAACCCCTGCGGCACATAATACAAGAAAAATAATAGCAAGACCAAAAATAAAAATGCCAAATTCTTTAATCAACATTTTGAAATAAGCCGTGCCATGCTTTCTATGAATATGAATTATTGCATACACAACCAAACACGAAATAACAAATTCTAATGCATTCATCGTTTCCCTAATTTATTTTCCCGCCCACATTGGTAAGGGCTTTATCATTGTATCCGTCATACATCAAATTCTGCGGGATCTGACCGCCCATTGTCAAGACCTGCGGGGCGTCAGGAGTGTAGGCTGTCTGCGTCGGTTTGGCGTTTTCGGCTGTTTGAGCTTTGTACGGATTAAACGGCAAGCCGTCTTTTACATAGTTCAGGCAGGTTTGTTTGCCGATGTCTTTAATCTTCGTTCCTTGGTCGGTATAGCAGGTGCAGCGGTTCTCTGCTTTGATACAGGCAGCAGGCCACGGCATGACTTTTACGGCTTTGTTCATGCCGTCGTATATCGGGGCGGTTTCAGGACGTTCTTCGATACGGGGCTTATAGTCTTCTTCAGTCAGATGGGGCTTTGGCGGTTCGGACGGCGTTTGCACCTTTGCGGCTGCGTAGCGCCCCGCTGCGCCGTCGTCCGCCGCGGGAGCGGCTGCCGCCTGCGCTTCGGGGCTTGCCGCTGGCGCGGCAATATGTGCCTGTGCCGTCTGTCCCGCTGTCTCTATGGGTTTTTCCAAATTTTTCCAAAAGGAAGCGAAATAATACAAACCTCCGCCAAGCATGGCTATTGCGACGGGTATCAGGTACAGAACCTTGCTGCGCTTGGTTCTGATTTTGGTGTGTTCTTCGGCTGACTTGTACAGTCCGTACACGCTCTTATCGAGCTTATATACGCTGACAAGGGCTTCTTTGATGTTCGCCCTGCTTTCGGGTTCTTTTGCGCCCCCTGTCGTCCATTCGAGCTTGCGGCGAAGTCCTAGGTTGGTCTTTCCGAAATGGGTATGGTGTTCAATCAGGGAGCGGAGGTGTACGTCTATAAGGCGAGGATGCTGTGTAATAAGCAGGAAGTCTAATCCTCTGTGTCTGTGGGTTTCCAGTTCTGCGACATAGTCGGGAACGGCGGAACTACTGGAACGGGGGCGAAATATACGCTGACATTCGTCAACGACGATGATTGCACCGTCGGGCGCCCATTTGGGCCACGTTTTAATGCTTTCGCCTTCGGGTATTTCTTCGTGGGGTATTTTTAAATCAGGTATGCCGTCAATGAACAGGGGACGGTTTTTAAAATCTTTGCGTTTGGCGAGCATGGAAACTACTTGAAGTGTCTTGCCCGAACCGGGTACGCCTGTAAACAGATATAACATGTTTTCTTCCTATTTCGACTGAATGATGGTAGACAGTTTTTTAAAGCCTTTTAGGGATATGACGAAGCTGAATGCGCCAAATATCCAGTTCAGAATGACACCAAATCCCGCTATATACAGGATTTGCAAAGCTTCGTCGGGGAAACCGCCGATACTTCGACTTATTTCGTTTATGAAATAACTCTGCAAAGAATTCAGTCCTGTTACTGAAATAAAACTCAAACCTACGGCGGTCAGTATGCGCCCTGCTACGGACATGAGGACGCCGGTTATCAATGAAGCCCAGTTCATTTCACAATTCCTTTACGGATTCATAGACAAAATAGGCACAGGTCAGCACGCATATTGCGATGAAGATAGGGCGAAGCTTGCGCGCCAAATCGCACAACGGGTCATAACTGAACTCTACCTGTCCCAATGCACCGAAATCGACGGAACGGGGAGCGGGACACGTCCCGTCAGACTGGAATACGTCCAAAGGCTTGAAATCCAAATCTATTGTGTTTTCAGGCAAGACGATGTCTTCATAGCTCGCATCGCCACCCGGCATACATTGAGCAGCATTCGGGTTTTGCTGACAAAAGTCCTGCTTCTGATTCTCTTGGTTTTGATTTTGCTGCCCTGTCGGATTGTTCGGCGTATTCGGAATGTTCGGTGTCGTCGGTACATTCGGACTATCAGGCGTTGTAGGTGTATTCGGACTATTGGGTGTTGTCGGTGTGTTCTGTCCTTTATTCGGTGTCGGTATTATTTCGCTGCGTGTCGGTGCTAGGGTTGAATTTGGTTTCAGATCAGGACGCGGAATAATGGTTGTCGTAATCGAACCGTCTCTATTTATCGTGAATCTTGTTTGTTGAGGTGTATTGCTGCCTTGCGGGGTGTAGGGTGCTGAATCGGCGGTCATCGGCGTGAATTCATTCGAAATCGTGGATTTTTCAACGGAATCGCCAATTTTGGACAACTGATTCATCAGTTCGGCATGGTTAGTCTGTTGGTTATTCAACATACGCTCTAATATGTCTTTGATATCCTTTTGATTGAGCGTCATATTTTCGACTGTTTTTTGTGGGTCAGGTTTAAAAGTCGATGATGCTTCTACTCCAACAGTACTAGAATTCTTATCTTTAAATTGATAATAAACATAATCACCTTGCACACCTCTTAAATAAATTTTTGCCGAACCACCTTGATTTACACCATTATTATTGTTATAAAAATTTTTTAAATATGAATAATATATTTTGTTTGAGTAATATATTTTCCCCGTTGGCGATTGTTCCCTAAAAATAACGTTGACGGGATAAAGACCATTTTCTTTTTGACTTTCTTTTGCTTTCTGCCATTGCTCTTGCTGTTTGGCTGCTTCTGCTGCTCCTTCGGCTGCTTTTCGGGCGGCTGCGGCTGCGACTGCTTCGCCTAATTGACCGCTTTGTTCCTTCTGCATTTGCCATTGATAAAAACGTTCTCCAGCTTGTCTTAAATCTTGAGGAGACGGGCTATCAATCAAACCTAATCCACGTCCTAAATTCCCCAAGGACTCTGCAATTCCTCCAAACAAATTATTTCCAAAGGTACCAGCCATTAAAACACCACTTTCGACAGCACCTTTATAATCTCCTGACCTTATTCTTGCTCCCATCAAACCACTATGTTTATCAACCGAAGCTGCCAATGCACCACCTGCCCAAACGCCATTTATAGTATTCTGCAATTTTGACGAGCTTACAGTCTGCGTTTGTGTCGTCCGAATCGTTCCCTTTTCTCCATAATTGCCCGTTACGGTTACGGTCTTCGGTTGTGACCCCTTGATGGTATCGCCCGACTTGGTTACGGTCGGTCTGCCGTTGTTTTGGCTTTGCACTCGCCATACGCCCGTTTTCGGGTCGTAGCCCTTTTGTCTTAATGCTTGCTCAGACGGGAAACCCGCCCCCTGATGTTGTGCTGGCGGCGGCAGTCCTGCGTCTGCCCATGCCTGCCCTACGACCAAGAGCGAGCCAAGACATACAGAAAGACGGCTAATGTTAGGGGCTTTACCATACCCAGTAAAAACGCTGATTCGGGTGTCATTCTTCATTTCTTTCTCTCTGCCATAAAACCAGTTTCACAATAACGACAACGGCAAAAAGTGAAATCATTACAAACATCATCTGTATGCCGATTTGTTCGCCGAGACGGTAATATTTCATGCTGTCGCACTGCGGAAACTGAAGTTTTACGGTCTGTTCGTTATAAGTCCAAGTCTGCCCGTTAAAAACGGGGTGATGCAGCACCCCGTCTTTATCTATGGTCGGTACGACTTGGGTCATCACTTCGTTTTTTGCCTGCTCTGCCGTTTCATGACATATTCGACCGACCTGATAACCCATGTTGCACCTTATGCGGAACGTTTCACTGCGGATTTGATAACACTGATGGAAACGGCGGCAACAGCCAAAGCAACAGCAACTGCGCCGACGGCAATAATGCCTGTTTTCAATCCACCGAGTTCCGTTTTGGCGGCTTCAACCATGCCGCTATCTTCTGCGAATGCCATTACCGGCAATGCTGAAACGGTTACAAATGCGGCTGCTTTTTGAAATTTGGTTTTGATACTCATGATGTTTTCCTTTATGGAGTTAAAAAAATGGTTATGGCGGTGTTTCGGGGTCAATTCAGGGGACACCGCCGAACCCCTGAAACTGGTTTATGCTTCGTCCGAATAGTAGATGTTGTCTTTAAATGCACGGGGAAATACCTGCATGGAGACGATTTGCTGCGGTTTATACTGCTCGTACTTTTCGGGATGTTTGGTGCGGACTTCGCAAAGGCGGGTTTCGGTGTCTGAACGGATAATCAGACCGACATAGTGGGTTTTGCTGAATGTGCCGTCTTGGTTTTTGCGTTCGCGTGTGAACATTCGGTCAAATGCGGCGATGACGAAAATACCTTGTTTGCGTTCGTTTTCTTGAGACATGATGTTTCCTTTCTGCCAACTTAGGGCATATTGATGATGGTTTCTCGGTTATAAAACGCCCATTTCGGGCTTAAAAGGGCTGATAGGACGGCGTTGTAATTGTCCTCTGTAATCTTTTTGGGCTTTCTTTCGTAAAAAAGCTCGGCATGCGCCTGTAAAAGGGGTTCAATGCAGATAACCCACTTTTGCAGCTTCTCGCGCCACTGGCGCGAACCTGCGGATACAAACGAAAAATTGCTGTTCGCAATCTTCCACAACTGTTTTTTGTCTATGGTGGTACGAATAAGACGGTAGCCTTTGTCTTCAGGCAGACGGCTATCAATGTGTTTGGCGATGTACTTGCCAACATATCTGGCAAGACCTTTGCTGTTGGTTTTAACGGGCAGCAGTTCGGATCGTCCGAATCCGTACTTTTCCATGTTTTCACGGAGAACTTGCCAAAGCTGACGTAGATTTTTATTTGCGCTTGTGTAGTTACGAGCTTGAATTTGTTGGAAATTCAGACCGCGGCGGATGTCTTCGCGGGTGTTGACGATAAGATGGAAGTGAATACGACCGCTTTTCATGCGCTCGTATACACAGACATAGTGTTCGAAATGCTTTTTAAGAAAGTTTGTGCGCAGGCTGTGAAAGCGGCGGCTTGCCTCTTTAACGTCTTGTACTTCGTCGGCAAATGTGAGGGTAAGGAATCCGACCTTTTCAATTCCGAAAACTTCGATGAATTGGCGTACATTCATCTCAAGGGCGGCGGCGGATTTCTTGTGTGAGGTGGAAAATTCGTTGAATTCGGGTTTTGCTGTGTTCGGCAGGTATTTTTCTATACTTGCGGGTTTTTGCTTTTCCTTGATTACATTGGTATTTTTTTCGTCAATGCAGTTGTTACTATTTAGACAAGGAAGCACGGCACGCTTCGCGGCCGCTTGCTGCTGAAACTCAATTTGTTGCTGTAAAAACATTTTAGACCCCTCTCAAATGTCGGTTAATCGAATTTGTCAAGGGGTTCTAAATGTATTTTACGCTCCCTTAACGGAAGCGAAATATATAAGGTCGTCTGAAACCCATACATTCAGTTTCAGACGACCTCAAATCACGAATCAGCGCGTACCGAAAATCTTATCGCCCGCATCGCCCAAGCCGGGGATGATGTAGCCGTTTTCGTTCAAATGGCTGTCGAGGGCGGCGGTGTAGATGGTAACGTCGGGATGCGCTTCATTGACGGCTTTGACGCCTTCGGGCGCGGCAACGAGTACCAACGCTTTGATATTTTTGCAACCTTTCGCCTTCAACAGATCAATAGTGGCCACCATAGAGCCGCCGGTCGCGAGCATGGGGTCGATAATCAGCGCGGGGCGTTCGTCCATGCTGTCCACGAATTTTTCAAAATAGGAAACGGGTTTGAGCGTTTCTTCGTCGCGCTGCAATCCGACCACGCTGATTTTGGCAGTCGGAATCAGGTCGAGCACGCCGTCGAGCATACCCAAACCGGCACGCAAAATCGGTACGACGGTCAAGGTTTTGCCCTTGATGCGGTCGCCTTCGATTTGACCGCACCAGCCGTCGATAATGTATTTTTCAATTTCAAAATCACGGCTGGCTTCGTAAGCCATCAGGCGTGCCAGCTCGGTAGTGAGGGTGCGGAATTTGTAAGTGCTGCAATCGGCCTCGCGCATGAGCGTGAGTTTGTGGCGGACAAGGGGGTGATTGATAACGGTTACGTTCATTTGGCAGGCTTCGGATTGTTTTTGAATGGGTGTGATTATACTTTTTTTTGAATATTCGGAAAAGCAGGCAGAACACGGCAAAAGGTCGTCTGAAAAATTTTTCAGACGACCTTTTGCTATATTTCATCAGGCTTTCAGCAAATCTTGCAATTCGCCGGCTTCAAACATTTCCATCAAAATATCGGAACCGCCGACAAATTCCCCGTTGACGTAAAGTTGGGGGATGGTCGGCCAATCACTGTATTCCTTAATACCTTGGCGGACGGCATCGTTTTCCAAAACATTAACGGTTACATAATCGGTGCAACCTGCGGCATTAAGAATTTGAACGGCACGGGATGAGAAACCGCATTGCGGGAACTGCTTCGTGCCTTTCATAAACAAAACAACACGGTGAGTGGTAACAACTTCTTTAATTTGGTCATGAATAGAGGTCATGGTGTGGTATTCCTTATTGACATAGTCGGTTAATCGGGAGTTGCGCCATTATACGCAAATTAATGCGATTGGTGTCGGATGTTTGAAGAAGGCTTCCGAAACTCTGACACTGTTTTTTAGACAATCCCCCAGCTTGACAGAAACTGTCTAATCAAAGATAATCCCGCAATTCATTTGCAGCCGCATCGACGGCATATTTGGCACCAAGCCGACTTGTTAGGAGGTGATGTTTACATCACGGCGCGTATCCCGCCGGTCGCAAGACACCCGAGATACAAACAACCACTTTTTTACAAACCGCCCCTTTTATCCTTATCCCTTTTGGCGGTTTGAAACCAGAATTAAATTTAAAGGAAATAAAATGCCTGCAATCCGCGTTAAAGAGAACGAACCCTTCGAAGTAGCCATGCGCCGTTTCAAACGTGCCGTAGAAAAAACCGGTCTGTTGACTGAGCTGCGTGCCCGTGAAGCTTACGAAAAACCGACTACCGAGCGCAAACGCAAAAAAGCCGCAGCCGTAAAACGCCTGCAAAAACGCCTGCGCAGCCAACAACTGCCTCCTAAAATGTACTAAACATCAATTGCAGGTCTGCCCTGTGATGCCGAAACACACCGCAAGGCTTGACCTGCGGTGTGTTTTGTTTTTCAGACGACCTGTAAGACAAAAGGTCGTCTGAAAAATAGAGAATCCCTAAGGCAGTATGTGCAATACCATCTTCCATTTTTCCTGAAAGTCATCCTATGAGCCTGAAAGCACAATTAACCGAAGACATGAAAACCGCGATGCGTGCCAAAGATCAAACTACGTTAAGCACCATCCGCCTCATCAATGCCGCCATCAAACAATTTGAAGTGGACGAGCGCACCGAAGCCGATGACGGCAAAGTGATTGCCATCATCACCAAAATGGTCAAACAGCGCAAAGACAGCGCCAACATCTACGCCGAAGCAGGCCGTCAGGACTTGGCGGACAAAGAAAATGCCGAAATCGAAATCCTGCACCGCTACCTGCCGCAAATGATGTCTGCCGAAGAAATCCGCACTGCTGTGGAAACCGTAATAGCCATGACCGGTGCTTCCGGTATGGCCGACATGGGCAAAGCCATGGGCGTATTGAAAACCCAGTTGGCAGGCAAAGCCGATATGGGCGAAGTCAACAAAATCCTCAAAGCTGCGCTGACTTCATAATTGAATGAAGTCCGACCACCTTGGGTGGATTCAAGAAAAACAAAAAGCTCGTCTGAAACCGATATTTCGGGTTTCAGACGACCTTTTTCCTTCTACTGAACTGTTTTGTTTTTTAAACCGCTTCAGCTTCTTCTGCGAGGAAACCGCGCAGTTTTTGCATGGCTTTGGCTTCGATTTGGCGGATGCGCTCGGCAGACACGCCGTATTCGGCTGCCAGTTCGTGCAGGGTCAATCCGCCATCGTCTTGCAGCCAGCGACTTTCTACGATGCGGCGGCTGCGGTCATCCAGTTGCGCCAATGCGTTTTGCAGACCTTCGGTTTGCAGGGCGTAATGGGCTTGCTTGGACAGTTGGCGGCTGGGCTCGGCATCGTGGTCGGCAAGCCAGTCGATGGGGGCGAAGCTGTCTTCGTCATCGTTGTTGTCCGCCATGATGGCGATGTCGTGTCCGGTCATGCGTTGTTCCATTTCCATGACTTCGGACAATTTGACGCCCAAATCGTCGGCGATGTCTTGCGCTTCTTTCGGAGACAAGGCATTCAGGTTTTTACGCATACTGCGCAGATTGAAGAACAGTTTGCGTTGCGGCTTGGTGGTCGCTACGCGTACCAGTCGCCAATTGCGCAGGATAAATTCGTGGATTTCGGCCTTAATCCAGTGTACGGCGAATGAAAACAGGCGCGCGCCACGGCTGGGCTCGTAGCGTTTGACCGCCTTCATCAATCCGATGTTGCCTTCTTGGATAAGGTCGGCTTGGTTCAGGCCATAGCCGTCGTAGCCTCGTGCAATGGAGACGACGACGCGCAAATGGGAAAGGATGAGTTGTTTGGCGGCGTTAAGGTCGCCTTTTTGCTGACGCTCCGCGAGTTGGCTTTCTTCTTCGGGCGTCAACATGGGAATGCTGTTGACGGTATGAATGTATTGCTCAAGGCTGCCGTTGCCGCTGTGGATGACGGGTAATGCAAAGGCGTTATTCATGAGAGTTGCTTTCCTTTATATGATGTAGAAACTATTGTTTACTTGTTGTTTGCCGTGCAGTATATCACTGCCTGTTGCCCTATCGTATGCTGTCAAATGCCTTTTTCTGTAAAAGACTGTTTGATAGGTGGATTTTCTTGCTTTTTGAAATTCGATTGATTTTGAAAATTTGACTGTTTTACTGGGAATAAGTTCAGTATATTACAAACATTCTTGTATGTAAATATTAAAGTTCAAGAAAAACGGCCTTATGAAAAGACCGCTTTTCAAACTCAATCTGCTTTTTTCCTGATTAAAAACAGTGCGATGGCAATAATTGATAATACCCCGATCAGCCACAGCGAACCGCCTGCCTTCATATAAGGGGTTTCGCCGATATAGCCTTTGATATGCCCTTCCAAGACGGCATCGGTATTGGGTTCGCTCTCGGCGATGATGCTGCCTTTGGGAGAAATAATGGCGGTTGCACCGGTATTGGTGGCACGGACCATATAGCGTCCAAGCTCCATCGCGCGGGCTTGGGATTGCTGGAGCTGTTGGTACATCGCGTTGGAATCGCCATACCACGCCATATTGCTGACGTTGGCAAGCAGCGTAGCGTTTTTGGCGGTAGCAATGAGTTCGTCGCCAAAGCCGTCTTCATAGCAGATGTTGAAGGCGACTTTTTGATCTTTCATCGTCAAGGGAGCCTGCCCCGCTCCGCCGCGACGGAAGTCGGCAAGCGGCATATTCATCAGCTTATACAACGGTTCGGTCAAAAAGGGCAGCGGTTTGTATTCGCCAAAGGGAACCAGATGATTTTTGGCGTAATACGGGAGGTCGTCTGAAATATCATCGTAGTCGCTCAAATTGATTACGGCGTTTTCGTATCCGCTGCCGTCCGCAGTGTATTGACCGATACCGACGGCCAATGCGCTGCCGTTCGTGCGCGCCTGCTCGGCAAACTGGGTCAGGATGTTTTCCGGCAAATCCTGACGCATTACAGGCAGAGCGGTTTCAGGCAGGATAACGATGTCGGCGGATGTTTTGCTGATTTGACCGTAGTATTTCTGAATGGTGGGGACGACTTGTTCTTCATTCCATTTCAGACTCTGTTCGATATTGCCCTGCACGAGCGCGACGGTACTGGTGCTGCCGTCAGGTTTGGTAAAGTCGGTTTGCTGGGCGACATAGCCGACGGTACACAACATAACAATCATACACATCGGCAGCAGGCGCTGTTTCAGACGACCCGTATTGTCAATCAGCAACACCAGCCATGCGCTGACAAATGCCGTCGCCAGCGTCACCAGATGAATACCGCCCAAAGGCGCAAAGCCGGCAAGCGGGCTTTCTTTGACGATTTGGGAATAGCCGATTGCCCCCCAGCCGAAGCCGGTCAACAGGCGTTCGCGGGCAAATTCTGCCAGCGTCCACAAAATCGGCAAAACGATGCCGACCTTAACCCAACGCGGCAGATGAAACTTCTTCCACAACCAAAAACAGGCGGCAGGATACAGCGCGAGAAACGCCGGCAGCAGGAAAGTCAGCGGAACCGCGTATAAATTAGGCAGGCCGGAAACATCGTGCAGCGCGGTATGTATCCAATAAAACTGTGCCGTATAAGCAACCAGCCCAAACAGATAGGCGGTAGAAACAGCAAAGCGCGGACGCAGTTCAATCAGTCGGATCAGCGCGCCAAACAGCAAAGGCATCAGCCAAAAATGGTAATAAGGCGCGAAAGTCAACGGCGTGACGGCGGCAATCAGGATCACCAGCGGCCAGTACAGCACAGGATGCTGCCAATATTGTTCGAGTTTGCGGAAAATGTTCATTGCAGAGAAAAGAAAATAAGAGGTCGTCTGAAAATACAGCCTCAACAAAGTTGAACCATTTTCAGACGACGTATCGGTTGTTTAGTGTTTTTGAAACAGCTTCATCAAAGGCAGCGCAACAGCGCAGGCGATGGCACCGGCAATCAGCCCGACGGCAAGGTTAGCAACATGCTCCATCAAGCCGCTGTCCCAATGTTGCGCGTGTAAGAAATCATGCAAAAAACCCAAGTTGTGGATAATCAAACCGCCGCCGACAAGGAACATGGCAAGCGTACCCACCACGCTCAAACCGCGCATGAACCAAGGCATAAAGGCAATCAAGCCCCGTCCGACCATTTGAATGCCCGTGCTTTTTTGACGCATCAGCAGCATACCGAAGTCGTCGAGTTTGACGATAACGCCGACCAAACCGTACACAAAAGCGGTCATACCGATGCCGATTGCCGTCATCACCAGCGAACGGGTCATCAGATCGTATTTTTCAACCACGCCCAAAGCAATAATAATGATCTCGGCAGACAGGATGAAATCCGTACGAATCGCGCCTTTAATCTTGGTTTTTTCGTCCAGCGTTTCGGCGTCTGCCTCCTCGTCTTCATGCGCTTCGTGGCGGTGTAAAAACTTATGCAGCAGCTTTTCCACGCCCTCGAAACACAAATAAATCCCGCCCATCATCAATAAAGGCGTAATCAGCTTCGGCAAAAAGGCAGACAGCAGCAAAGCCAGCGGCACCAAAATCAGCTTGTTCACCAAAGAACCTTTCGCCACCGCCCAAATAATTGGCAGCTCGCGTTCTGCCGACACGCCGGTAACCTGATTCGCATTGAGCGCCAAATCATCGCCGACCACGCCCGCCGTTTTCTTCGCGGCCATTTTGGTCATCAGGGCAACGTCGTCCAAGACAGCGGTAATATCGTCCAAAAGGGTGAAAAGCGAGGCAAATGCCATGATATATTTCCGAAAAGGGTCAGATTGAAGAAACCGGCTATTATAACCGAGAAAGTATGACACCGAAGGCTTTCAGACGACCTTTAATGGAAATTAACGGAATTTGGCGGGAAAGTTGAAGCATTTTCGAAGGCGACTGCGCGATATGGACAACAATTCAAATCATCACGGCTTCCATAACAGTAAAACAACCGCCCTGCCCTTTTTCAGACGACCTTTCCATGCAGAAAATCATCAGGAAATGTCATGCAGTTTCGCCCGAAACAGACAGTCAATGCTATACTTGCCAACTTATTGTCGATGAAAACCGGCTGGAAACAGCCGTTACGGAAACGAGAAATCAAGATGAGCAGAATCCAGCAAACCTTTGCCGCGCTTGACGGCGCAAAAGCCCTGATTCCCTATATTACCGTAGGCAATCCCGATCTCGATACCACGCTTGCGCTGATGCACAGTTTGGTTGAAAACGGCGCCGACATCCTGGAATTGGGCGTTCCCTTTTCCGACCCGATGGCGGACGGTCCGACCATCCAGCGCGCCGCCGAGCGTGCGTTGGCAAACAAAGTTTCCCTCAACGACGTATTGAACATCGTACGCCGCTTCCGTGAAACAAACGGCAACACGCCCGTCGTCCTGATGGGTTATCTGAACCCGATTCATAAAATGGGTTATCAGGCATTTGCCCAAGCGGCTGCCGAAGCGGGCGTGGACGGCGTGCTGACCGTTGATTCCCCTGTCGAAACCATCACCCCGCTGCACGACGAACTCAAAGCGCGCGGTATCGACTGCATCTTCCTGATTGCCCCGACCACGACCGAAGAGCGTATCCAAACCATCGCCCGCGTTGCAGGCGGCTTTGTCTATTATGTTTCGCTCAAAGGCGTTACTGGCGCGGCAAGTTTGGATACCGAAGAAGTTTCGCGT